>JBGSTS010000144.1:0-24016 GCA_041736435.1 Desulfobacterales bacterium | reverse complement strand
GATGCGGCCGGCAGGCCGCCCGATGCCTTCAGCGGCCGCTTCGACCGGGTGCTGCTGGATGCGCCCTGCTCCGGCCTGGGCACCCTGGGCCGCAACCCGGACATCCGCTGGACCTCTTCCACGCGTGAGCTGCGGGCGCTGGCCGGTATGCAAACGCGGCTGCTGAAGCATGCCGCCGACTGCCTCAAACCGGGCGGGATCATCGTCTATTCCGTGTGCAGCCCCGAGCCGGAAGAGACAGAGGCTGTGATTAAAGCGTTCTTGGCGAAAGACCGGAGCTTCCGCACCGAGAACCGGACCGACGACCTGCCCGGGTCCGTTCGCCCGCTGGTCGGCTCCACGGGTTGCTTGCAAACCTATCCGCACCTGCGGTATATGGACGGCTTCTTCGCAGTGCGTTTGAGGCATAAATTCAAACATTAACTAATTATTAATAACATTTTGTTTTTATGGAACTATTATGCTACAGAGGACAAAATGAAACTTATTGCCCCATCGATACTTTCAGCCGATTTCTCCCGCCTCGGGGATGAGATCCGGGCCATAGAGGCTGCCGGAGCCGACTGGATTCATGCCGACGTGATGGACGGGCATTTCGTCCCCAACATCACCTTCGGCCCCATGGTTGTGGAAGCCGTCCGCAAGGTCACCACCCTGCCGATCGACGTCCACTTGATGATCACCGCACCCGAGCGCTACGTCGCCGACTTCGCGCGGGCCGGGGCATCCACCATCTGCGTGCATGTGGAAACCTGCGTCCATCTGAACCGCACGGTCCAGCTCATCCGCGATGCGGGGGCCCGGCCCGGAGTCGTGCTGAACCCGGCCACCCCGGTCGAGTCCCTCCGGTGGATCCTGGAATACCTGGATTTCGTGCTGGTCATGAGCGTCAACCCGGGCTTCGGCGGCCAGGCCTTCATCCCCAACAGCATCGCCAGGATTGCCGCGCTGCGCCGCATGATATCGGAAAAGGGACTCAGCACCCTGATCGAGGTTGACGGCGGGGTGAGCAACCAGACCATCGCGGAGATCTCAGCAGCCGGAACCGATGTGTTCGTGGCCGGGTCGGCAATTTTCAAAAGTTCGAACTACCGTCAAACGATCGAAGCCCTGCGCCGCCTGGCCGGCGGATAAGGAGACCCCATGAGCCTTTCGGCCGCCTCGCCCCCCAAGATCCTTGTCATTCATGGCCCCAATCTGAACCTGCTGGGCCGCCGCGAGCCCGAGATCTACGGGCGCACCACGCTGGATGAGATCAACCGCGGCCTCGCAGAGTTCGGCGCCCGGCTGGGGCTGACGGTCGAGGCCTTCCAGTCCAACCGCGAGGGGGAGATTGTCGACCGGATCCAGCAGGCCATCGGCGGCTGCGCGGGCCTGATCATCAACGCGGCCGCCTACACCCACACCTCCATCGCCATCCGGGACGCCCTGGCCCTGCTCGAGGTGCCGGTGATCGAGGTGCACCTGTCGAACATCCACAAGCGCGAGGAGTTCCGGCACGCCTCGCTCATGGCCGCGGTGGTGATCGGGCAGATCATCGGGCTGGGTGCTTCAGGCTACCGCCTGGCACTGCAAGCCCTGGCGGAGATGCTGCCGGCACCCATGGCCGTTGCCTGATTTGCTCACGGATGTGAAGTGTAATCGAAGGTGGCCTGCGGTCGCGCGTCCTTAACGTTTGGGAGTCCTGCCTTGGCGGGACCGGAATAATCGCGGCAGGATGCCGCTCCCACAAAAAGCGCGAGATGATGAACCCGGAAACCCGATATTTTCGAAACACCCTCTTATTAATCGATGCGAAATAATACCATCATGCCGGACTTGATCCGGCATCCAGCAATCATGTGGATTTCGGCTTCTGCCGGAATGACAACGTAAAGACAATTATGAGACGATTAATATGCATTGGGCTGGCCTGGGTGTTTTCAGTGGGCTGGCTGCCGCTCGGCTGGGCGGCGGATAGAATGAACGACGCGGAGAAGCGTGCAAAAATCGAGGCGATGTACCGCAACTACAAGAAAGATTTTGCGGATGTCGAGGACATCGAACCTGCCGCGGCAATGCAGCTTTTGAAAGAGGACCGGGCGCTTTTTATCGACGTGCGTGATGAGCGGGAGCAGGAGATTTCGATGCTGCCCGGCGCCGTCACCGAGAAGGAGTTCCTGAGGGATCCCGCAAAATACGGCGGCCGCACCCTGATCGGCTACTGCACCATCAGCTACCGCAGCGGCAAACTCGCCGCCAAACTGAAAAAAGAAGGCATCCTCCTTCTGAACCTGCGCGGCGGCATGCTCGCCTGGATCCATGACGGCGGCAAGCTCTGCGACCGCGGCGGTGAAACCCGCCGCATCCACGTCTACGGCCGCAAGTGGAACCTGGGTCCGGATGCTTACGAAGCCGAGTGGTGATTGGGTTGTCCCTTAACCGGCAAGGCGCTGTTTTTTGTGAACATTACGAAACAAAATCCTTTACCTCAACTTCATCAGCCTTAATGATAATCGAGATAATTTACCCCAATATCACATATTACTCCTGTAATATTTGCGGTAATACCCTCTTTCATCCGGGTTCAGGCCGAGGCGCCGTTTGAGCAGATAACTGAAAAACAGCCCCACCACCATAAAGAAGTTTCTTCCGGAAGAGCCGCGCTGCCAGCGCCGGCCGGATACGGTGACCCCTCTTTTCAAATAGATCGCGCGCCCAATGCGCTTCAACCGCAGCGACAGCTCTACGTCTTCCATGAGCATCAGGGCCGGCACCCCCCCGATGCGGCGCAGGGCCTCGGCCCGGACGAACTGGGCCTGGTCTCCAAAGGCGATGCCGGCCGCCATGGCCCTGAAATTGTTCAGCCACGCAATCCCCCGCGTGGCAATGCCCCCACCTTCAAACGCCATCCCGAAACACCCCCCCACCGCATCCGGCGCCGCCGACAGAGCGCGGATGATAAGCTCCGCCGCACCGGCCCGCAGCACACTGTCGGCATGTAGGATCAGCAGGACATCTCCCTTGGCAGTTTGCGCCCCAGCTGCGATCTGAATCCCCCTGCCCTTCTCGCTGTGGATGACCCGTACGCCTCTTGCCCTGGCGATGCCTACGGTCTCGTCGGTCGAGCCGCCGTCGGCGACGATGACCTGCCGGATCGGCCCGTCGCGTTCGATCGACGCCAGACAGTCTCCAATGTGCGCAGCCTCGTTGAAGGTCGGAATGATCACCGATATGGAGTTCGGGGCGTCGTACCGGCGTCCGGCAATGACCTGAGTGTTACGAAACAGGCCCATGACGAGCAGCCCGTAAAACGGAATATACTCGATTGCCTTGAGCCAACCGATTTCGTAGAAACTTCCGCTGGCCAACTCGGTCGCCATCACCGGAAAGGTGAAGAGCATCGCCGCTTGAAGGTAGACCCAGGCGCCGGAGGGAAAAAAACAGAGAAACGGCGACACGAGCACCAGGTACCAAGGATGCAAGGTGGGCAGGAACAAAAGCAGGCAGCCGACTGCCAAATATACCGCGCGCAGCGGGTCGTCTTCCGTGAAAAGCACCCAAGAGAGGCAGATAAAAAGCAGGACCGGGAGCACCGGCACCGAGAACGGTCCCAATAATGAGCGCAGGAGATCCGCAATCGAGTCATTGTAATGCATGGAAGAGCCGAAAAAAAACAGGGAGTTGAAAATCCCCCCGCCGGCGGAAAGAAACGACAGGTACAAGAGCAGAGGTATCAGCACCGCCAGGTTTTTCCAGCGGTATTCGGGCTTGAGCAGAAACGGCAGCGCCACTGCGGAAAGGTACTTCGACATGACCGCCAGGCCCAGGGAGACGCCCCCGGCCACGGTCCGGCGCTGAGCGAGCAGCAGAAAAGCCAGGCATACAAAAAACGCCTGGATGACATCCAGGTGCCCCTGGCCGGCGGTAAAGACGATCACCAGGGGGTTGGCGGCGTAGAAGAGCAGCCGCGAAGCCGGCAGCCCGCGGGCCGCCAGCAGGCGCATCAGCACCGCCATCACCCCCAGGTCAAAGAGCATAAGAACCGCCTTGAAGAAAAAAATGCTGGGACTGACCCATGCCATCAGCCGGAAGAGCAGCAATGCCGCCGGGGGATAGGCCGCCGTGAGCCAGGCGTGGTTGACCCCGTCGCGGATGGCGTCGAGCCCGCCTTGCGCGAGATGGTCCAGAGCCGGATTGTCCGGAGCCACGAGATAGGGGTTTATGCCGTGGTTCTGGACATGACCCTCCCAGATGTAGCGAAAGATGTCGTTGCCGGGGGGATAGGGAAGAAAGAGGAGCCGGGCGGCTACCCCCAGCGCAACCACTAAAAGCCAGGCATGCTGAGGATTGAGCCTTGCAGGAAAACAACGGACAAGGGCAATGAGCAGCACAAACCCCAACGCATACAAAATCATGGCGAGCGGCAGCTGGTGCCCCAGCGGCCCTATGGCCGCCAGCGCCGCCATGTCGAGGAGCCAGAGACCGACTAAAATGCAAAAAGAAGTCATGAGAGAGCACGCCGCGATGAGGTTTGGGTTTCAGTTGGAATTTTATCAGAGGAAGCACTGCCTTGGCAAAAACGCGCCGTTATCGCGGCTGGAAGCCGCTCCCACAAGAGGAGCATACTGAAATGGATTGGCAGGAGGTCCAAGTTCCCCGCTGAAGCGGGGCCGGCACGGCGCGCGAGCTTGACTCGCTTTTTAAAAAGCCATCGCAAGGCGGTTTCAAAGCCCTGGATCACGCCCAAGTGCAAGGCGTCCCGCGGCTTGAAAGCGGAGCCCTACACATGTACGTGAGCATTTCGAGCCGCAGGACAACACCGTCATTGGCCGTCAGACAGGGCTTTCAAACCAACTAATCGTAGTATTCGAGACCAAGATGTGTAATCAGCTCCTCGCCCATGATGTGCCGCAGGGTGTTCTTGAGCTTCTTCAGCTGAATGAAAAGGTCGTGCTCCGGGTAGAGCCCCTCGGCCACCATGGGGCTTTTGAAGTAAAACGAGAGCCACTCCTGGATCCCGCTCATCCCGCAGCGGGCGGCGAAGTCCAGGAACAGAGCGAGGTCGAGGACGATGGGCGCCGCCAGGATGCTGTCGCGGCAAAGAAAATCGATCTTGATCTCCATCGGGTAGCCGAGCCAGCCGAAGATGTCGATGTTGTCCCAGCCCTCTTTGTTGTCGCCCCGGGGCGGGTAGTAGTGGATGCGCACCTTGTGGTAGAGGTTGGCGTACAGGTCGGGGTAAAGATCCGGCTGCAGGATGTAGTCGAGCACACCTAGCTTGCTCACCTCCTTGGACTTGAAGGAGTCGGGGTCGTCCAGCACCTCGCCGTCGCGGTTGCCGAGGATGTTGCTCGAGAACCAGCCGTTCATCCCGAGCATGCGCGCCTTGAAGCCCGGCGCCAAGATGGTCTTCATCAGGGTCTGGCCGGTCTTGAGGTCCTTGCCGGCGATGGGCAGCTTCTTCTCTTTCGCCAGCTGCTGGAGTGCGGGGATGTCCACCGTCAGGTTGGGGGCGCCGTTGGCGTAGGGCAGTCCCTCTTTCAGGGCGGCATAGGCGTAGATCATGCTGGGGGCGATGGCCGGGTGGTTCTCCCGCAGCCCCTGCTCGAACACCTCCAATGACTGGTGCACCGGGCCGCTTTCGATAAAAATCTCGGTGCTTCCGCACCAGATCATGACCAGACGGTCGAGTTTGCGGCTCGACTTGAAGTTGCGGATGTCCTCCCGCACCTTTTCGGCAAGCTCCATCTTGGTCTTGCCCTGCTTCACGTTGCTGCCTGTCAACCGCTTGACATAGGCCTGCTCGAACACCGCCGGCATCGGCCGAATCGCCTCCAGCTCGGCGCGCAGCTGATCGAGCAGCGTACGCTCCAGCACCCCCGCCTTACAGGCCGCCTCGTAGGCGCTGTCCTCAAAGATGTCCCAGCCGCCGAACTCGATGTCGCTCAATTCGGCCAGAGGCACGAACTCCTTGATCCTGGGTCTGCGCTTCTCGGTGCGTTTGCCGAGCCGGATCGTCCCCATCTGAGTGAGGGATCCGATCGGCTTGCCGAGGTTTTTGCGCACGGCCAGAACTCCAGCAATAAACGTCGTGGCCACAGCCCCCATCCCGGGGATGAGGATGCCGAGTTTCCCTTGGGCAGGCTTGATGTCAAAAACTTGTTTCATTGCGATTCCTCAATGACGGCTGTCTTCCCGAATCATCTGTAAAAAAGGGCCTGCTGATCCGCTGCCGGCCTGTTTTATTTTGATTCCAAAAAGTTGAAATATTTCGGTCTCTCAGCTACTTAGCCAGAAAGGCTCTATAGGAGATCGCCGCGCCTCTGTCAAGAACAGCTTTGGTCGTTGCAGCTTTCGCACGTATTTTGCATATTTGACGCAAAGCTATTCTTATCGTATAATGAGTATAAATTCTACTCATTATGGAGTTGTCTTGGAAAACCTTCTATCCGGTCTCATTTCGTCGAAAACCCGCATCAAACTGCTCATGCGGTTTTTCTTGAACCCGGGTACACGCTCGTACCTGAGAGAATTGTCAAAGGAGTTCGGCGTCTCCACCAATGCCGTGCGGGAAGAGTTGAACCAACTGACCAAGACCCAGCTCTTAAAGTCGGAAAAAAATGGGCGCAACGTCATGTACAGCGCCAACACCGCTCACAGTCTCTTTCCCGAACTCAGCTCCATGGTCCAAAAGGTCATGGGTATCGACCAGGTAGTCGACAGCATCGTCAACCGTCTGGGCAACCTGGAAGCAGCCTATCTTATTGGCGATTACGCTGATGGGAAGGATACCGGCATCATTGACTTAGTTTTTGTCGGAGATATCGATTCGTTTCATCTCAACGATCTGACAAAAAAAACGGAGCATTATATTAATCGGAAAATAAGAACACTTGTATTTAAAACCGACGAGTTAAACCAATTTGCTGCCGAACTAAGCAAGCGACCCCAATTATTGATTTATAAGAAAGATCAGAATTGTCCGTCTCATATTTCTCGAATATAGGCCAACTACGTGTTAAGCGGTGAATTATTTTGGCTCTTATCGACTTGAATTTAGGTTGATTCGGTTGGTACTCTACCTGCAAAATTATTTTTTAAAAAAAGCTCCAAGCATGTACCATAGTCAAATCGCTTTCTCTCAGTTGATAGAGTTTCTTCTGCGGCATATGTTTCGTAAAAGAGTTAACCGCTACCAGAGCAATTGCTGTGTAAAAATTATCGAAACAATCAACTATGATTTGGCCTGTACCGGCTGAATGTGGTATCCAAAGATAGTTTATGGTGATACATTGGCTTTCATCATTGCGGATAGGACGGTTAGGATTTAGTACTTTACGCTTATCGCTTTTTCTTGAATTGCGTGCAGTTCTTCAGGCAATCATGTTTATCATGATGGCACGAATGCTATCTTTGGAGGGTTACGGTATCTACGTTTCTATATTGGCGATTGTAGCAGTGTTCAACCCACTTGTTGGTTGCGGTTCAGGGATTTTATTGGTCAGAGAAGTTTCGCGTTCGCCCCATCTTTTTGCAGAACAATTTGCGCGTTCCCTGCTTGCAGTTGGTTTCACTTTCTTACCCCTATTTTGTTTAGCGATATTATTAGCAGTATTGGTCTTGCCTCCTGAAGTACCTAAGCTTTCTTTGTTTTTATTTGCGGCTTCAGAGCTTTTTGCAGTGCCAATTGTTGATCTGTCTGCTCGATGCTATCAGGCGCAAGACCACATGGGATGGGTAGGTTGTATCCAATCACTTCTCACTGCATTACGCATAATCGCGCTGGTTATAGTATCGCTTTTTTGCCAAAATATTGACATCGACATTTGGGCAATCGCGTACCTAATTGCCAGTCTTTTCGCAGCAGGAATATCACTTTGCATGGTTATAAATCGCTTTTTTCCACCACTCTGGAACCTCCACGGATATATTCATTCTTTCGGCAAAGGAGCGCATTTTGCTATTGGAAGTACTGCAAGTAAAGTCCATGCTGACTTGGACAAGGCAATGCTTGCACGCATGGATAGCTTGGAATCTTCAGGTGTTTATTCCGCAGGGTATCGGATTACGGATATTGTTATGCTGCCAGCCCTCGCATTCATATCCAGCACCTTCAGCCAACTCTGCCGAAAGGGTGAAGAGGGCGTTTCGGCTGCAATGAAATTGATGTTTAAATTCTCTCCACTACTCCTTTCGTTCACAACGGCGTTTGGGTTGGTTCTTTTTTTCGGAGCTGAGGTTGTCCCCTTGATTTTAGGCGAAAGTTTTTCTGAATCATCTAATGCACTTAGATGGTTATCGATTTTGCCAACACTATCAATTCTGAGAATTTTTTTATCAAATACTGCCGTTGCTTCCGACCTCCAAAAGATTTCAAGCCAAGCCATTATAGCTGGAGCAACAAGCAATGTCCTATTGAATCTATGGTGGATACCGTTATGGGGTTGGAAGGGTTCAGTCGTTGCCACTTATATTTCAGAACTTATCATGATCACCATATTGCTTTATACTTTAATATACAAAAAACGTAAATTATCTTTGGAAGGAAAAATAAATGTATAGATTTTTATTATCTGCACGCATTAAGAACATCTCAAAGCAGCTCAAAATTTTTGGCCTCTCTGAATATTTCCGCAGAATTATTGGATTAGGTATTTATCGTTACTATTTTTTAAAATTGCTCAGACGAAATCGTTTAAAACTCAATTATGCAATAGTCTTCCAATCAAAACTTTTTTTGCCAACCCGACGAGGCGGAATCGCTGAAGAACTTCTCTTGTTTGGTGTACACGAACCTGAATCTACAGCGATCTATCAACGCCAACTCCGACCGAAAGACCGCGTTTTGGATGTGGGAACCAACATCGGCTATTACATTGCGGTTGCATCACCCATTATCCGCGAACACGGTTCTCTTATAGGGATAGAACCTGATCCTGAATTGTATCAATGTGCAAAATTGAATTCGCAATTTTTACTTCCGAGATTGCAACTTTATAATGTTGCAGCTTCTAAGTCCAACGGAGAAGCCGCCTTCTACCGTTCCTCGATCGGGAACTGGGGTGCTCTTATCCATCAAAAGGTTCTTCGTCCAACTGAAACTATAACTGTAAAAACCGTATCAATCGACCGTTTGTGTGCAGAGCTAAATTGGGAACCGACTATAATCCGTATGGATATTGAAGGGGCAGAAATTCATGCCCTCGAAGGAGCTAAAAATGTTTTATCAAAACTGAAACCGAAACTTTTCATTGAGCTTCATCTCTTTTTGCTTACCGCTGAAGACCTGAATCAAATCTTTTATATGCTGTCCAATTTTGGCTATCGTTCGTTCATTGTTATTGACCGGTACTTCGACTGGCCATGGTCTCTTTCGAATACACGCCGGCTTCATACTTATGAAATGTATTTAGATGAACTTTTTGCATTTACAAAAAGCAGATTACGGCCGAACGTTTTGAGTATTTTTACTAATCAATAGCCGCTAATATTTTCAAAATATAGCCAATTTTGAATTTTATTATTTCGAATAGGAAGGAGGTGTAAAAAGTTATGCGCGTAGTGTGCGCTGTCATATTAGATTATCGCAATCCGGCACTGGCCATCCGTTGCGCAGAATCCTTGAAAAATGAAGGGTTCACAAGCATAGTAATCGTAGACAACAGCGAAGATGGTTCGTCAAGTCTTATACTTAAGGCTCTTCTCAAAAAGATTGATAAAACTGGATTGCCTCAAGATATAGTAGTACTGACAAGTTGGCGAAACCGGGGATTTGCAGGCGGTATGAATTTTGCGATAAAGTGGTTGAAAAATCGGCAAAATTCGGACTACTATCTGCTCTTAAACAACGATACGTTGGTGTCTGCCGGAAGTTTAAAACAATTGATTGCTGTGAGCGAGCAATATTCGAATGATTGTATTGTCGGTCCATCTGAGATTGGAAGTAGCAATAATAGTCGCCTATGGTATCAAAAAACATTTGGGTTATTAAGCAGGCGAAAAATACCTGGTGCATTTCAGTATCTGAGCGCTTGCTGCCTTCTGGTACCGAATGCCCTTGTTGGCTCTAATTTGTTCGATGAGGACTTTTTCATGTATGGTGAGGATGTTTTCCTTAGTTGGAAAATGCATCGGTGTGGGAAGAAACTTGCAGTGGCGGATATCTCATTACATCATATTGGTAGCGCTTCCGCACCGCATGGACATTTTTTCTACGAATATCATGTTGTTTCCGGGCATTTTCTTCTAATATCTAAATTGGCCGTCTCCCACCTGGATAAAATAATAATGTTCTTGGGTCGCACTATCGCCTTAGGGGGACGTGCAGTGTTACGCTCGTTTCGCCAGCATAGCAAAGTTCCACTACAAGCCTTCATCTCTGTTTTTTATAAAGAACTCACAAAATTTTTTAACTGCTCTCCAAATAATGGCTGACCAGAGCCGGTTATCAGCTATATTAACGGCCTCATAATTATCAGGACGCTCTCCGAAAATTCCTCCAAACCTCCCTTTTCAAAGGGGAGGGATTCTCCCTCTTTGGCAAAGAGGGGCAAGGGATATTTTACAAAACGTGTCAATTCAATTTCGAGACCGTTAATATGGGCACCAAAGGATTATATTACATCTTTGCTGGCGATCGGATCCCGCATCTTCCAACAACAACAGCAGTGACCTGAAATTGAATATCTTCAGCGAACTGTTCCGCGTCCCGCCAGAGCTCCAGTACGAGTATGTGGTGGCTACGGTCGATGTCAAAGATCAAAAAATTAAATTGGAACCTGGACAAAACCCAAGTAGAAGAGCTCGATTACAAACTACGTTGAGTAAATCATGTCCACGATGTCTTGGCACTCAACATTTACCCACTCAAAATAGCGAAGAGCCAAAAATAATACATCCGTGCTTACATATACAATTCTGGAATGACACAAAAAATTCCCAATTTAATTTTTGAGATAACCTTCGAAGTCAACTTCGACTGCGATTAACTACCTGAAGGTAGAAGTCAATGTATTTGCCCACGCTTTTTGCCTCAGAGAAATTGCGCTCAACTCGCTCCCGGGCGGATTCACCCATTGCTCGCCGCCGGGAAGGTTCCTTCGCCAGCAATCGAGCAGCTGATGCAAACGCCTCAACATCATTTATTGGGCAGAGCAGCCCAGTGATTCTGTCTTCAACAACTTCCATTAAAGAAGTCCCTATCGACCCAATAACCGGCAGGCCACACGCCTGGGCCTCCAACGCAGCTAACCCAAAGCCTTCTAAGCGTGAGGGAAATAGAAGTGCATCACAACTTCGATAGCAATCCGCCATCTCTAAAGTGCTTCGGATCGGGCCCAAAGGCATCATATTGGATGGAAGTTTTCCGGAGACTTTCCGTTGCTGAAGGCCTGCCGTAAATCGCAGCTCAAAATCATTCCCTAAACGCTTCATGATTTTTGGAAGAAGATCAGATCCCTTTCGCCAGTTCCAATTGCCGACAAACAGCAGGCGAAATGGTCGGTTTGGCTGATAGCACCCTTCAGGCCTAAAAATTTTTGTATCCACCCAGTTATGGATAACATCAACACCTGGCCTTTTGAATACAGATTTGACCTGCCGTGCAGTAAAATTGCTGACGGCAACCACGCGGTTGGAGTGCTTTATGATCCATTCCTCCAATGGCAAAATCCAAACGCGATGATAGATTGTCTGCAATTGGCTTTTATACGGTGAAAAATTTGGATCATGAACAACATGGTGAACGGTAACCACCATGGGCACAAATTGCGGAACAAAGCGTTTTGGCAACCAGCTGTTTACGTGGATTATGTTGGCCCAGGATGGTAGTTTTAGTTGTCTGACTGCCCACGGGGCATATTCGGTGTAATGCGGGAGCCAGCCGATTTCTGCGCGGACACCCTGTTTTCGCAGACCATTAACCAGGCTTTTTGTAAACACATCTATCCCGCTACCTGCTTGGATAGCGGGAAACCAGACTGCCGGCATAGTATGTGTCATAATATTTCAGTCATATATATATAATCATAGCGTTGAAACATTTGTCAGCTACCTTTAGCCGCAAGACCAAGAATTACCGCATATTCCCGAACGATAATTTGCCAGTCAAAATACTTACGCACATGCCGTAGAGCCTTTTCTGCAAATTCCAACCTAAGTTTTGGATTATTCCTTAACCGAAGAACGGCATCGACCAGTTGCGGCGCATTTCTCTGATCCACAACTATCCCCGTCTCTTCATTCTTTACAATATCTTCCATGCTTAGGAGGTTCGTAACAACCAGGGCACATCCACAACCCATTGCTTCCACTAAAACCAGGCCGAACCCTTCACGATCTCCATCCTTGCCGACCACCGAGGGGAAAACCACAATCCCAGCTTGCTGGTAGAGTAGAGGCAGTTCCTCGTTGGGCAGTGCACCTAAAAATTCGACTCGACCTTGCACGCCTAAATGGTGTGTCAACTTCTCTAAATTCGTGCGCTCGGGCCCATCCCCAACCACAGTAAGGTGTGAATCGGGAAATCGTTCAATAATTTTTGGCATCGCCTCCAAAAGATAGCGCAGCCCCTTCTTTTCAACCAATCGGCCCACAAAAAGCAGCGACTGCGCCGGAGCCGGCGTCTTTGTTGGAACAAAGCGATGCTGCAGGTCCACACCCATGGGGATGACCGAAATCTTTTCCTCGGCGACCCCCAGCTTCAGCAAGTCCTCGCGCATGGAGCGGCTCACTACAGTCAGATGGTCGCATCTGGCGGCGACCATTTTTTTTATCGCACCGAAAAAAGCCCCCCTCAACCCGTAGAGATCGCCGCCGTGGGAGGTGCACAGGACTTTGACATTATGACCGAGCAACGCCTTGACTAAAATGGCGACCAGCCCCTGCGGGAACAACCAATGGGCATGGATAATCCGAATCTGTCGGCGTGTCATAAGCCGAAATGCCGCCACCGATTGGGCTATTAAAAAAATGGGGATTAACCCGACGACCCAAAACGATTTTCGGAGGTTGGCCAATACCCCTCCCTGATAGGCCAACTTCTCAAATCTATCGGGGGCATACCGGAAACGATGGACGAAGACTCCGTCCAACGTCTCATGCTTTCGACTGCCAGGAGCATGGGGAGCGAGGACGTGAACATCGAACTGCTCAGCAAGACGCCTTGACAATTCGTGGACAAACGGGGGTTCGACATCCCCCTCCCAGCGGGGATAGGTGGACGTCAATACCAGGATGGAAGGTTTCGCAATTCTGGAGTTCACGCAGCGGGTTCCGTGGTTCCGGCGGCTTTGGTACCGGAAGGAACTCGAACGGGTTGGGCCTGATTCGCATCCATAGGCGATTCGCGCCGTACCGGTGCTTCGGTAATCAGTCGAGCGCGTTCAGAACCTCGCCGTTCGAAACGCATCTGACTGATTTGCTCGGAAATAAGGCTCATCATGAAAATGGTGATGGCAGTGGTGAAAAGCAGTGCACTCATGTTCGTGAAGCGGCCTTCAGCAAAAAAGGTGTAAGCATACCAGGCTAACCCAAAAAGAAACATGAAAAAACTAACAGGGAGGAAAACGCGCATCGGAGAATATAGAGTGCAGATTTTGACGATGATCATGAAAAAGCGGATGCCGTCCTGAAAAAACTTGATCTTGCTGCGGCCCTGGTTTCGCCTGCGGGCCTCGATGGGGATGTATTTCACCGGCCTACCGGACCTCAGAACACCGAGCGTGATGGTGGTCGGATAGGAATAGGTGTTGGGCAGCAAGTAGATGAAGCTGCGCGCCAGGTCGGCCTTGATGGCCCGGAAGCCGGACGTCAGGTCCTGAATGGGGAACTTCGCCACGTAGGACCCGAACCGGTTGAAAAGTCTGTTGCCGAAGGCACGGCCGACGGAAGCCTGGCCGCCCTTGATACGGGCGCCGACCACCATGTCGAATTCCGGAAAAAAATCGAGCAGTTTCTGAATTTCAGATGGATCGTGCTGGCCGTCTCCATCCATGAACACCAGGATATCCCCCTTTGCCATCCGAATACCGCTCTTGATCGCCGCCCCGTTGCCGATGTTGTAGGGGTGGGAATAAACCGTGGCGCCGGCCCGACCAGCCGCTTCAGCCGTGTCGTCCGAGGACCCGTCATTGATAACCAGTATTTCAAACTCCTGATACAGTTCACCGACGCGCCGAACAAGTTCCGCGATGCTTTTCCCTTCGTTGAGTGCAGGGATAATGACGGAAACCTTGAAACTGTGCATGGCAGAGTGGCTTTCAAATAATTGGATGCAAACTTTTATAATGATTTAAAAGTTATACCCCAGACTGTGAGAAGATTCAACTTGAAAGACTGGCCTGCCCGTCGTTGCTCCGGACACAAATAGAGATGTTACATGATAACCGACCCACACCGCCAACATCCAGGTTTTTTATCCAGTCTGCCTGGAATCACTGGAGAGTCGCACGATGGTTTTCTGAGCGGTCTTTTCCATCAATAACAGGCATCAACACCTCGGCCGGCATTCTGCCCTCGTAAATTTTGCCGTCGACAAGATAGGTAGGAGTTCCGATGATGCCCAGTTTAATCCCTTGGTGAATATCCAATAAAAGGCGACGGCTATAAGGCTCATGTTTCAAAGATGCGGCGAGCTCACGAGCATCGAACCCGGTGTCGTTTGCCACATCCTTAAGATTGATATCTTCTGTCTTCTCTGTCGCCGCGTAGAGGCGATCATTCATCTTCCAGAAAGAACCGGAGGCGGCCGCATGAATGGCGAGCAGCGCCATCTTTCCGGAGCCAACATGAAACGGTTCTTTCACAATCGGGTTAAATTCATGATCCATGGGGTAGTTGCGGTGGACCAGGCGGATTTTGTCCGGAAAGCGTCCGACCAGATTACGCAGATAGTAATGCATTTTCCTGCATTGAAAGCACTGGTAGTCGGAAAACTCATGGATTTCGAGCACCGGCTGCTCAGAACCGATCCAGGGATGCCCTTCTGCGGTCAAACCGATCGCAAGGTGACTGGAGACCGACGATATTTCGGTCTCCCAATATGCAGGAAACATCAAATTAGCCAAGAGCAGACCGACACCGAACGTGGTAAGCAAGGGTATGCTAAGTCTGCGTTTGGACCATAAAAATCGAAGATCTCTTTTGACCGATGTCCAGAGATCCTCTGGCACAAGCCGGCGCCAGATGATCCAGCAAAGGTAGACCAAAATGAGATTGATGCAATAGGTTAGTATGCAGAGGATGCAATAGCTTCCGATTTTAGACGATATCCATGCGAAAACCATGCTCGCTATGCTGAAGATGCAGGCAATTACAAGGCACAAGGCCCAGACACATCGGCGTTCGCTTGACCGTGATGCAGTGAACAAAACAAGTGATAAAAAGAAAAGGTAGCCTGCTGCACCCCAGACGGCGACGGGAAGATTGATCAATATCGACGCCGGGGACTGAGAAACCGTGTCGCAGTTCAACGCCTTGGATAGCGCACAGAAGCTTTGGTAGCCGACATCGGAATGCACGCGATAATGGGAGATCGCAAGGTAGATGGAATCGGTCAGGCCAATTACAACCAGAAAGCCGACCATGAAAACATAGATGCCGTAGGGAAACTTCTTTAAAAGTGAACCTGCAGAGGGCGTCTCAGTCATGGCTCCGAAGCTCGCTTATGAGTGAATCCTCCACTCGATGGGCTTCGAGCATTCCAGTCGTCTGCTCAGTTGCCTGCTGCAGAACCAAACGATAAAGCCGCTCTTTAAAATCAAGTGAAAAGAGAGGGTCATCGAGGGCCTTCTCGAATGCACTTTCGATCTGACCGACCGGCACCTGATTTAAAAATTTCGAAATATATGCCGTCGCCATTGCCTTGTCGTTTGCCTGAATCCGACAATGGGCCATCCGAAGCAGCGTTGTTTTATCGGTGGGATACCGGTGCAAAACTCTTCGCAGGAACATTTCCGCACGTTTAAAATGTCCTTGCATGTTCAGGGCTACCCCTATCAGACTCAATGTTTCAGCCGAGTCCGGCGCTAACTTTACGCACCGTCTCAACTGGGCAAGCGCCTCTTCGACCCGATCAAGGTGGAGCAGGATCTTTGCCTTGAGCAAAAGATGGTTAAAAACAGATGGTCGATCGGAGAGGAGGGTGTCAAGGATGTGAAGCGCTTTGTGGTAATCCTGCGTCTGGAAGAGAGCGAGTGCATGAAGGTACTGAAATGTTTCAATTTCGGGATAGCCGGCCTGAGCCTTTTTCAGATTTTCGATTGCTTTGCGGGGGTTCCCCTCCCTGAGGTAGTGGACGGCAATATTGTTGTGAACAACGCTCAAGGACTTGCGGTTATAATCATTGAGTCTCAACGCCTTGTAATACAATTCTAACGCTTTCTCATGTTGCCCGGTTTTCTGGTAATGCTCGAAGGCCAGATTGTGAAGCGGCCTGGAGGAAAACGGGGCTTTATCCGCAGCGTCCTCCCAAAACGTTTTTGCGTCTGACCAGGCCATGTTGCGGATATACGTCCCAGCTCCGAACCCTGTTACCAACAGAATGATAAAGCTGATGATCACGTATTGAAACCCGGAGTTCTGAGCGCGGTAGCAATCGATCAGCCACCGAAGCCCTACCGCCACCGGAGTAAACAGAAACAAGGATGGCAGGTAATTCCTATGTTCGAATATCAGTTCAAGCCCGATAATGCTCGATTCGACCAAATGGTTCAAAAAGAAGAAGAGCAGACCAAAGCTCAGCATGGGCCTTTTACGCATCTGCGAAAAGCCGATACCGACCAAAACCATCACTCCTATGATGGCGGGGAGTGTCGTCCATGGATCGATCAGAGACCGCGACAGCACCACGTCGTGCACGATCGAAAGCCTTGTCGGAACCGGGTAAAAAATTTGGCTTATATAAAAAAGAACGACCCGCGGTTGTGTCAGCAGACGCTCCCAGACGGTAAAGAGCCGATCGTTGTATGCAACTATCTGTGACAATTTACCATCAACAAAAAGCAGAACTCCGCAAACCAGGAGCAGGCCAATGCTCGATGCCATGACGTACCGAAAAAGCTTGCGTGCCTTCGGCTGGGACAAATCCTGAAAAAAAGTAAATTCAACCAACACCAGAGACGCCGGCAGCAGGAGGGCATTCTCTTTTGAAAATACTCCGGCAAGAAAACTCGTCAGGGTTAGCAGGATAAAAATAATTCGAGTGCGCGGCTGTTCTGATCTTCTCGCTTGAATGTAACACCAGATGGAAAGCAGATAAAAAAGGCAGGCAAGAGCCGCCATCCGCTGCACGATATAGACTACGGCCTGGGTCTGAATCGGGTTGACCGCCCAGAGGACTGCACTGAGCAGCGCGATAAAAGACTCCCCATTTGCATATTTTCCCTTCAATACAGGGGAGTCGAGAAGATCGCGGACGACAAGGAAGAGGACAAACGCCGTCACGAAATGGATGAGGATGTTGACAAGGCGATAGCCGACAGGCGAGTCCTTCCCCAAGAACCAGTTGAGGGCAAAGCTCAAGTGCGGTATCGGGCGATTCAGGCCGGGATTTCCGTGTTGGTCTGGGTGCTGCGGTGAGAAAAAAGTCTTATAAAGCGTTTCCGGGAGAAGGTCCTCAATTTGTACTTGCTTGTTTTGGAGGATGTTCTGGATGTCGTCAAGCGTCCAGATCGCCTGGTAACTATTGCTGTAAATAAGACCGATCAAAACAAGAAGAAGAAAGAAAACACGGCAAGTGTGGTCATTCGTAAAAATGAACCTATTCTGCATGTTTGTACTCCAACTCCTTGCTGCGTACTCATGTCTTTTCAACTCAGCCGCCTCTGGTCCAGTGCAATTTGGTTGAAATGCGCCTCGTGGCGTATTGTAAAGCAATAAAAATGCCAAGAGGGGGAAATCCCCCCCCCTCTTGGTTATCAATGAAAAGAAAACCAACTTTTTGCTGATACCCGAAAACCGATTTCTTTATTAGAAACCTAAGTACTTATAATGAACATAGCCTGTCCAGCCGTCCTTCGGGGGAGGACCAGCATCGGCTGCCTGTGAGTCCCTGTAGGCTTGTGGACATTTCCGACTTGCATCAGAGACACGAATAATAATGGCGTCCACAGTCCCCCCGATAGCTCCAGTATTATCCCCACTAAAAGCGAATTTCAGTACGCCAGGGGCAGTGGTATTTCCAATCGTTGGCAGCATAGTGTTGCTCGGAATAGAGAAGTGATCCGAGAGAGCTGCGGAAAGGTTGTTTGCGTCGGATTCGGCGCGACTGCAATAACTCTTATTACGGTAGCTGATGAAGTTCGGGATGGCGATCGCGGCAAGGATGCCGATGATCGCGATGACGATCATAAGCTCGATCAGGGTGAAACCTTTTTTGTTGGTCAGCTTAATCATTGTTCAGTCTCCTCTCGATTAGTGTTTTGTTTTTGGTGTTTGGTGTTTGGTGTTTGGTGTTTGGTGTTTGGTGTTTGGTTAAGTTCAGGTGCGAAAAAGTTTCCAAGCCGGGCCGTGTGTCTCTCTTTTCCGAAGCCTCCTTTGTTTCGAAGTGGTTGGTTTTGTTTATTCACTTTCGTCCGATTTTGTCTGCGCATGGTTTAAGCAAGTGCCATGCCATTCTGCCAAGATGCTTTGCCTGTTTCTCTTACACACTGTATTCATTTGATTTTTTTATTATTGATGTAGGCTGCTTTTTTCACTTTCGAGGCCTTGCAGCAACCGCCGCAACAATTTTTGTCCGGAATTTGCCGTTTTTTGTCACCGAAGCCCTCTGCCTGGAAAGTGAAAGCGATTGAATGCACATGAGATTGTTCGGCTAAGAGCGGAGAAACTTTAGGGGGAAAATGAAGGAATGCCTAATGGAAGTGCCTAAAGTGAGCTAAAATGCCTAAAATTGGAAATGCAGGGGGAAATGAGAAAAGGATGAGTGGGATTCGGGTAAAAGAAAGTGCCTAAATTGCCTAAAATCAACGAAAATTGTGAACGGTGAACCGTGAACCTTCCATTATCACTCCAGATTGAGCTTATCCAGGCGGTAGCGGAAGGAGCGGAAGCTCACGCCGAGGAGTTCGGCGGCGCGGTTCTTGTTGCCGTTGCTGCATTCAAGGGCTTTTTTGATGTAGGCGCGCTCGATATCTTCTAATATAGTGTCCAGAGCCACGCCGCGGGCCACCTCGTCCAGATCGAAGCGCCGGTCCTTGATGCCTTCGATCCACCGGCGCTTGTGGACCGATAGGGCCAGGCTGTCGGGCAGGATGATGTTGGTCGTGGAGAGCGCCACGCTGCGCTCGAGCAGGTTTTCAAGCTCCCTGATGTTGCCGGGGAAATCGTATTTCTGCATCATGTCGAGCGCATAGGCCGAGAGCTTGCTGATCTCTTTGCCCATTTCACGAGTGTATTTCTCCAGGAAATGCTGGGCCAGCGCCCGCAGGTCGGTCTTGCGCTCCCGCAGCGGGGGCACCTTGACCTCGATCACGTTCAGGCGGTAAAAAAGGTCCTCCCGGAACCGGCCCTGGATGACCTCCTGTTCCAGGTTCTTGTTGGTGGCCGAGACGATGCGGATGTCCACCGGCACATCCTCGGTGCCGCCCACCGGCCGCACCGTCTTCTCCTGCACCGCACGCAACAGCTTGACCTGGATCCCGACGCTCAACTCGCCGATTTCATCCAGAAAAATCGTCCCGCGGTGGGCTTCCTGGAAAAGCCCGGGCTTGTCCTGGGAGGCGCCGGTGAAGGCGCCCTTCTTGTGCCCGAAAAGCTCGCTCTCCATAAGCGCTTCGGGGATCCCGCCGCAGTTGATGGCCACGAACGGCTGCTCCCGGCGTTCGCTCTCCTGGTGGATCGCCCGGGCAATCAGCTCCTTGCCGGTGCCGCTCTCGCCGGTGATGAGCACGTTGGTCTTGGTCTTTGAGACCTGCAGGATCATTTTATAGATGTGCTGCATGGCCGGGCTGTTGCCGACGATCATCCCGAAGTGCAGGTTCTGCCGGAGTTGGTCGTTGAGAAGCTCTTTTTCCTGCTCGAGGGTCTTGAGCTCGATCGCCTTGGCCACGGTCTGGATCAGCTCATCCTTGTTGAAGGGCTTGGGCACGTAGTCGTAGGCGCCCTGGTTCATGGCCTCGACGGCGTCCTCGGTGGAGGAGTAGGCGGAGATCATCACGACCACGGTTTCCGGGTGGTGCGCCTTGCAGGCCTTGAGCACCTCGATGCCGGTGATATCCCCCAAGCGGATGTCGCAGAGCACCAGATCGTAGGCGTTCTGCTCCACCAGCCCGATCGCGCGCCGCCCGCTCTCGGCCAGGCTGATCCGGTAGCCCTCCCGCTTCAGCATCAGCTCGAGGAGCTCCCGCATGCTGAGCTGGTCGTCGACGATCAGAATATGATGCTTGTTTTCGTTCATTCGGTTCGGCGCTGGTAAGTACTAGCTTCGACAATTATATTCGATCAGGTGGGAGATGACAATCGGGCAGGAGAGTCTTCTGATGCGTAAATAATTTTATCTACTTGAACTTAATGCATAAATTTATGCGTTTTTATGCATAAATTTATTCAGAGACGACCCGCCCGCCCACGATGGTCATGACCGCCCTGCCCTTCACCCGCCGGCCGCAGAAGGGGGAGTTGCGGCTGCGGGACCTGAACATGGCCGCCTCAATCGTAAACTCGGCATCAAGGTCGAAAACGGCGACATCGGCCGCTGCGCCCGGAATCAGGCCGCAGGGAAGCCCAAAGATGCCCGCCGGTTGGGTCGAGAGCAGCGCGATCAGCCGAGGGAGTGTGACCACGCCCTCGCTGACCAGTTCCATACAGATCGGGAAGGCGGTCTCCAGCCCGATGATCCCGTTCGGGGCCTTCTCTAATCCGGCCGCTTTCTCCTCCGGCGCGTGGGGGGCGTGATCGGTGGCGATGCAGTCGATGGTGCCGTCTGCCAGGCCTGTGCGCAAGGCCTGCCGGTCCTGCTCGGAGCGCAGCGGCGGGTTCATCTTGGCCTCGGCCCCCAGCCGCAGCACGGCCTCGTCGGTCAGCGTGAAATAGTGCGGTGCGGTCTCGGCGGTCACCCGCACCCCGCGGGCCTTGGCATCCCGGATGGCCCGGATGGATTCCGCGGTGCTCACGTGGGCGATGTGCACCGGCGCCCCGGTCAGCTCGCACAGGGCGATGTCGCGCAGGACCATGATGCTTTCGCTTGCGTTGGGGATCCCGGCCACCCCCAGCGTGCGGGCCGCCGGGCCCTCGTTCATGACCCCGTCTGCAACCAGGTAGGGGTCCTCGCAGTGGCCGATGACCGGCAGATCGGAGCTTTCAAGGGCAAGGCGCAAAAGGCGGGAGTCCAGCAGGGGCTTGCCGTCGTCGGAGAGGGCGACCGCGCCGGCCTGTTTTAAGACCCCGTAGTCGCAAAGCTCACGGCCTTCCAGCCCCTTGGTCACGGCCGCCACGGGATAGACCCGCGCCAGGCCCGCCTGGGCCGCCTGGGAGAGGATGAAGCGGGTGACCTCGGGGCTATCGTTGACCGGGTGGGTGTTGGCCATGCAGCAGACTGCCGTGAACCCGCCGCTGACCGCCGCGCGGCAGCCGGTTGCGATGGTCTCCTTGTGCTCGTAGCCCGGCTCCCGAAGGTGGACATGGATGTCGACCAGCCCCGGGGTTACGATCTTGCCGGTAGCGTCAACCACCCTGACACCCGAACGGCGTTCTCTTGACACCCCGGCGGTCACCGCCGCGATCCGACCGTCCTCGATCAGGACTTCGCCCGGGCCGTCGAATCGGCCCGGATCGATCACTCTGCCGCCTGTGATGAGAATGTCCATTGCATATTCCGTCAGAAGCCCCGAAAATCGCTCCTTCTTATTTTCCTTTGTTTTTGTTGTGGGAGCCGCTTCCAGCCGCGATCAAGCGACGGATCAGAACCTTCCGACTCGAATGATATGCTCGGCACACCGGACCATCGGAATCCATGCGGTTAAGGTCTTTGGGCGCTTCTCCCGGACTACTCCGCAACTGGAATCGCGGCAGGATGCCGCTCCCACAGGAAAGTTGTTCTGTTTCGTCCACGGTGATCCTGGACGCAAAATTGTCAGTGTCAAGCCGCCCTCAGCGCAGGATATTCGCGAGCCGGCCCCACCTTACCCCGAAATTGTCGCTGTCCCAGGACCAGTAGATGATAAAAGCCTTCCCGCTCACATCCCGCAGGGGGACGAAGCCCCAGAAGCGGCTGTCGAAGCTTTGATCGCGGTTGTCGCCCATCACGAAGAGCCCGTCCGCAGGCACGGTCACCGGCCCCAGGTTGTCCCGCGGCGGGATGTTGCCGGAGTAGATGTGGGGGTCGGTGAAGACGCCGACGTCCGGGCTGACCGGCTTCTGGTTGACATAGACGGCCTTGTCGCGGATCTGCACAACGTCTCCGGGCACGCCGATCACCCGTTTGATGAAATCCTTATTGGGGTCCACTGGGTACTTGAAGACCACGATATCGCCACGCTGCGGGCCTTCCAACGGCACGATCATCGTGTTCAGGTAAGGGATTTTGACCCCGTAGGCAAACTTGCTGACCAGGATGTGGTCGCCGATCTGAAGGGTCGGCTGCATGGAGCCCGAGGGGATCTTAAAAGCCTGGACCACGAAGGTGCGGATGAAGAGCGCGATGACCACCGCGATGAGAATGGCTTCGACATTTTCACGAAGTCGGCTGCGCTTGAGTGTGTCGCCCTGCCCGGAAACCGCTGCTGTTTTGCTCAAGATGAGTCAATCGCCTTTCGAAAAAGGATGGGGGCCTCATATGATTCAGATCGCCGGAACCAGCGCTGCCGCCAGCCGCAGGAGAAGATTTGCGTATACCCCGGCGACCACATCGTCCAGCACGATCCCGACCCCGCCGCGCATTTTAGCGTCGATGCGCCCGGCGGGGAACGGCTTTAGAATGTCCATGACCCGGAAAACGGCGAAACCGGCGGCGGCGTTGAAAACCGTGAACGGCAGCCCCGCCAGCGCGATCAGCATGCCGGCGACTTCGTCGACGACAACCTCCGGGGCATCCTTGCGCCCCAGCAGGATCTCGGCACGACCCGCCGCCCAGATAGCCGCCGCGAGAAAAGCGGCCAGACCGATGAATGCCGCACCGATGTCCAATCGGGCCAATACGGCGCAAAGCGGCAAGGCCAGAAGGCTGCCGAAAGTACCAGGCGCAAACGGCACCCGCCCGACGAAGAAGCCCGTAGCCAGGCACAGCGCCGTTTTGTTCCGCCAACTCATGGCCGCTTGTAGCCGCCGGCCGGCGTTTTGTCAAGAAACATGCCGGCGGCAATCGACCTCATGCCAGTGGGTTTTTCCCGAAAGTTTGCTCCGGGTTCGCCTCGCGCAGCACGGTCTCATACACCCGGCGCAGCGGCAGATTTCGCTCCAGTGCGATGCGCCGGCAGACTTCGTATTCGGGCACATGGTGCGCGGCATGGGGCGGCCGGCAGACACGCTTGACCGGGATGGGCCCGAAGGAGGTCTCCACGGTCACGATCTCGCGGGCCAGGAGGTGCCGGCCGGCCTCATAGTGGCGGACACCGAGCGTGCTGGTCTCCGTCAGGATGCACTCCACGATGTCGTTCAGCCGATCCGGCGCACAGAGCGCCTGCAGCAGTGTCCCGGGGCGGTTTTTCTTCATGTGGATGGGGATCCAGCAAACGTCGAGGGCCCCCGCCTCGAAAAGCCTTTCCATCACGAAGCCGAAGAGCTCCGGGTTCATGTCGTCGATCCCGGCTTCGACGATGAGAATGCGCTCCTGCCGAACCCCTTGGCTCGCGGATTGGACGGGATCGCCCGTCAGGACCCTGAGAAGGTTCGGGCCGGGATCGAGGTTCCGGCTGCCGGCGCCGTAGCCGACCCCCTTTATGATCATGGGCGGAATCGGGCCGAAGCTTTGGGCCAGGAAGGCGACTATGGCCGCCCCGGTGGGCGTGGTCAGCTCCCAGGCCACATCGGACCCGCGCACCGGGACCCCCTTGAGCAGGGCGGCGGTGGCCGGGGCCGGGATCGGCAGCCGCCCGTGGCT
>JBGSTS010000107.1:0-3305 GCA_041736435.1 Desulfobacterales bacterium | reverse complement strand
GTGGTCGGCGCCGACAGCCGGATGAGGCAAAGCTCCTCTGCCGGCCAGCGGGCGGTCAACTCTGCGGATTCCTCCGGCGGCAGGTCGACGACCAGCACGCCGTCCGCGCCGGCGGCCAGGGCGTCGCGATAGAAGACCTCGGCGCCGTAGGCCAGGATCGGGTTGTAATAACTGAAGACGATGACCGGGATGTCGGTAAACCCACGGATGGAGGTGATCATTCCGATCACCCGTTTCAGACCGACGCCGGCGGCGATGGCGCGGGCCGAGGAGCGCTGGATAGCCGGCCCGTCGGCGGTCGGGTCCGAGAACGGGACCCCCAGTTCGAGCAGGTCCAGGCCGCCGCGGCACATGGCTTCAATTCCCGCGAGGGAGGTCGGCACATCCGGGTCGCCGGCGGTGATGAAACCCACCAGTGCCTTTTCGTTTTTCACGGCGAGCCGCTCAAAGGTCCGGGCGATGCGGTTCATGCGGTCTCCTTTCGATGGATTTCGGCGGGCTGCAGGCGTGGCATCACAATGCCGAGGTCCTTGTCGCCCCGTCCGGAGAGGTTGAGGATGATGGTGTCGCGCGGGCTCCGTTGCGGCGCTTCGGCCATGACCCAGGCCAGCGCGTGCGAACTCTCCAGTGCCGGAATGATGCCTTCCAGCCGGCAAAGGGCTTGAAAGGCCTCGAGCGCGGCGTCGTCCTCGACCGCCTCATAGCGGGCGCGGCCGCTGTCCTTGAGCCAGGCGTGTTCCGGTCCGACTCCGGGATAATCCAGCCCGGCCGAAACGGAGTGGGCTTCACGGATCTGGCCGTCGGGATCCTGGAGCAGGTAGGATTTGGAGCCATGCAGGACACCGACGCTCCCGGCTCCGAGCGCGGCGGCGTGCTTGCCGGAGGCGATACCGCTGCCGGCCGCCTCGATGCCCACCAGCTCCACTGATTCGTCCGCCAGGAAGGGATAGAAAAGGCCCATGGCGTTGCTGCCGCCGCCGACGCAGGCCACCAGGCAATCCGCGCTCCGGCCGGCGGCAACGAGCTGCTGCCGGACTTCCTCCCCGATCACCTGCTGGAAGTCCCGGACCATCATGGGATAGGGATGCGGGCCGGCCACTGAGCCGATGACATAAAACGTGTCGGTCACCGCTTCGACCCAGAAGCGCATGGCCTCGTTCATGGCGTCCTTTAATGTGCCGGTGCCGCTGGCCACGGGTACCACCTCCGCCCCCAGCAGGCGCATGCGCTGGACATTGGGCGCCTGGCGCCGGATGTCTTCCACGCCCATGAAAATGCGGCACTCCATCCCGAACAGGGCGGCCGTGGTGGCGGTTGCGACCCCGTGCTGGCCGGCGCCGGTTTCGGCGATCAGTTTGCGTTTGCCCATGCGGCGGGCCAGCAGGCCCTGGCCGACGGTGTTGTTGATCTTGTGGGCCCCGGTGTGGGCGAGGTCCTCGCGCTTGAGAAAGACCGTGGCGCCGCCCACGTGGCGGGAGAGCCGCTCGGCCTGGAACAACGGGGTCGGCCGCCCGACATAGTGGCGCAACAGGCGGGCGAGCTCCTGCCGGAACTCCGGGTCCGGCGAAATGCGCCGGTAAGCCTCCTCGAGTTCCAGAATGGCCGGCATGAGCGTTTCGGCTACATAGCGGCCGCCGTAGACGCCGAAGTGGCCGGCGGCATCGGGCAGGCCGCCGCGTGAAGATGCTGAAGACGGTTGCGGTGAGATCATGGGAATACCCTCCTGCGTGCGCCGGCGCAGACGACGGCGGCGATGAAGTGGGAGACCTTGCCAAGGTCCTTGCGTCCGGGCGATGTTTCGACGCCCGAGCTCACGTCGAGAGCGTCCGGCAATGCCGCGCGAAACGCCTGCGCGGCATTATCAGGGGTGAGACCGCCTGCCAGGATCAGGGGATGGTGCCTGCCGACAGCGGCGGCCTGGCTCCAGTCCCAGGCCTGCGCGTTGCCTCCGGGAAGCGGCCCCCGACCGCATTCGGCTAAAATGGCGCAAGCCGGATAGTGCGGCGCTTGTCCGATGCCGGGCTCCCGATCGGCGAAAAGTGCCTTGATAACGAACAGGCCCTCCCGGCGCAGACGCTGAACCAGCTCCGGCGGTTCGTTCCCATGCAGCTGAACGGCGGTGATGCCGGTTTCAGCGGCCACCGCCATGATGCGCTCGAAGGGCTCGTCGACGAAAACCCCCACGCAGGCAACCTGCGGTGGAAGCGCGCTGCGGATTTCATGGGCGGCCGCGGGCGTCACGCAGCGCGGGCTCTTGTCGTAAAACACGCAGCCGACAGCTGCCGCGCCGAGTTCGGCACAAGCGACTGCCTCATCCGGCCGCGTCAGCCCGCAGACTTTAACTTGGATCGTTGCGAGACCCGCTATCGATTGCCCGGAGGATTTCATTCCACTCCCGTGCGTGCTCATGATGCTCCTTGAAGCATTTTCAGAAAACCCGCAGGGTTTTCTGAACGCACCAGGCTCTCGCCGATCAGGAAGTTGAACACCCCCCGTTCCTGGTAGCGGAGGATGTCCGTGCGGCTGCGGATGCCGCTGGCGGCGACCGCCACCTGCCCCGGCTGCAGCCGGGGCAGCAGCTGCAGGGTGCGGTCAAGGTCGGTTTCGAAGGAGCTCAGGTTGCGGTTGTTGATGCCGATCAGACGCGCCCCCGCCCGGTCGGCCGCCTCGAAGTCCTGCTCGGAATAGACTTCGACCAGGGCGGCCAAGCCCAGGCCGGCTGCCAGCCCGATCAACTCGCGCAGCTCCGGCTCCGGCAGAAGACGCACGATCAACAGCACCGCATCCGCCCCCATGGCCGCGGATTCGTAAACCTGGTAAGGGCAGATGATGAAGTCCTTGCGCAGCACGGGCAGCTCGCAGGCCCGGCGGGCTCGTATCAGATCCTCGGGCGCGCCCAGGAAAAAATCGGTTTCCGTCAGAACGGAGAGGGCCGCCGCGTTGCCCGCGGCGTAATCGGCCGCCAATCCGGCCGGGTCCAGGTCTGCAGCGATCAGCCCTTTGGAGGGCGAGGCCCGCTTGATCTCCGCGATGATGTTGGCGCCGGAGGGCCCCGGGGAGCCCAGGCGTGCTTCAAAAGGCCGGAGATCGCGGCGCCCTTCGGCAGCCTCGCGCAAGCGCGATTCCGGAAGGTTGCACCGCGCCGCGTCGACCTGCACGCGCTTTGCGGCCACGATTCGTTCGAGGATGTCAGTGGCCATGATCGGCGTTCCCCTACCCGTTCGCCCGGGTGAAGCGCACGAGCGCATCGAGCTTGCCGCGGGCCGCCCCGGAATCGATGGAGTCCCCGGCCAGCCGGACCCCCG
>JBGSTS010000040.1:0-2367 GCA_041736435.1 Desulfobacterales bacterium | reverse complement strand
CAGGCCGAGCGGCCCGACCCGGAGCGGCTGCTGCTGAAGCATGTCAGCGTGACGCCGGGCTGCGAGGCCATCGCCCAGGCCCTGCTGGGCAACGTCGTGTTGACGGAGACGCTGGCCGGGGCGGTCGACCTGTTCAACCAGAACGGCCGCATCCAGACCATCGTGACCCGCAACGGCGATGTGATCTCACCGCGGGGCTTTCTGATCGGGGGCAGCAAAGATGCCGCCAGCGGCATCCTGGCCAAAAAGCGCGAACTGCGGGAACTCGAGCAACAAACCGCGGCCCTGGAGCGAAACCTCGAGGCGGCGCGGCTGGAGCAGAAGTCCATGGAGGCCGGGGTCCGCGGCCTGGATGTCGAGCTGCAACAGCTGATCGAGCGCAAGAACCAGGGCCGGGATAACGAAATCGAGGCAGAGAAGGCCGTGTTCAAAACCTCCGAGGAGCTGAAAGGGCTGCGGCGGCAATTGGAAATCGTCCAACTCGAGCAGGAGCAGCTGCTCGGCGAGTCGAGCGATTTAGACGACCAGATGAGCAGCACCGAACGGGCCCTGGCGGCCATGGCCGCCGAGGTTGAAGCCGCCCAGCAGGCGGTGGCCGAGCACACCCGGAACATCTCCGAACTGTCGGCCACCGTCCAGGCCGCCCAGCAGCAGGTGATGAACCTCAAGCTCGAGATGACGAGCCTCAACGCCAAACTCGAGAACAGCACTCACAGCCTGCGGCGCCTGCGCGAATTCCAGTCGGACGGCGTCCGCCGTCTGGAGCAGCTCGCCCTGGAGATCACCCAGAAAACCGGCTGCGCCGAGGCCGACCGGACCCAGGTCCAGGAATGCGAGCAGGCCCTGGCCGACATCTATCGACAGATCCGGCAGATCGATTCGGACATCGAACGCAACGAAACGGACTTCGCCGCCATCGATGCCCGCTTGAAAGAGAGCGACGAGAAGATCGCCTCCATCCGCGACCGGCGCGAGAAGAGCCTGGAGCAGCTGCGGGTGCTCGAGTTGGAACAGGCCCAACGCCAGATGAAACGTGAGCATATCGCCGCCCAAATGGAAGACCGCTACCACACGCCCTTCGGCGAGCTGCGGGCCCAACTCACCCCACCGATGGAGAGTGCGCCGGCCGAACCGCCGCCGGACACCGAAGCCATGGAGGCCGAACTCAACCGGTTCCGCACCAAGATCGCCCGGATCGGCGACGTCAACCTCGGCGCCATCCAGGAGTACCAGCAGCTCGGGGAGCGCCACGAGTTTCTCACTGCGCAGAAAGCGGACCTGGAAAAGGCCATCGAGGACCTGCACAAGGTCATCCGCAAAATCAACGTCGTCTCCCAGGAGCGTTTCATGCAAACCTTTCAGGCCATCAACGAGAAGCTGGCCGAGGTCTTCCCGCGCCTGTTCAACGGTGGCAGTGCCGAGCTGGTGCTGACCGACCCCGACAAGCCCCTGGAAACCGGAGTAGAGTACATGATCCATCCGCCGGGCAAAAAACTCACGCGCATGAGCCTGCTCTCCGGGGGTGAGAAGGCCATGGCCGCCATCGCCTTCATCTTCGCGATTTTCCTGATCCGGCCGGCGTCCTTCTGCCTGATGGACGAAATCGACGCCCCGCTCGACGACGCCAACATCTACCGCTTCAATGACCTGCTCCAGCACATCGGCCAGAAGTCCCAGATCGTCATGATCACCCACAACAAGCGCACGATGGAGTTCGCCGACACTCTCTTCGGCATCACCATGGAGCAAAAAGGGGTCTCGAAGGTGGTCTCGGTCAACCTGCGGCGGCCGGAATCCGCGGCCGCTTGAGGAGCCACCCCGTTGAGCTGGTTCAGACGCAAACAAGAGGACTCCCCGCCCCCCCATGCCCCCGAGCCTGCGCCTGATCTCACCCCGGCGGATGAAACGCCGCCGCGCCGGCGCTACTTTGCGCGTCTGCGCGAACGGCTCACCAGGACACGCCAGAATTTATCCGCCGGCTTCAGCCGGGTCCTGACCGGCAAACACCGAATTGACGCCGAACTGCTCGAGGAGATCGAAGAGCTGTTGATCACCTCCGACATCGGGGTGCATACAGCCGCCCGGCTAATCGAGCGCCTCTCGGCCGGCGGCGCCGGGCCGGTGGAAGATCTGCAGGCAGTGCTCCGAGCGGAAATCCTGGCAATCCTCACCCATCCGCCGCGGCCCGCCAGAGCCCAGGGATCACCCCTGCACGTCATCATGGTCGTGGGGGTGAACGGCGTGGGCAAAACCACGACCATCGGCAAACTCGCCGCACGCCTGAAGGCCGAAGGCCGCAAGGTCCTGATCGCCGCCGCGGACACCTTTCGAGCCGCCGCCGTGGAGCAGCTGGCCGTCTGGGCCGAG
>JBGSTS010000024.1:0-2648 GCA_041736435.1 Desulfobacterales bacterium | reverse complement strand
CCCTTCAGCCCCTCGATGCGGACCGTGGCCAGGGCAAAGCCCGCGCGCTCCAGCGCCGTGCGCTCGAAGGCGTTGCCCCGACTGACGAACAGCAGCCGGCACTCCGGGGCCCGTGCCCGAATCTCCTCGGCAATGGCGATCCCCGGGAAGAGGTGCCCCCCGGTGCCGCCGCCGGCGATGAGGATGCTGGCCGGCGGTGGCAGGTGTGGCATCCTCTGTGTGCGCCGTGAGCTCATCGTACCAGGCCTCGCGCCGTTTTGCCGGAGGCGCCGATGTTCATCAGGATCCCGATCGTCGCCATGTTCAGCACCAGGGAGGTCCCGCCGTAGCTCAAAAAGGGCAGGGTCAGCCCTTTGGTCGGGAGCAGCCCCAGCGTCACGCCCATGTTGATGCAGATCTGCAGCCCGAGGGCGGTCGTCAGCCCCAGGGCGAGGTAGCATCCGAAGAGGTCAGGGGCGTTGCGGGCGATGCGCACCCCCTTCCACACGATCAGCGCGTAAAGAAACACGATGCCGAAAACGCCGGCCAGGCCCAGTTCTTCCCCGATCACCGAGAAGATGAAGTCCGTGTGCGGTTCCGGCAGATAGAAGAGCTTCTGGTAGCTGTTGCCGATGCCGGCCCCCCACCAGCCGCCGGTGCCGAACGCCATCAGGGAGTGCACGATCTGATACCCCTCGTCGGAGGAGTAACGCCAGGGGTCCAGGAAACTCAGCACCCGGCGCAGGCGGTATTCCGCGTGCAGGATGAAATAGACCCCGGCTGCTCCCAGCGCGACACAGGTGCCGAGCAGGTAGGACAGGCGCACCCCGCCGACGAACATCATCACCCAGGTCAGGCCGGCCAGGATCACCGCCGAGCCGAAATCCGGCTGCTTCAACACCAGCAATGCGAGCAGTCCCATCACGACCACGTGCGGGAGAAATCCCACGGATGCGTTTTTGATCAGCGGCGCCTTCTTCTCCAGGGAGTAGGCCAGGTAGACGATCAGCGCCAGCCGGGCGAATTCGGCGGGTTGAAACCGCAGATGGCCGATGCCGAGCCAACGGCTCGATCCGCCGGCGGTGACCGCCCAGGGCGATACCAGCACGGCGAGCAGCAGCACGACCGCCAGGGCCAGGATCGGGTAGGCCAGAGCACGGTAGAGCGCGTAGGGCACGTGCCGGCCGGCCACCAGCATGCAGATGCCGATCACGGCGAAGACGGCCTGCTTTTGCAGGAAATAATAATCCGAGCCGAACTTCTTCAAGGCGAGGGCCGAGCTGGCGCTGTACACCATAACGATGCCGATCCCCACCAGCAAAAGCACCGGGAAGAGCAGCTGCAGGTCGTAGGCCGTGCTCTGCGGGCGTCGAACGGTTGCGGTCATGGCGGCTGCGGGCATCGTCAGGTTCCTGTCGTCACGCGTAGCTCAGGGCGCCGGGTGGTGAGAGCGCCTGGACCGCGCGGCGGAAATCCTCTCCCCGGGCCTCGTAATTTTTGTACATGTCGAAGCTGGCACAGCCCGGGGCCAGGAGCACCACGTCGCCGATCGCGGAGCGCTCCATGGCCGCGCGAACGGCCGCCTGCATATTCGCTGCCGGGACGGTCGGCACCAACCCCCCCAGCGCTGCGCGGAGGGTGCCGGCGGCCTTGCCGATCACAACGAGGGTTTTGACACGGCGGCGGACGAGGTCGGACAGCAGTCCGAAATTACCGCCCTTGTCCAGGCCGCCCATGATCAGGATCACGGGCGTAGAAAACGATTCCAGGGCACGTCGCACGGCATCCACATTGGTCGCCTTGGAGTCGTTCACGAAAACGACCCCATCGACGGTTCCCACGGGCTCCAGACGGTGGGGCAGCCCGGCGAAGGCGTCCAGAGCCGTCTGGGTGCCTTTCGGCGTGGCCCCGGCCGCCAGCGCGGCCAAGGACGCGGCGCAGGCATTTTCGATGTTGTGGGGACCCGGCAGGCGATAGGAGGTCATGTCCAGGGTCACCGGCTCCCGGCCGGGGCAGCTCAGGCGCAGCGCCGTTCCCTCGATGTGCGTGCAGGCCGCGGCGGGGTCGGGGTGGTTGTAGAACAGCTTGCGCGCGGGGACGGCCGCCGCTTGGCGGCGGATGAGCGGGTCCCCGCCGTTCAGTACGGCCAGATCGCTTTCCGTCTGGTTTCCAAAGAGGCGCATCTTGGAACGGGCATACGCCGCAAGGTCCGGGTAGCGGTCCAGGTGGTCGTCGGTGATGTTGAGCAGCACCCCCACCGCGGGCCGGAAGCGTTCGACGGCATCGAGCTGGAAGCTGCTGATCTCGGCCACGACGACATCGGCCGGCGGGCTGCCGTCGGCGTAGCCGATCAGCGGCCGGCCGATATTGCCGCCCACGAAGACCCGGCGCCCCGAAGCAAGGAGCATCCGCCCGATCAGCTCCGTCACCGTGGTCTTGCCGTTGGTGCCGGTGACGGCCACGATGGGTTCGCGGATGAAGCGGCCGGCCAGTTCGATTTCCCCGATCACCGGCACCCCGCGTTCGCGGGCGGCCTTCAGCGGCGCGATGGTCAGGGGTACTCCGGGACTCACCACGATCAGATCAGCGGACACAAAGCTCTCGGTGCGATGTCCGCCCAATTCGAGCTCGATGCCCAGGCTGCGCAGCTCCGCGGCCGCGGGGCCGAG
>JBGSTS010000290.1:0-36216 GCA_041736435.1 Desulfobacterales bacterium | reverse complement strand
GTGATGGGCCTCTCCGCGGATGAGCCGCGCCTGTGGGACATCCAAGCCCTCCTGGTCGGCGGCCGCGGGTTCACCGCGGCCGAACGCCGATCCGTGCTGCTGCCCGACCGCATGGCCGCCGCATTGGGTATCGACCCCCGGCAGCCGGGAGGAAGCGAAATCTCGCTGTGGGGCATGCCCTTCGAGGTGGTCGGGGTCTTCTCGGCCCGAAAACTTCAAGAGCGCCTGGATTTGGACGGCGAACCGCTCACACCGGTCACCTTCCCCCGGGAGACCTCCACCGAGATGACGGAGGAAGAGGTGGAGTCTCTGGAGTCCGGCGAGGATCTGCGTGAGTTCCAAAGCCGTTATCAGCACACGGCTGCCGATCTGACCGTCATCGTCCCCTACCCGACCCTGATGGCCGCCGGCGGCCGGCTAAAATCCGTTGCGGTGCGCACCGAATCCGCAAAGCAGTTTCAGGCAACGGCTCAGCACCTGGTGGATCGATTCGGCCTGTCCCTCTTCAGCGGTGAACCGGATGGGACCTTTCTCTACCACGCCAGCGACGTTATGAGCTACAGCGGGGTCCCGAACATCATCATCCCCCTCGGAATCTCGGTCTTTATCGTGCTCAACACCATGATCGGCAGCGTCTATGAACGCAAGCGGGAGATCGCCGTATACACCTCCGTGGGGCTTGCGCCCTCCCACGTCTCGTTTCTGTTCATCGCCGAAGCCCTGGCCTTTGCCGTGCTCAGCGTGGTCTTCGGCTATTTGGTGGCTCAGACCACGGCCAAGCTCTTCGCCGGCACGATGTTCTGGGCCGGGATCACGGTCAACTACTCCTCGCTCGCCGGAGTGGCCGCCATGCTGCTCGTCATCGCGGTGGTGCTCGTGTCGGTGATCTACCCGTCCCGGGTGGCCGGCGAGATCGCCATCCCGGACGTGAACCGCTCCTGGACGCTGCCACCGGCACAGGCCAACACGATCGAGGTGCTCCTCCCCTTTCTGATGACCTACCGGGAGCACATAAGCGTGGGCGGGTACCTGGTTCACTACTTTGAAGGGCACATGGATGTGTCCCACGGCCAGTTTTCCACCTCGAACATCGTACTGGACTTTCTATGCGAGACCGCACCGCGCCTGGCAGACCCGGCCGAGACCTGCCCGGAGCAAGAGTGCGAGCTGCCCGAATGCCTGCAGCTGACCTCCCAGGTCTGGCTGGCCCCGTTTGACTTCGGGATCATGCAGCGCGCCGAGTTCAAATTCAGACCATCACGCGATCAGCCGGGCTTTCTTGAAATTCATGTCCGCTTGATCCGTGAATCGGGCGAGTCCAACATCTGGCACCGCATCAACAAGAGCTTCCTGCACGGCATCCGCCGGCAGTTGTTGATCTGGCGGTCGCTGGACGACACCTCCAAAGCACTCTACGAGGCTCGAATGGATGAATTCCTCGAGCAGCACCACGCCCCGGCAAGACCTGCCGCCGGGGGGCCGCCATGACGATAAAGCGCCCCCAGCGTGGAGCCACCACCGTCGAACCCCCCGAGCCGGGGCAGCCCCCCGTCGAGGCCCAGCCCAGCGACGGGGGGCGCATCCGTCTGCGCGCGGTGGTCTTGGGCATTCTGCTGGGGCTGGCCATCTGCCTGCTCACTCCCTTCAACAATGCCTACCGGCAGGGCACGCCGCTGGGGGGCGGGTATTTTCCGCTGGCCCCGTTTTACATCCTGGTCTGGATGATGGCCTTGACCGCGGCGGTCAGGGCGGTTTTCAAGCGACAGCGGCTGATCACCGGGCAGGAGATGCTCGTGACATGGGCCTTGATGGTGCTTTTATCCGGAATCGCATGGACCGGATTGGCCCGAACCTTTTTCTTTAATTTGACGGCCCCGTATTACTTCGCCACGGTGGAAAACCGCTGGAGCGAGGTGCTACAGCCACTGTTGCCCACGGCGTGGTATCCCCAGCGCATGGAGGCCGTCGAAGGCTTCTACAACGGGCTGGTCGGCGGCCGCCAGATGGACTGGGCCGACGTGCTGCAGCGCATCCCCTGGGACGCCTGGCTGGGTCCGCTGCTCGGCTGGACCGGATTCATTCTATTGTGCTACCTGGTGATGCTGTGCATCGTGAGTTTGCTCAGCCGTCAGCCCTTGTACAACGAACGGATGAATTTCCCGCTGCTGCGCGTGCCGATCATGATGCAGGAAAGCTTTGACAGCAACCGGCTCTCGGCGCTTTTCACCAACCGCTACCTCCTGGCCGGTGTCCTGATCCCGGTCGCCCTGCACCTACTCAACGGCCTGAGCTTCTACAACCCGTCCGTGCCCTCGATTCCGACCATGGTGCTGGCGGGCAGCTACTTCCCCAAGGTCGGCCTGTTTTCCGGGTTCATCAAGCTCAAGATCTACATCTATCCGGCCTTTATCGGGTTTGCCTTCCTGACCTCCAAGCAGGTTTCCTTCTCCTTCTGGTTTTTTTTCTTCGCCGGCGCACTCCTGGTCGGTCTGCTTAGCGTGCTGGGGGTGACCATCCCCGCCGCCGCTTTGGGAGTGACCTTCGGCCCCACCTTGTCCCGCCCCGAGGAGACCCAGATGATCGGGGCCTACATCGTCTTTTTCTTCTTTCTTGCCTGGCTGGCCCGTTTTCATCTCCTGGATACGATTTTCAAGGCCGTCGGCCTCAAGAAGGACGACGACCCCGCCGGCGAATGGCTCTCGACCCCTTTGGCCTTCTGGGGCCTTGTGGTCGGCGGCTTCGGCATCGTGGCCTGGTGCGTCGCGTTCGGGATCCCGGTGGCGGCCTCCTTTATCGTGGTGGTCTTCTTTTTTCTCTTCATGCTGGTCGCGACACGGGTCATCTGCCAGGGCGGGATCACCTACTTCACGCTCACGGCCGCACCCCTCGACGGCGTCATCGCCCTGTTCGGGTCGAAGTTTCTGACCCACGCCGGGGTAGTGATGGCCGCGGTAATGCAGAAAATGCTGTTTGCCGACCTGCGCGAAGCGCTGATGCCCTCCCTGCTGCACGCACGCAAGGTCACCGAGGGCGTCCGCAACAACCGCTGGGTGTCCGCCGGGATTGTCATTGCCTTGGTCGCCGGTGTGGCGGTTTCATTTATTGCCATGCTCGCCGTGTGCTACAAGTTCGGCGCACGCGAGCTCCACACGGAATGGGCGACGCGGACCACCCTGTCGGTCTACGAAGGGGCATTCCAGCTCGTCGAGTCCCCGGCAGCGCTCAGCAAGTGGGTGTTGACCTTCGCCGCAGCGGGAGCCGCGGTGATGCTGGTTCTGGTCATCTGCTACCATCGATTCTTCTGGTGGCCGATTCACCCCATCGGCTATCTGGCCGCCTACAGCTCCGCCATGTGGATCCTCTGGTTCAGCTTTTTTGTTGGATGGGGGTGCAACTCGCTGTGCCTGCGATACGGCGGGATCGCCCTGTTCAGGAAGTTGCGCTTTTTTTTCGTCGGCCTGATCATCGGCGATTTTTTCATGGCCGGCTCCTGGGCCATTTACGGACTGTTCAGCTACGCCAGCTACCTCGTTCTACCGGACTGATCCCATGCGCGAGGATAAGGAACTCCAGGAATACCGCGATCTGCTGAAGGCGCCCACGCATTTTGAGGAGGGCTTCGACTGGAAGACCGTCGTCGGGGCGATCTTTATCGGCTTTCTGATGATGCCCGGCAGCATGTACCTGCAGCTGGTCATCGGCACCGGCATCGGCCCGGCCGCGCGCTGGGTGACCATCATCCTGTTCGCCGAACTGGCCAAGCGCTCCTACAACGATCTAAAGCAGCAGGAGATCTTCCTGCTCTACTACATGGCCGGTGCTGCGTTGCACACCCCGTTCCAGGGCCTGCTCTGGAGCCAGTACCTGGTGCAGTCCGATGCAGCGCGCATGCTGGGCGTGACCGAGTTTATCCCGCTGTGGGTGGCCCCACCGCCGGAATCCGCCGCCTTGCTGGAGCGCACGTTTTTCCACTCGGACTGGCTCATCCCGATTCTGCTTTTGATCGGGACCCAGATCATCACCCGCATCGACCAGTTCGGCTTGGGTTATGCGCTTTACCGCATCACCTCCGATGTGGAAAAACTGCCGTTTCCCATGGCGCCGGTGGCGGCCCTCGGCACGATGGCGCTAGCCGAAACAACCGAGGAACGCGAAACCGGCTGGAAGTGGAGGGTGTTTTCCATCGGGGCGGTCATCGGGCTTGCGTTCGGTGCGGTCTATATCTTGCTGCCGGCGGTCTCCACCCTGTTTCTCATGGAGCCGATCCGGCTGATCCCCATCCCCTGGGTCGATCTGACCGTTCACACCGAGGATTGGCTGCCGGCGGTCGCCACCGGCATCCAGTTCGACCTGGGGCTGGTGTTCGTCGGAATGGTCCTGCCGTTCTGGGCCGTGATCGGCGGCCTGGGGGGACTAATCATCACCATCGTGGCCAACCCCTTTCTGTACCAAGCCGGGATCCTGAATCGCTGGCACCCGGGCATGCGCACGGTGGAAACCGTTTTCGCGAACAACTTCGATTTCTACCTCAGCTTCGGCATCGGCCTGGGGCTGTCCATTGCGGTGGTCGGCATCTGGCATGTGGCGAGCTCTTTTCACCGCAGCGCCGCGGGCACCCGCGGCAGCTGGCGGGATCTGTTTCGACCGCCGCCGGGCCGGGGGGACTTCAACTTCTGGATCTCGATCGGAATCTATGTGTTCTCCACCCTCTCCTACGTACTGCTCTGCGTCTGGCTGGTCCCGAATTTCCCGGTGGCCTTCTTTCTGATCTACGGGTTCATCTACACTCCGATGATCTCCTACATCACGGCCCGCATGGAGGGCATCGCCGGTCAGTTCGTCAGCTTGCCGCTGGTGCGCGAGGCGAGCTTTATCGCAGGCGCCAAATACTTCGGCTATCAGGGAATCGAGATCTGGTATGCGCCCATTCCCATCCACAACTACGGCAGCGCCACGGTGGGGTTCCGCGAGATCGAGCTGACGGGGACCAGCATCCGCGGCATTATCAAGTCGGAAATCGTCGTGTTCCCGGTGGTGATGATCGCCAGTCTGCTCTTTTCGCAGTTCATCTGGCGTCTGGCCCCCATCCCCTCCAACGCCTACCCGTTCGCCCAGGAACTTTGGCACCTGCAAGCCTTGAACACGCTGCTCATGCAGACCTCCACTCTCGAGGGCAATTCCCTCTTTTTTCAAGCCTTGAGCTGGGCTTATGTCGGCGCCGGGGCGCTTTTGGGAGTCGTCACGTACACGCTGCTCAGTCTGTTCGGGCTCCCGATCATGCTGGTCTACGGCATGGTACGGGGCTTGGGGCAGAGCATCCCCCACGGTCTTATCCTCGAGGTGGCCGGGGCACTGCTCGGCCGCTTTTTTTTCCTCAAGCGCTACGGGGCCATGTGGCGGCAGTATGCACCGGTATTGCTGGCGGGTTTTTCCTGCGGCATGGGGCTGACCGGCATGTTCGCCATGGGCGTTACCCTCATTCTGAAGTCCCTCTCACGGCTGCCGTATTGAAGCAGGTTGCCTCACGCACGGCTCGGGCCATGACGAACTCCGAAGAAATAATCGGTGAGCCGGCCGGCTGGAAGGAGCTGGCATGGAACGGCATCCGCGTGGCGACCCCGCCGGATTGGGAGCCCGGGCGGATCGGTGTGCGCCACCTTCTCATCGAATCCGAAGCCGGGCCCGCCATGGAAATCAAATGGGGCCCGGTTCGTGGGCGGTTTTCGCACCGCAGCCATTTCAAACGCCTGCGGAAAATCACCGCAGGCCGGGGAGGGCAGGCGCGGGAATGTCCGCTGCCCGCCGAATGGAGGGCGGCACTTGACCGGTGGGAGCCATCGGGATTCTGCTGGACGGCCGGCGGGACGGCCGCCACCGGTGCCATTCTGTATTGCCCCCGCAGCCGCACCGGCGGGCTGGTTCAGTTTTTTCATTCCCTCGACGATTCGGGCGCCGTCCGACTCGCAGCGGCCGTTTTGGACGGCTTGCGCTTCCATGGGGGCACCGGCCCCGCCCCGTGGGCCGTTTTCGACATTCGTGCGCAGCTGCCGGGGCGGTTTGCCCTCGTTCGTCACCGCTTTGACCCCGGGCGGTTCGTTCTGGGGTTTTCCTGCGGCCGCTGCCGGATCGATCTGTACCGCTGGGCTCCGGCGGCCGTGCTGCTCAAGGACCGCACCCTCGTTCAATTTGCGCAGGCCATGGAGGGCTTGAGGCCGCTGCACTTCCAGGCGCTGGAGGGAGCCGCGCCGGCGGTGGTCGAAGGACATAGTCCTGCAACCGCGAGCCTCATGGAGCGTTTCGCCGCGGGATTCGGACTGCGTTCGGTCTGCCGAGCGCGGCTGTGGCAGGTGCCGGAGCGAAACCGCATTCTCGGCCTGCGCATGGAAGACCGCGGGGAAATTGATTCGGACGTGTGGGAGATGGTGAGTCGAACCTATGGAGTGGTTGACGTCAAAGCGGCGGCCGATCCCCATCCATCGCGATGAGGCGATCGCCTGCACCCCGGTAAAAAACCGGCACGTGCGCGAATCCCGGGTGGACAGCGGTGAGGTGGTGTTGCACTATCCGGTTTCGGCGCCGCCCTGGGCGGCACGCGTGGCCCGCTGGATCCGAAAGGACCCCGGCGGGCCGAGGGTCGGCAAGCTGCAGCTGGACGCTCTGGGCACGGCGGTGTGGGACATGATCGACGGCCGGCGCTCGCTGCGGGAAATCGCCGCGGCATTTGCCGAATCGCATCAACTCGAACCGAAGGAAGCACGGGTGGCCGTCGCCCAGTTCGCGCGGGAGCTCGGCCGGCGCGGGCTTATCGGCCTGCGGTGACACGCGGCCCAGCCGGGTCAGTGCACTCACAGGGCCCGGCGGGCGTCATCCAGGGTGGGCACGATCGACAGAAACGCGTCGAAGCCGGCGATCTCGAAGACCTCTTTGACGTAATCCTGCATGGCGCATAGCAGAATCTTGCCGTTTTCCCGCTTCAGGGCCTTGGTGGCCTTCAGGATGACCCTCAAACCGGCGCTGGAGATGTAATCCAACTCCTTGAAATCGATGATCACATTCTTGGTGCCGTCCGTGATGGACTCAAAAAGGCGTTGCTCGAATGCAAGGGATGTGTTCGAATCCAGGCGGCCCTTGAGCTTGAACGCGTGCACCCCAGCCTGCTTTTCTTCTGTGATATCCATACCGATTCTCCTCACGTGCTGATTTCGGTCGGGTTGGATGAGATCGTTTCGATATTTTTTTTCAACGTCAGGATATTCTGTTGACCGTCGCGGCGGTAGCAGACCTCGTCCATAAGGTTTCGGATGAGGTGGATCCCCAGCCCGCCCACCCGGCAGTCGTCGATTGAGTGAGGCAGGCAGGGTGTTTGACGTTCCAACGGGTTGAAGGCAACGCCGTCATCCTCGATGGTCACGGTCAGCACCCGTTCATCGGCCCTGATGGTCACCTCGATCCGGTGCTCGTTGCCGTCCTCGAACCCATAGGAGATGATATTGGTGAATAGCTCGTCCAGCGCGAGGTTGAGCTCAAAAAGGCAGCGCTTGGAGAGACTGAGCTCTTCGCCAATCGATTCCAACCGCCGGCCCAGCGTCTGGAGCTCGGAAATGTCGTTTCGAAGCGAAAACGCATAGGTAGACGGCTGTCGATCCATATCCCTCGTCATCCGCGAACGATCCGCCCCGCGGGGGCCTATAGAAGGCTGACCCCCAACCGCGGAAGGCATCCGCCGCAATCGGCCCCCAACGCCCCCAGAAAACGGATCTCCCAATCGACCACAGCCTCCACGACCGCCCTGAAAATACGGGGCATCTGGTCCGGAAACTGCTGGACGGCCTTGACAAATTTCTCCCGTTTGAGAACGATGCACACCGTTTCACCCACGGCTCTTAAGGAGTAGAGGCGGCGCGCATCCCCCAGCAGTGTCAGGCCGCCGATGAAATCCCCCTGCCCGACATCGCGGATTTCGCGCACGCGGCCGTTGTCGTTGAGCTCAAGCCGCGCTTTTCCATAAACGATACAATAGGCCTGATCGTCGTCTTCCCCTTGCCGGAAGAGATAGTCCCCGTCATGGAGCTTTTCACGCGTGCCAAGATAGGCGAAAACCTTGAGCGATTCAAGTGGGAAAACGGAAAACAAATAGGTCTGCCGGAGCAGCTCCAGGTTCTCTTTGAATTCGCAGGAAGTGCCCGCATCACTTTTTTCCAACGAGCTCATACAACGCTCCTTTCCGATCGATCAGCTCAGCGTAGCTGCCCGACTCGATGATTTTGCCGGCCTTCATGACGGCGATTTTATCGAAGTTCCGGATGGTGTCCAGTCGGTGTACCACCGCCACCAGCGTGCTCTTGCGCTTCCAGCGAGTTTCGAGCAGGTTTTGGATCCGGGCTTGCGAGCGATTGTCCAGGGCCGAGGTGGCCTCATCCATGATCAGCAGCCGCGGCGATTTCAAGAAGGCGCGCGCGATGACCAGTTTCTGGCGCTGCCCGCCGGACAGCTTCTCTCCCTGGGGGCCGGCATTGTACTTCATACCGATGTCGATGATGGTCTCCAGCAGGTCCCGTTCGATCAGCAGCTGGATGATGTTCTGGGTGATGAGATCCTGGGTCTGGCTGCTGGCCGTCGTGATGTTGCCGAAAACGATGTTGTTCAGAATGGTCTGAGAATGGATAAACTCGCTTGCGGTGTAGAAGGTGAGCGCCGCCGGGTCATCCCGCGAAACCTCGGCGCGAAAGCGGGTCCGCTTTTCGAGCAGGACCTTTTGAACGTCAGGCCCCATGCCGACCATTTTGTGGATGCCCGGCGTGAACCGCAAGGCGAGGTCCAGCAGGCGGCGGGAATCCTCCGCCGAGAGGTCCCGGCCTTTTTTGCGTCGCAGCTGCTCCAGCAACGATTTATAGCCCGGCAGATCCTGGGCCGATATCGGGCTTTGCTCGAAAAAAACGGTGTCCGGCGGAAGGTTCCCCAAGATGTCGACCGTCTGGCGTGCGAGATCTGCCCCGATGTCGAGCAGGCTCTGGTGCAACCCCTCCTTCTTCAGGAACTTCATGAAATAGTCGTTGCGCGAGATGTGGGCGGGGGCGAACTCGTCCCGGTTGGCCGCTCCGAAGATCAGGTTGTCGGCGACGCTGGAATAGGCCAAGTACTTGCTCTCGTCGAAAAACTCAACAGCATCGCGAAACTTTTCGCCGTACCGGTCTTGAAACTTGTGCCGGATCCGGATGATCGCCCGGGCCACGTCGGAATGGGTGCCCGCTCGAAAAACCGTGTTCAAGCCAAACCGCAGGACGTCCGCAAAGAGACCCGTCTGGTGCAACACGGCGATGATGTCATCCAGGCTCGGCCGAACATGCTCCACCCCACCTTCCATCAGAGCATCACAGGCATAGAGCAGGTTTTCGGCGATGGAGCCCTCGAAGATGAAGGGGCTCTGGAACACGATCCCGACATTGGCGGCGATGTCCTGCTTGGTCAGCCGGGCCACCTCCTGTGAGCCGATCATGACCTGCCCCTCACCGTAGCTGTTGAGCTGGCCGATGCACAGCGCCAGCGTGCTCTTGCCGCTCCCGGAGAACCCCACCAGGGCCAAATGCTCGCCGGGTTTCAGTTCCAGATTGACGTCGTCCAGCAGCCGGATCCCGCTGCCGGTGGCAAAGGAGAGATGCTTGACCTCGAGGTGAGCATCGAGGGTGAGCGGAGCCCGACCGGAGGGTTCGCGCTCGTGCTCCGGTTCGACATCGAAGAATTCCATCGTGCGGCGATAGGTGACGGCGCCGTCCTGGTACACTTGATAAAACTCGATGAGCTCTTTCCAAGGGTCGTAAAGCTTTTCCTGAGCGGATAAGAACGCCACCAGGGCCCCGAGTTCGAGCTCGCCCCGGATGGTCAGGTATCCGCCCATCAGGAAGACCAGAAACGGCCCCAGGCCGGTGAACAGGTTGTTGGTGGTTTTCACCGCAAACCGGTACAGGCTCCAGACGATCCGGATTTTCTTGAGTTCTTCGGCCAGCCCATCGAATTTGCGAATTTCGATCCGGTAGGCCCCGTGCCCATGGATTTCATGCATCCCGCCGATCGACTCGGCGATCCGGCCGGAAAAGGTTCGCGACAGATCGACACGCTTCTGGTTGGCGATATTGGCGCGCCGTTGCAGCGCGGGGATGGCGATCAAGGCGACCGGGTAGATGCTGAGCGAAACCGCCGCGAGCAGGGGGTTCAACCAGAACAGGTATCCGGCAAACGTGAGCAAGGTGAGGACATTGGCCACCGGTGTGGACACCGCCATTCCGGCAAAGTTGGACGGAACGACCAGCTCGTTCACGATGGCGTTGACGACGGTACCCGGCTGCGTGTTCCGAAAAAAGCTCAGCGGCAGGGAAATGATGTGGTCGTAAAGCGCCGAGCGCATTCGCTTCAGAACCCGTTGGGAAATGAGCGTTTCGAGGATGTTGATGGCGTATTTGCAAACGTTGGCAAGCAGCACCGCGGCCAGGTAAAACCCGCAATACAGCAACAGCAGGTCCAGGTCGCGCAGGTTGATGGCCTGATTCACGATGCGCTTTTGCATCTCCAGCGGCAGCACCCGTGCAAACACGACCACGGCGATCACCGCCAGCAGCGAAAGCTGCCACCCGAGATTGCCGTCGAACACCCACGAAAAAAGCGACCTGCGAACGATGGGCCGCTTGGTTTTGTCCATGGCCGTCCCCCTGTGCTGAAACGCGGGTTCCGGCACCCGGAGTCAGCGCCGAATCCCGATGCCGAAAACATGTCTCTGTGGGGGGAGACTATACTATCGGCTCCCGCGGATTGACAAGCATGAAATCGATGTGGAACCGGGCAGGAGGAGGGAAGGCTCACTCCTCGATGCGCTGCACATCCGCGCCAGGGGGAATCTCGAAGGTAAACAGCGATGGCGCCAGCTCGACATTGAACCGCGTGTTGATAATGTCGATGCGCGTGTCGTCGCCGTAATCATTCAACGTTACGATGCGGGCAATCGTGTAGGCGCGCGGGGTGATGAACAGGCGGACCTGGGAAATGGTCAATGTGCTCTCGCGCGGCACCATTCTCAACTCGTAAAAATTTTCACCCTCCGGCGGATGCAGCGTGATGGTGAATTTCTGGCGAACCAGGCGGATGTCCGACAGAAAGCTCGCCCCTTTGCCGTCCCGGAAAAAGACCGGTGCGTTGCCGGTCAGCACCTGGTTGTCCTGCGGCCGGTAAACCCAGAGCTTCTGGCCGTCCGTGATGATGGCCTGGCGCTCCGGTTTTTCATATTCCCAGCGCATCATACCCGGATAACGCACGTAGATCTGACCCGATGCGAAATCGGTGATCTCCATGGCCCGGATGGTGGATTCCTGCAGAAACTCAGCTGAAAATTGAGCGGCGGTGTAGCGTTTTTCGACTTCCCGCAGGACGGTGTCGAGAGACGGCATGGATTGCGCCGGCGCGGACGAGGGCAATCTCAGCAACACCAGCACAGCCATCAGCAACCACGGCACTAGACGATTCATATCCAGATCCTTTTTGAACGTGTTCAGTTGCCGGTGTCATAGAGGGTAACCGTGTCGATGTCAATCGCCTCGATTCGCCCGTACACCGCCTGGCACGCCTGATCGATGTAGGCTATGTGTCTGCGGGCTTGCTCCTCGTCGAGTGCAATAAGGCGCGTGCCCCGGCTGATCAGGGTTTCCATGTTGCCCCGGCCCAACTCGGCCCGCTGCCTACGGCTGCGGTTCAATGCATTCGCCAAAAACACCTTCCGCGCCGCCAATCGCCGGTAGAGATCCGCTTCCGGCTCCATTTCGTCCAGGAAGCCCAGGGTAAAGCCCAGGCATGCCCATCCGTCCCGGCCCCGCAGATCGGCTCGGCGCAGCAGCTGGCATAGAAACCAAATGGTTGTGGCGGAGGCGGCACAGCGGGCGTTGCGCCACAAAACCCTGAACCGGTTGCGGTCCGAGGGTGCCAGGGCGGCAACGACGACATCCCCCAGGTCTTTCGGGACCACGCGCCTCAGCCGCAGGCGCGTTAAAAACTGCCGGACCCGCGGCGGCGTCATTTCGAGCTGAAGCCGGCCTCTGCCGCCCGGAAAATCGAACGAGACCCGCAGCGTGGGCGCTGCAAGCCTCCCGGCCAGGAGCTGCTCGTCTTCGAACGTAACGGACCGGCCCAAAAGGATTTCCTCGATCTCGAGCTGCACCTCCTCATCCGGGAAGAAAAGCAGTGCCGCGACCGGCTCGCACTCCGCCGCGGACTCATCCGCGAGAGCAGCGGCGAGATCCACGGGTCGTGAGATCGGCAGGCTGGACTCGATAAAGCCCAGCACATCCGGGCTGACCGCCACGCCTCGCATAAGGATCTCTCGGATCCGTGCGGCAAGGTCCGCGAGGTCCGAAGGGGTGAGGCTGTCAGACATACGGCGCCAGTTTGAGCATCAACTCGTGCTTCTGGAGGGTGCCCGGCAGGCTTTCCTTCATCTCACCGTTGTCAAAAATGAACATGAAGGGGACACTCATAATGCTGAATCGACCGGCCAGATTCGGGTTGGCATCGACGTTCAGCTTCCCGACCCTGATCCTGCCTTTGGATTCCAGCGCAAACTGATCGATAATGGGCGCCGCCGCCACGCATGTCGGGCACCAGGGTGCCCATGCAAACAACAGCACGGGCAGCGGGGATTTGATCACCTGAACCTCGAAATTGCCGTCCGTCACCATGACGGGCTGGGGGGAGAACACCCCGTCGGTTTTAAGAGGCGCGCCGCACTTGCCGCACTTGGGGGCGGCGCTGAGTTTCGCCCCAGGCATCCGGTTGCGGGCCCCACAGCGAGTGCAGCGCATTTTGTAGACCTCGCCGGCTGTCCCGGCGGGTTTTTGAGGAAAAAGCGGCCCCTTGCACTTGCCGCACTTGGCAGCACTGGAACCGATTCGTTCCGGCGTCAGCCTGTTGCCGGCGTTGCAGGCGGGGCAGCGCACAATTTGAGTGAAAGCTGGGTCCATGTTTACCTATGCCTGGTACGATAATCCTTTCGGGGCATAAGTAAAGGATATTGCCTTTGCCTGATTCGGAGGTTAATGGTACATGAGGGCACGGTTAGACAGGAGCAACCAACGTGGAAACGCAAGTGCTGATCATCGGTGGCGGCATCACGGGCGTCGGATTGGCCCGGGATCTGGCCCTGCGCGGGGTGCATTCCCTGCTGGTGGAGCGAAAAGACCTCTGTGCCGGCGCCTCCGGGGCCAACCACGGCCTGCTGCACAGCGGTGCCCGCTATGTCCGCAGCGATCCGATGGCGGCCGTCGAGTGCCGGGATGAGGGGGCCCTGATAAAATCGCTGGCCCCCCACTGCGTTGAGGACACGGGCGGGCTCTTCGTCGCAGTGGAGGGTGACGATGAGGGTCACATCTCCGATTTTCCCGGCCTGTGCGCGCGCTGCGGAATAGAGGCCCGTGAGATCCGTGTGGACGACGCACGCGACATGGAACCCGTGCTCTCGGAACGGCTGATCGCGGCCTTTGAGGTGCGGGATGCCGCGGTGGATCCCTTTCAGCTGGCGCTCGACAACCTGTCCGAGGCCCTGCAGCTGGGAGCGAGCGCGATGCTCCACACCCGCGTGACCGGGTTCGACATCGACCGGCGTCACATCCGGAGAGTTCGGCTGCGCCACGAACTCACCGGCGAGGAAACCGTGGTGGCCGCCGCGCAGGTGGTAAACGCAGCGGGCGCCTGGGCCCGCGAGGTGGCGGCTCTGGCCCGCATCGACCTGGACCTGTCGTATTCCAAGGGCAGCCTCCTCATCACCGACCAGCGCATAGCCCGCCGGGTCATCAACCGGCTGCGACCGGCATCGGATGCGGATATCCTGGTCCCCGGTGGAACAGTGTCGATTCTGGGTACCACCTCGATTCACATCGATCGCCTCGATCGCATCGTCCCCACCATCGAGGAGAGTGAAACCATCCTCCGGGCCGCCGCAGCCATGGTGCCGGTCCTCGACACCACGCGCTACATTCGTTCCTATGCCGGCGTGCGGCCCCTGGTCGCCTCCGCATCCCCCGAAGACGACAGATCCATCAGCCGCGGCTTTGCCCTGATCGACCACTCGACCGACGGGCCGGACAACTTCGTGTCGATCGTCGGCGGGAAACTGACGACCTACCGCCTTATGGCCGAAAAAACCGCCGACCTGGTCTGCAACCGGCTGGGGGTGGATCGCCCCGGCCTGACCCGCGTTAAACCGCTGGCGTCGTTTGCAGCCAACCAATGGACCAAGGCGGGCCTTTCCCCGCGACGCTGGATGCTGGCCGGCAACCCCGAAGACCTGTTGCTGTGCGAATGCGAGATGGTCCCGGCCAGCGCAGTGGAGGCGGTCATCGACGGGATTCGGCAGCAAGGAGGAGCCGTGGACCTCACCTCCATCGGCCGACGCAGCCGAATCGGCAAAGGCACGTGCCAAGGGGCGTTTTGCGGTGTGCGCCTGTGCGCCTACCTCTACGACCGGGGGGATCGCACCGGCCGCAGCGGGCTCACAGACCTGCGTTCGTTCTTGAACGCCCGCTGGCGTGGAATGCGTCCCATCCTTTGGGACGCCGCCCTGCTCCAGGAGGAGCTGCAGGAAGCGCTGCACTGCGGGTACTTCGGACTGGAGCTGGAAAACGCATCATGACCGATCCCGCACCCATCCCCTATGATGTCTGCATCGTGGGAACCGGCATGGCCGGCATGTCCGCCGCGCTGTTTGCGGTCAACCGGGGTCTCAACACGGCGCTGGTCGGACGAACCGGAGAAATCATCTTCGCCACGGGGCTCATCGACCTGATGGGGGTGCACCCCGTGGAAAGCGGCACGGTCTGGATCGACCCCTGGGCGGCCATCGCCGCACTGGTGCGCGATCTGCCGCGACACCCCTATGCGCATCTCTCCACCGAGGCCATTCGCAGCGCCTTGAATGAGTTTCTGGATTTTTTCGAGGCCAACGGCATGCCGTTCTTGGGCCGTCCGGATCGTAATGTCGCCGTGCTGACCTCGCTTGGCACCACCAAGACGACCTACCGGGTTCCCCAGACTTTATGGGCCGGCGTGGATGCCTGGGAGCGCAAGCGGCCCTGCCTGCTGGCGGACATCCAGGGATTGAAAGGGTTTAGCGCTCGTCAGATCGCCGCAACAGCGGGGGGGGAGTGGCCGGGTCTGCGAACAACCCGCCTGGTGCTGCCGCGCACGGAGGGCAGCGGCGAAGTGTTTGCAGAGCGCTTGGCACGCAGTCTCGAGCTTGACATCCATCGCCAGGGACTCGTGCACGCTCTCGCTCCGCACCTCGACGGGGTTGACACTGTGGGGCTCCCGGCCATCCTTGGTATTTCCCGGCCCGTGGCGGTGTTGCGGGATGTCGAGCAGCGCCTCGGGATGCCGGTGTTCGAAATCCCCACCATGCCGCCCGGGACGACCGGGCTGCGACTGAAGGAGACCTTCGAGAGGGGGCTGGGGGCGAAGGGAGTCACGCTGTTTTTAGAGAACCGTGTGTTTCATGCCTCCATGCCGCCAGGCGGAGATTTTCTTTTGGAGGTCGGGCGCATCGAACCCGAACTCACGATCCGAGCACCGGTGGTCGTTCTCGCTACCGGCCGCTTCATGGGCGGCGGGCTCAGGGCGGATCGCCAGGTGGTCCGCGAAACGCTCTTCGGTCTTCCGGTCCGGCAGCCCGACGGACGGGCGCACTGGCATCGAGCGGAGTTTCTCGACCCCCGCGGCCATCCCGTGAACCGCACCGGGCTCGACATCGACACATCGTTCCGGCCGCTGGACGCTTCCGGCCGACCGGCGCATGCGCAGCTGTTCGCCGCCGGCTCGATCCTGGCGCATCAGGACTGGATGCGCATGAAATGCGGGTCGGGGCTGGCGATTGCGACGGCCTGGGGTGCGGTGGAACAGGCGGCGAGACAGCTCGGCCAGGGGAAGCCGTACCCCTCGTGAGCCTGCTCTTGATCAGCAAACTGATCGTCACCATCGCTACGGTGCTGGCCCTGTCGGCCGTGGCCGAGCGCGTGAGCCCGCGGGTTGCCGGGGTCCTGTCCGGTTATCCCCTGGGGGCGGCCATTGCACTGTTTTTCATGGGGGTGGAGATCGGCCCTGGTTTTGCCGCCCGCAGTGCGGTGTACACCCAGGTCGGCCTGGTGGGCTTGCAGGTCTTCGTGTATGTGTACTTCCGCGTGTCGGCGGCGCTGCCGCACCGCGGCATTCTGCTCTCATCGGCAGCGGCACTGGGGGCCTACGGTATCGCCAGCTGGCTGCTGCACACGATCCGGTTTTCGGCAACCGCGGCTGTCCTGCTGCCGATCGCCTCCATCTTCGTTTTCATGTGGCTCTTCCGCCGAATCCGAAACGTCCCCATCACCCGCAGCGTGCGGTTCACGTGGGCCGTGCTGGGCCTGCGTGCGGGGCTGGCGACGCTCATGATCATCGCCGTCACCGAAGCGGCCCGGGTGGTAGGTCCGGCCTGGGCCGGCCTGTTTGCCGCTTTCCCCATCGCCTTGTTTCCGCTGATGTTGATCGTGCACATCACCTATGATAAACGTCATGTGCATACCATCATAAAGAACTTCCCCCTGGGGCTCGGAGCGCTGATTGCGTACACGGCCTCGGTCTCGCTTCTGTACCCGTTGGCGGGGGTGGGATGGGGGACCCTGTTGTCTTTCGGCGCGGCGACCCTCTACCTGCTGGTCTATGGGGCCGCGCTCCAATACGTGCACCGCCGGCAGAGCGCAGAGAACCGCAATCCTGCGGGGGCTTGAAGATTATAGGATTCAGAAGGAGGGCTCGTATGGACAAGAACCTGTCGGCGCTGATCGACACGGCGATCAACCGTGAGGAGGAGGCCTATCGTTTTTACATGGACATCCACGGAAAGATCCAGGACCCGGCCGTAAAGGAAACCCTGGAGTGGATTGCCGCCGAGGAGCAGCATCACAAAGCGTTTCTGATCAAATACCGCGCGGGGGAGTTCGGGCCGGGGCAGCTGCGTGTGAGCGAAGTGGTGTTCTACCGTATCGCCGAGCATCAGAAGGAGCCGGATCATTCAACGGCAATGAGTCGTGCAGAGGTGTTTCTCGTCGGTGCCCACCGGGAGGCACGCTCGTACGCGTTTTACCGGGAGCTCGCCGAAGAACACCCGCCGGGAGACGCAAAGGACATGCTGTATCGGATGGCCAACGAGGAGCTTAAACACAAGGAAAAGCTGGAGTACCTTTATTCCAACACCGCTTTTCCCCAAACCTCCGGGGGCTGACGGTCCGCATACTTTTAGGGGCAGCGAAGCTTACCGTAACCCCCGCACTCCGAGGGGGTGCCGGAGGTCAACGTGCCGGTTCCACCGGGATGATGGTCACCGGCGCCGGTGAGTTTTTCATCACCTTTTCGGCAACGCTCCCAAAGCGGAAATTGCCCTTGGCGCCGTGGCTGGCCATTACCACCAGGTCCACTTTTTCCGTGTCGATCAGCTTTAGAATTTCCCGGGCCGGGTCGCCCGCGGCCACGTGTTTGATGTAAAGCGGGCAGCCCTCCATGTATTTTTCGCAAAGCTGGGCGAGACGCTTGGAAGCGGTTTTGCCGGCATGCTCCATGAGCTCCTTCACCCGCTTTTCCTCGAACGCCCCATACCAGCCATCATGATGGGCCAGATCCTCAATAACATACAGAACGTGGATTTCCGCCCCGTACTTTTCGGTCAATGATTTTACGTGGGGCAGAGCTTTCTCGGCAATGCTTGAGAAATCCGTCGGCCACAGAATTTTTTTCACGTCCATGGGGTTACCTCCTAAAGCGACCCCGCGGGGCGATCGCCGCGCGGGGTCTTGGCAAACGCGGTGCCCTGCTGTGTTACTTTTTTTCGTCCTTGACCTCTTCGAAGTCCGCATCCACCACGTCTTCTTCCGGTGTGGAGGCTTTGGCCCCCCCGGCCGCGTCCGCACCGCCGCCGCCGGTGGTCTGCCCCTCGGCCTGCGATGCCTGTTGATACATGGCTTCGGCCAGTTTGTGGGAGGCATTGGTGAGCTCCTCGCTCAAGCGCCGGATCTCATCCTTGTCCTCGCCCTCCATGGCTTTGCGCAGCTTGCCGATGGAGTCCTCAACCTTGGTCTTGGTGGCCGCATCCACCTTCTCGCCCAGATCCTTGATGGAGCGCTCCGTGGAATAGATTAGCGTGTCGGCTTGGTTGCGGGCCTCGACCAGGTCACGCTTCTTGCGGTCGTCGTCGGCGTGTGACTCGGCATCCTTGACCATCTTCTCGATTTCTTCCTTGGTCAGGCCCGATGACGCGGTGATCTGAATGGACTGCTCCTTGCCCGTGGCCTTATCCTTGGCCGAAACGTTCACGATCCCGTTGGCATCGATGTCGAAGGTGACCTCGATCTGCGGAACCCCGCGCGGGGCCGGCGGAATACCCACCAGCTCAAAGCGGCCTAACGTTTTGTTGTTGCCCGCCATCTCGCGTTCGCCCTGCAGCACATGGATGGAAACCGCCGGTTGGCTGTCGGTGGCCGTCGAGAACACCTGGCTCTTGCGCGTCGGGATGGTGGTGTTCTTTTCGATCAGCTTGGTCATGACCCCGCCCAGGGTTTCAATGCCCAACGACAGGGGGGTCACATCCAGCAGCAGCACGTCTTTGACATCGCCTTTCAGGACGGCGCCCTGGATGGCCGCACCCACCGCCACCACCTCGTCCGGGTTGACGCCCTTGTGGGGCTCCTTGCCGAAGATGCGGCGCACCCGCTCCTGAACCGCCGGCATGCGGGTCATGCCGCCGACCAGAATCACCTCGTGAATTTCGCGCGGGCTCAGGCCGGCGTCCTTCATGCTGGTGCGGCAGGGTTCTTCCAACTTGTCCAGCAGATCGCTCACCAGGCCTTCGAGCTTGGCACGGGTGATCTTAAGGTTCATGTGCTTGGGCCCGCTGGCGTCGGCAGTGATGAAGGGCAGATTGATGTCGGTCTCCATCGAGGTGGACAGTTCGACCTTGGCCTTCTCCGCCGCTTCTTTTAAACGCTGCAGGGCCATTTTGTCGTTGCGCAGATCGATACCCTGGTCTTTTTTAAATTCATCGGCCAGGTAGGTAATCAGGCGCATGTCAAAGTCGTCGCCTCCCAGGTGGGTGTCCCCGTTGGTGGCCTTGACCTCGAACACACCCTCTCCGATCTCAAGCACCGATATGTCGAAGGTGCCTCCGCCCAGGTCGAAGACCGCTATTTTTTCTTCACGCTTTTTGTCCATGCCATAGGCCAGGGCGGCGGCCGTCGGTTCGTTGATGATGCGCAGGACGTTCAAGCCTGCAATCCTGCCGGCGTCTTTGGTGGCTTGCCGTTGGCTGTCGTCAAAATACGCGGGCACGGTGATGACGGCGTCCGTTACTTTCTCGCCCAGGTAATCTTCGGCATATTTTTTGATGAACGACAGGATGAACGACGAGATTTCCGCCGGGCTGTAAGGCTTGCTGCGGATCGTCAACCGGGCGTCGCCGTTTGAAGCCTCGTCGATCCGGTAAGGAAGTACTTTTTTGTCGTACTGGACTTCTTTCGATGCGTACTTGCGGCCGATGAGACGCTTGACGCCAAACACCGTGTTTTCGGGGTTGGTGATAGCTTGACGTTTGGCTATTTGACCGACGAGTCTTTCGCCGCTTTCCGTAATTCCGACTACCGACGGGGTGGTTCGCCCTCCCTCCGGGTTGGTGATGACCTTCGCCTCCCCCCCCTCCATGACCGCCACACAGGAATTGGTGGTGCCCAGATCGATTCCAATGACCTTCGGCATGTTTGCTAATCCTCCTTGAATTTCGCTTGAAGCGTTTGGTTAAAAATGGACATCAGTGCAGCTGCGCAGTGCCGGCACGCTTATCACGACGTTGTCGTCGGGGCAGCGGTAACCACCACCAGGGACGGCCTCAGCAGCCGCTTGCCGATCATGTACCCTTTCTGCATTTCACGCAGCACGGTGTTTCCCGGAATGGTTTCGGATTCCTCGCGTAACATGGCTTCATGAAACTCGGGATTGAAGGGCTTGCCTTCCGCCTCGATGGCCTTGACGTCGAATTTTTCGAAAATGCGCTGGAGTTCTTTCAGCGTCAGGTTCAGCCCTTCGCCAATGTTGGGCCCGGGTACACCTTTAACCGCCGCCGCTTGAATGGCCAATTCGATGTGATCCAGGGCAGAAAGCATCTCCTTCAACAGAGATTGGTTGGCGTATTTCCGGAAATCTTCCATTTCACGTGTTGCGCGCTTTTTATAGTTCTCGAATTCTGCCGAAACACGCAGCAGCTTGTCTAGGGTCTCCCGGCACTCCTGTTCTTGGGCCTCGAGTCTTCCTTCCAGGATTTTCAGCCTCTCTTCCGCCGAGCTCGTAGTGAAACCGCTGTCGGTCGGTTGATCAGCGTCGTCGTCGAGCCTACCTGCGTCTTCGGGCTCGGTCGATACGCTGATCTGTTTGTTTTCGCCCATGTGTTTTGATTCTCCGCCAAGTAGCGCACTGTTTTGAAAAAGATGATAAGGCAGTCCAGCGGCATGTCAAGAACCGTCTGATTGCTTTTTATTCAAAAATGCAGCGGGTTATTGCAGGGCACCTACGCGTGTTGCCACCGGTCGAGAACGGTCCTGGAGGTGGCGGCAGGGGGCATGGAAAACAAGCGGGCAAAACTGCCAGAAAGGGTCCCCGGAGAGTCGTTCACCGGCAGCAGACCACGACACAGCCTGCGTCGCTTATCGCTGCTTCCTTCCGGACCTGACGAGGTTCGCAACCGTCTGTTGCGTGGCGACCGGCTTGCGAACTCCGGGGACCCTCGCTGGCACCCGAGAACGGCGCATCGGATGCTCCAACATGCATGCCGCCGTTTGCGGATCTAGATTCAGCATACTCGATTCTTTTAATTTTTCAAGCCGAAATTCGAAACCGCCGTTGTTGACCCGGCTCCCGTGTTGACTTGGCCATACGGGTAACGTAATCATTGCCGGAAGCACGGCGGCACCCAAAAGAGCATGCATCGAATCCGATTTGTCATGGAACCGGCTGGTGGGGGCGCGGCCGCACGTCGCTCACGGGCGCCATCCGGAGAGGTAGGCCGATATGATCGGCTGCACAGCGGCTCCCTACAGCCGGCTGGACCGTATTGTGGACCGAGCGCTGCAGAGTCACCATCTGCTGGACGGGGGCGAAGCGGTTCTCGTCGGCGTATCCGGCGGCCCGGATTCGGTCGCCCTGCTACACCTGCTGGCAGACCGTGCACCCGGTTTAGGCCTGCGTTTAGCCATCGCCCACCTCCACCACGGCCTTCGCCCGGACGCGGACCGTGACGAGCAATTCGTCCGCCGCATGGCGCTCGTGCTGGAACTGCCGTTTTATTCGCGCCGTGCCGATGTCCGCGGCCGGCAGAGGCTCCGGCGCCTTTCGCTCGAAGAGGCCGCGCGGCAGGTTCGCTACGCCTTTTTAGAAGAGATTGCGGCCCGGCAGGGGTTTGCGAAGATTGCGCTGGGCCACCATGCGGACGACAGCGCCGAAACCCTGCTGCTGAATCTTTTGCGGGGCAGCGGGCGCTTGGGGCTCGGCGGCATTCCCGCGGTCCGTGACGGAAAGATCATCCGGCCTTTGATCATGGCCCAACGCGCGGACATCATGGCCTACGTGGCGATCCGGGGACTCGCCACCGTCGCCGACGTCACGAACGCCGAAGAGATCTATCTGCGCAACCGCATTCGGGGCCGGTTGATTCCACACCTGGAGCGTAACTACCACCCCAAGGTACGCACCGTTCTCGGCCACACAGGCCTGATTCTGCGGGATGAGGAGGAGTGGCTGGAGTCGCTGATTGATCCGATGGTCAACGAGTCTCTGATTGCCGACGGTGACGGGGGGATCGCTTTGAACGCTTCGGTTCTGAGCCGGATGCACGTGGCCGCGGCGCGGCGAGTGATCCGCCGGGCCATCCGCCGCGTCAAGGGGGATTTGCGCCGGATCGAATTTGAGCATGTCGAGCGCATCCGGGCCCTAACGCATCGTGTCGGCGACGCCGGCCCCCTGCATCTGCCCGACGGCGTCCGCGTCTGGCGCCGGGGACCCCGAGTAAGGATTGCGGGAGGCGAAGACCGCGCCGCATGCGGGCAATTGAACCCGCCGCCGGAGTATGCCTACACCGTCGCCGACTGCGGAACGCTGAGCATTCTGGAAACCGGCGACTGTCTGGATTTGACCGCGATGTCCATCGATGCACTTCCCGTCCCGCTGCCCAATGGCCGGCAGCAAGCGTTTCTGGACCTGGACGCCGTCAGATTTCCATTGGTCGTCCGCAACTTCAGGCCCGGAGACCGGTTCGTCCCTCTGGGTGCCCCTGGAACGCAAAAACTTAAAAAGTTCTTCAGCGATCACAAGGTCGATCGGCAGGAACGGCGAAAATGCCCGCTTCTCGTCAGCGCAGGGCGTATCCTGTGGGTCGCCGGCCATCGGGTGGACGCCGGGGCCGCGGTGACGCCGCAGACACGGCGGGTCCTCAAAGCGGAACGGCGGCTTGCGAAACCATAACCCGTGGTTAAAGTGGTGATGGGTTCGAGATGGCGGCCCGCTGCGGCCGGTTGCGGCTGCACTCTGACCGGATGCGCCCGCTGCTACGACCCACCCAAAAACGGGTCGCCGGAGCATTGACGGCCGCGCATCCGTCACAAAAGGGTCGAGGCATTCCAGAAGTTAACCCTTGAGTTTTTAAGCAAGATACGGAATAATTCCCGGAAAGACCGGATCCCATTTCAGATCCAACTGATCCAGGAGGTCATTGCATTTGAACCCGTTCTACAAAAACCTGGCCCTGTGGCTGGTCATCACGCTCATGATGATCATGCTCTACAATTTGTTCAGCCAACAGCATCTCAACGAATCCACCCTGAATTATTCTCAATTTCTGAGCTTGGTCAGCGAGGACCGAGTGGCGGAGGTCGTTATCCAGGGCCGCGAGCTTTATGTAACGGATGTCAACCGCACCCGCTACAAGGTCTACGCCCCCTCGGACCCTGAACTGATGCCGCTGCTGCGGCAGAAACGGGTGGTGATCAGCGCCAAGCCCGAGTCCGACTCCCCCTGGTATATGTCGCTGCTGATGTCCTGGTTTCCCATGCTGGTGCTGATCGGAGTGTGGATATTTTTTATGCGGCAAATGCAATCCGGAGGGGGCAAAGCCCTGTCGTTCGGAAAAAGCCGTGCCCGGCTGATGTCGGACACCTCCGAGAAGGTCACATTTGCCGACGTGGCGGGCATCGATGAGGCCAAGGAGGAGCTTCAAGAAATTGTCGACTTTCTGAAAGACCCCAAGAAATTCACCCGGCTCGGCGGCCGAATCCCCAAAGGGGTTCTTCTGATGGGCCCTCCGGGGTCGGGAAAAACCCTGCTGGCCCGGGCCATCGCCGGCGAGGCGGGCGTACCCTTTTTCAGCATCAGCGGCTCCGACTTCGTGGAAATGTTCGTCGGCGTGGGGGCTTCACGGGTGAGGGATCTCTTCGTTCAGGGCAAGAAAAACGCCCCGTGCATCATTTTCATTGACGAGATCGACGCCGTCGGCAGGCACCGGGGAGCCGGACTGGGGGGCGGTCACGACGAACGCGAGCAGACACTCAACCAGCTGCTGGTGGAAATGGACGGGTTCGAGTCCAACGAGGGCGTCATCCTGATTTCGGCCACCAACCGGCCCGATGTCCTCGATCCGGCCCTGCTGCGGCCAGGACGGTTCGACCGCCAAGTGGTGGTATCTCTGCCGGATATCAGGGGCCGGGAGAAAATCCTGCAGGTGCACATGCGCAAAACACCTGTAGCGGCCGATGTGAACGCACGGATCCTCGCCAAGGGCACCCCCGGATTTTCCGGGGCCGATTTGGAAAACCTGGTGAACGAGGCGGCCCTTCTCGCTGCCAAGCGCGGCAAAGAGCGGGTGGACATGCAGGACTTCGAAGACTCCAAGGACAAAGTTTACATGGGCCTGGAGCGCAAGTCGAAAGTGATCAAGGAAGAGGACCGCAGAGTCACGGCCTACCATGAGGGCGGCCACGCACTGGTGGCGCGTTTCCTGCCGGAAACCGACGCTGTCAACAAGGTGACCATTATTCCCCGCGGCCGCGCGGCCGGGGTGACCTGGTTTCTGCCCGAGGAGAGAGACTTTAAATTTCGCGACCAACTGGAGAGCGAGCTGTCGGTGGCATATGGCGGACGGGTCGCCGAGGAAATCGTGTTCAACCGCATCAGCACCGGCGCCGCCAACGACATCAAGCAAGCAACGGCCCTGGCCGAAAAGATGATTCGCAGCTGGGGCATGAGCGACGCCCTCGGTCCGTTGAACTACGCCAAGGGCGAAGAGCATGTCTTCCTGGGGCGCGAGATCGTCCAGCACCGCGACTACTCGGATGCCACCGCCCAGAAAATCGACCAGGAGATCAACCAGCTGATCAAGACCTGCTACGAGCGCGCCCGCGGCGTCCTGCTGGAGAACATGGACATCTTGAAAAAACTGGCGGAGATCTTGCTCGAAAAAGAGACGGTCATGGGCAAGGAGTTGGATGAGATCATCCTGTCCATGCGTCCCGGCATCCACTTACCCTCCAAACACATCGACAGCGAAGAAGAGCCCCACCCACCCAAGGAGCCGCCGCTGCCGTCGGAAGAACCCAAGCCGGCGCTGGCCACCTGATGCCGGTTCGAAAGGCATACCGGATCGCCTGGGGACGCCACGTGCTGGACCTGGGAAGGCGGACCTGCATCATGGGTGTGCTCAACGTGACCCCGGATTCGTTTTCCGACGGGGGCCGGTTCCTGGACCCGGCCGCCGCCGTGGCCCAAGGGGAGCGCTTGGCCAAGGACGGCGCAGACATCATCGACGTCGGCGGGGAGTCCACGCGGCCGTTTTCCGACCCCGTGACGGCCGAGGAGGAAATTCGGCGGGTGGTCCCGGTGATCGCGGCCTTGGCGGCACGCCTCGCAGTGCCCATCAGCATCGACACCACCAAACACCGTGTCGCCCGACGGGCGTTGGAGGCGGGAGCCTCGCTGGTAAACGACATCTCGGGGCTCACGTTCGACCCGGGGATCGCGAAAGTGGCAGCGGAGTTCCGGGTGCCCCTCATTCTGATGCACATGCAGGGCGACCCGCGCACGATGCAGGTGGCCCCGCACTACGACCACCTGTCGGGTGAAATCTGCGCCACGTTGCATGCGGCGGCAGCCAGCGCAGAGCGTCAAGGGGTCCCCCGAACCATGCTCATCGCCGACCCGGGTATCGGCTTTGGAAAAACCATCGAGCACAATCTCCAACTGATCAAGGGCCTTACCGATTTTGCCGCGCTGGATCTGCCCCTGCTGGTGGGTCCCTCGCGCAAATCCTTCATCCGCCGACTGGTTCGGCAAGCGGGCGAGGAGGACATCCCCCCGGACCAACCGGTGGTGGAAACCGGCACCCAGGCCGCCGTGGCGGCAACCGTGATGAACGGCGCCCACATCGTGCGAGTGCACCAGGTGGCGACCACCCTGGCCACCCTCAAGGTCGTCGACGCCATCCTCAACGCCCGAACACCACCCTGCCGGCCTGTTATCGCAACCCATTGACTCAAGCACTACGGCAGGTCCCCTCGGGTTCTGCGCACACCCACCCCAGAAACCCGCGGATACTGTTTCCGAGAAAGTAGGTCTCACGCGCTTGCGCCGACCGCGGGAACCGGTTGAAGGCAGCCAGCCGCGGGTCCTCGCGCAACAACCCCTCCCGGGCCCGTTCCAGAACGTCGCCCTTGTCCGGCGCATGGACGCAAGCGGTGAGCCATTTCTCCCAAAACAGCAGCTGGTCGCGATGACGGCGCAGCAGTCCCGCCCCATCGCTGATCAGCCCCAGGTGCCCTACGGCCATACGGGAGGGGGCACCCGCAATAAGGGCGTCAATGCTCCTCAATGCCGTATCCAGGAAAAACCGAGGCGGCGTCGCAGGCCGCAGGTACTCCTCTCCTCCGGGAAAACGGTACCACACGCCGCAGGCCTCACCCGCAAACAAGCCGCTCGGAGTGAGGTAGCTGACATGGTGGGGGGCGTGTCCGGGAGTCATCTGCGCGGTGATGCCGTCCGCAGCGAACCCCTGAGCCGCGGTGAAGCGTTCCGGGGGAACGGGGTCGATCGGCCCGTATCCGTCCGCGACCCGGCCGAGAACCTTGCGGGCACCGGCCCATAAACGGTCGGGTGCCAGCAGGTGCGGAATTCCGTTTTCGTGGCAGACGATCCGCGCCCGGGGGAAGCGTTTCGAAATGTGGCCGATGGCCCCGGCATGATCGAGATGGATGTGGGTGAGCAGGATGTAATCCAGCTGGTTCACATCCAGCGCGTCCAGGGCCAGCAAGAGCTGCCCGGCCGTGGAGCCGGGGCCGACATCGACCAGGAAAGCGGGCGGGCCGGTCACGAACCAGGCCCCGATGAATTCGTCAAATCCGTCCAACGGCGGCGCGAGATGGATCAGCGAGACCCCATCGCCGTATGCATCGATCCGACCTGCCATGATCCGGGACCGGCCGGTTCAGGCCCGGCCGGTCTCCTTCTGCTTCTCGCGGTGGATCCGGTAGAAAGCGAGATGCTCGGTCAGCCCGCGGTTTAGGATCTTCCCGAAATCGTCAATGTTCTTGGTGTTGACGATCAGGTTGACGCTTTTCATCAACGCCGTCATGTTGTCCATGGTCCGGTGACGGTTGGAGACCAAGGTCACGAACATGTTGCGGCGTGTGTTCATGGCCATGCGTTCCAGGTAGATCAACACTCCGTTGGCCTCCGGCGTGTGGGTGTCGAACTCCTCATTCACCACGACGACGTCGTAGACATGGTAGCGCATGCGCTTCAGCGCATCGCGCGCGTTTTCCGCTGCGGTGATCTGGTATTCCATCAGATGAAGGGTGTCGCTGATGGGTTTTTGAAGCTGCGGCTGCTGTTCGCAGACGAGCGCGGTCTTGCCTTCCTCTTCGATGAAATCAAAGGGGCGGTCGGCGGGGTTGTAGGCGCCGGTGTCGACCTCGTTGAGAGACACCCGCTCCCGGGGCGGGCCTGGTTCGGCATTGACCGTAATGCGGGTTCGGCAGTTCGGACAGGCAAACGACGCCGACCGCCCGGAGGGTATTTTATCGTCGGCGATTTTAAACTTGCCCTGGCACGTGGCGCACGTGATGTCCATCGAACACTCCCCTTCAGATCATCTTGGTGTAGGCGCGGTCGATCTCGAGCTTGCCGATATCGGTGGTTGCCTCGCCTCGGGCGCTTTTGATCATGTCGATGCCCCGGCCGACGTTGCCGCGGTGAGACGCATAGGCCATGGCCGTCTCCTGGGTGATCAGGCCCTGCTCGTAAAGGCCGACTAGGTGCTGGTCGAAGGTGACCATCCCGAACGCGTTGCCGGCCTCCATGATTTCGTGGTAGGTTCTGCCCTCAGACTCCCCGTTGAGAACGGCGTCCTTGACCCGCAGGCTCGTACCGAGGATTTCGAACGTTGCCACCCGGCTCCCGCCCACCCTGGGAAGCAGCCGCTGACAGACAACCCAGCGCAGGCAGTCCGCCAAGCGGATGCGGATCTGCTGCTCATCCTCGCGCGTGAACATGCCCAAGACACGGTTGATGGTCGAGCCGGCATCGATCGTGTGCAGCGTGGTCAGCACAAGGTGGCCCGTTTCCGCCGCGGTCAAGCCGATTTCAACCGTCTCCCGGTCGCGCATTTCACCCACCAGGATCACCTTGGGCGCCTGGCGCAGAGCCGCCCGCAACCCGTTGGCATAGGTGTCGAAATCCATGCCGAGCTCGCGCTGATTGAAGGTGGATTTCTTGTGGGGGTGCTGGTACTCGACCGGGTCCTCGAGAGTGACGACATGCACCGAGCGTGTTTCGTTGATTTCGTCGAGAATGGCGGCAAGGCTGGTGGTTTTGCCGGAACCCGTGGCACCCGTCACGAAGACGATCCCGTTTTTTTCTTTGGCGATCTGGTGCAGGGTCTTGGGCAAACCGCGCTCTTCGATGGTAGGGATCTTCGACTCCAGCTTGCGGCAGACGATGGAGTAGTTGCTCCCCTGGGAAAAGATGTTGACCCGGAAGCGGGCCTTGCCCGGCAGGGCATAGGAAAGGTCGCAGGAGCCGGTGGTGAGCAGGGATTCGGTCAATCGGCGGTCCTGGTTGATGAGGGTGAGGGCGATCACCTCCGTCTGGAACGGGGTCAGCGGCTTGAGGTGGCCCCGGACTTCCACCGGTACCAGTTCCCCCGAGCTCTCCACCTGCATGGGTTTGCCGACGGTAAAGTTGAGGTCCGACACCTCACGGTGCGCATCGAGCATTTTGACCAGAATATGGTCTATTTCCTGCTTTTTCACCTATCCCTCTTTTCGCACTGGGGTTCTGGCACACCGATTTTCAGCACCTGCACCAAATGGCGGGTCGATGGACCTCCCGCTATGATTCCGCAGGGGCATGCGGAATCACGCCTCTGTGAAATCCACCGGTGCACCCTTCAGCAGCGGCCGGAAGCGCGCCTTGTCGTTGGACTTGGCATAGGCATCATCGGCGCTGATGGCCCCGCGCTTGAACAACTCCATGATGGAATCGTCCAGCAGCGTCATTCCGTATTTTTTGCCGGTTTGGATCATCGAGGGAATCTGGTGGACCTTGGCCTCCCGGATCAGGTTGCGCACGGCCGGGGTGGCGATCATGATCTCCAGGGCCACGATCCGGCCGATCTTGTCGACCCGCTTGAAAAGCACCTGCGAAATGACCGCCCGCAGGCCTTCCGCCAGTGTCGAGCGGATCAAGGCCTGCTCCTGGGAGGGAAACACCTCGATCACCCGGTCTACGGTTTTGGCGGCCCCCGAGGTGTGCAGGGTCGAAAACACCAGATGGCCGGTAGTGGCCGCCTCGACCGCCAGCGAAATCGTCTCCAGGTCCCGCATTTCACCGACCAGGATAATGTCCGGGTCCTCGCGCAACGCCCCGCGCAGCGCAGAGGAGAACGTCTTGGTGTGGATGCCGACCTCGCGCTGGTTGATGATGCAGCCCTGACTCTGGTGGACGAACTCAATCGGGTCCTCGACGGCAATGATGTGGTCCTTGCGGTTGCGGTTGGCCACATCGATGATCGAGGCCAAGGTCGTTGACTTGCCGCTGCCGGTGGGGCCGGTTACCAAAACCAGCCCCCGCGGCAGCATCGCCAGCTTGGATACCACCGGGGGCAACCCCAGCTGCTCGGCCGTCATGATGGTGTTGGGGATTTCCCGAAAAACGGCGCCCACGCCGTTTTTCTGCATGAAGAAGTTGGCCCGGTAGCGAGCCAGTCCGGGAATTTCGTAGCCGAAATCCACATCGCCGGTCTCTTCGAAGACCTTGATTTTGTTTTCCGGTGTAACTTCGTAGAGCATGGAGCGAAGGTCGTCGCTTGTCAGCACTTTGAATTTAATGCGCTCGACCTCGCCGCGGATACGCAATGCGGGGGGCTGACCGGCCACCAAGTGCAGGTCAGAAGCGCCCTGTTCGTGCATCAACTTGAAAAACGCATCGATCTTCGCCATGAAATCCTCTAAATTCCGCGCGCCCCCCCACCGAGGGCCGCGCGATTCATTTGGCCTGTTTCAGGACCTTCAATTTGTCATCCTGGTCGTCGTTGGCGCTGATCTGCTCCTGGCTCAGGCTCAGAATGCGGCGGTGCGACTCGAGGACAGCGGCGATCTCCACTTCGATCTGAACCCGCTGGCGCTTCAGCTGCCCGATATGCTCCTGGAGCTGGGCCAGGCGTTGCTGGGCCTGCTGCAGGAGCTTGGTCGCCTTGCTCTCCGCATCGATCACGATCAGATCCGCCTGTTTTTCGGCGTTGGTCTTCATCTGGTCGAGCACTTTCTGGGAGTGCAGCAGGACGCGCTTAAAGGTTCCCTCACGCCGCTGGTGCTGCTCGATCTCCGCCTGAAGCTGGTGGATCTCTTCGGCCAGGTGAAAGTTTTCTCTCTGCTGGGCCTCCAGAGCGGCAGCGGCCTGTTCCAAAAAGGCCTCAACCTCACGCGGGTCGTAGCCCTGCAGGCGCTTGCGGAAACGCTGCTGCTGGATGTCAAGGGGGGTAAGCGCCATGGTTTCTCCTTGCGGGCGGGATCAGTTCAGCCCGACGGCCATTTGGAGCAGGCTGTTGACCACAAACGTCTCCAGGAAGATGATCAGCAACAGGACGACCAAAGGGGCCAGGTCGATGCCCCCGAACACCAGCGGCAAGCGCCTCCGGAACTGCGACAGCACCGGCTCCGTCAGCCCATGAATGAACCGCACGATCGGGTTGTAGGGATCTGGGCTCACCCACGAGAGAACCGCACGGGCGATAATGATCCACATGTAAATGTTGAGAACGAGGCCCAGCACCTTGGCCAGTGCCACCAGCAGATTGCCCATAACAAACATCGTACGGCCCACCTCTCAAAAGCTCCGTGGGACCGCCTGCCGGCTGTCCGCCCTGAAACGGGGTGCGATGCCGAAATCGCAGCGCGCCTGCTACCAGGGCTATCGGTCGAGCGGCGGCGGAACTTGAGCTTTAAGTAAAAAAATCTACCCGGGCCATTGCGCGAACGGCACTCGGATAGATATATAGATTACCACACTCGCGTAGAGTTGGCAAACCCACGCGGACGGAAATTACCCCGGTAAATCAACCTGTCACGGACGACTGCGCTGGAAAAATCGGTTGGGATGCAGGAAATGCAGATGGTGTTCAGGCAAAGGAAAGGAGCCGAAAAACCCGCTTCTATTTTTTTCTACTTGATGCTCTCTGCCCTCTGCCCTGAGCTTTCTGCCGTTTTAGGGTGTCAGCCGCCGGCGATCATCGGTATCAGGAACACCTCGGCGTTGTCGGGGACGATGGTTTTCGCGAAGTTCGACCGTGATACATACTCGTTGTCGATCCGCACCACGGGGCAGCCGGGGGCGTCGCCGGCCAGCTCCGCAAGCAGAGCGGCCACCGTCATCCCCGGGCGCCAGGGATGCTCTGCCCCGGCCACCCGGATCACGCCGCCACCCCGTTGACCGTGAGCAGGGCCACCACCTCCGGGAAATCGATGCCGAGGCGCCTGACGGTGGCAAGGGTCGGGATGCCCTCGGGGGTCCAGCCGCGGCGCTGGTAGACCGCATCTTTAAGCGTTTCATACTGCTGTTCGCGGAACGCCCGCAGCAGTGCCAGCTTCTCCGCCGTGTTCTTGCCGGCGATGTCGACCTTACAGGCGGTTGCGAGCTGTTTGTCGTAGCGTTCGGCGCGGGACTCGTACTCGAGTTCGGTTACCGGTCCGACGGCCCGATAGGGAAGGGCATCGTGTTCCCGTCGGCCGAAGCCCATGCGCAGGTTGAACACCCGCTGGAAGTTGTACACCGCCTCGCTCATGCGGATGAGGTCCTCCGGGGCCGACTCCCGGCCCGTAACGGAGCTGAAGAACTCAGCGTACCAGCCGACGTGCTTCATGACCTTGGCGGGCTCGGGGGTGCTCCGGTTGTCCTCGGGGATGATGTCGTTCCAGGGCAGCTTGCACAGACCGCAGAGCGAAAACCAGGTGCGGAACATCGGGAACCAGTGCAGCGCCTCGGCCTTCTGCTCGAAGGTCGGCATGAAGTTGTGCACCATGTCGAGAAAAATCAGCCAGGCCTCGTCGTGCTGAGGCCCCTTGAGGGCCAGACCATAGCCGCCCTGCTGAGCGAGCGACTCCTTGGTCATGTATTCGGAGAACTCCAGCCCCTTGGACTCCATGCCGATGTCGGCCATGATCGCCGGGTCGGCGCCGAACTTCTCGGCAAACAGGCGCTTCATCCGGCGCACGCCCTGCCCGACGACCCGGCCGAAGCCTTCGCCCCGGGCCATCTGGTGCACGATCTCGAGGGCGGCGGCGCGGTTTCCGAAATAAAGCTCCAGACCGCCGGTGTGCCGGGCGTCAATCAGGCCGAGCTCGAAGCACTCCATGGCAAAAGCGGTCGCCGTGCCGACCGAGATGGTGTCCAGGCCGTAAGCGTCGCAGTAGAAATTCAACTCGATCACGGTGTGGGAATCGAAGATGCCGAGCAGCGAGCCGCAACCCGCGACGGTTTCATACTCGGGTCCGTCGACGAACACCTTGCGGCCGCGGTAGGGCCCGCTCAGCGGGGTAAAATCCCGCACCCCGTGGGAACAGGCCACGGTGCAACCCATCCAGCAGCCGTCGTAGCCTGGATCGAAGAGGCGCCGGAACACGGCCTGGCCCAAGTTGGCCGCCTCCCGATGGCTGCCGTAGCGGAAGTTGTGGGTCGGCAGCAGGTCGTGGTCGTCCATAATGGTGACGAGGTGAGTGGTGCCGATCACGGCCATTTCATTCTGCGTGGGGTCGAGTTCGACGATTTCCCGCGAATGCAGCTTGGCGACTTTCTTCAGCCGCTCCCGGTCCGCCGGGGCATTGGTGTCCACGGATATGCCCGAGTCCCAGCGGGCGACCAACGCCTTGAGACCCTTGTCGGCAAAGACGGTGCCGATCCCGCCGCGGCCGGCCTGCTTGTAGCGGGCGCGCTTGCGCTTGGGATCGTACCAGCTGAAATTGAGGCAGCCGAAAAAGGTGTGTTTGGCCCCGGCTCCGGTCGATACGACCGAGATATCGCGCGGCTTGCCCTGGGCGAAATGTGCGGTCATCACCTCGGAAAGCTCGTAGGCGTCCTCCGGCAACCCCGCCGCTGCAAAAATTTCTACCTTCTGGTCGATGCCGTCGATCAACACGACCGCCTCCTGATCCGCCTTGCCCTGGACCTCGAGCGCATCGAAACCGGCGTATTTCAGGTAAGGGCCGAAATAGCCGCCGACGTTGGAATCGATGGGAGCCCCGGTGAGCGGCGAGATCGCAGCGGCGATGCTCTTGCCCGAGCCGGGGTAGGCGGGAGTCCCGCCCAAGGGGCCGCAGGCGATGCAAACGGCATTCTCAGGGTCGTTCCAGCGCGTCGTCGGTTTGACGGCGTTCCACAGCAGCCAGAGGTCGAACCCCTTGCCGCCGATGAAAAGCTCCTTCATCTGTCCCGAGACCGGGCGGGCGGTGATCGTCAAACGCGACAGGTCCAGGTGGAGCGTCTGGTTGGCGTAGCCCCGATCGATGGCAGGGCGCTGGTAGTTGAACGTTTTGACAAGCTTCAGATCATGGCCGGGCATGGTTTTCTCCTTTGGTCGCTCGTTGCGCGAGGTGTTATGGTCTTTGGTGTATTGTGTTTGGTGTTTTGTGTTTGGTGTTTTGTGTTTGGTTGGTAGATTTTCCAAACACCCGACACAAAACACCAAAAACATTTCTTCTTACTTGAGTTTTTCCATCCCCTTGAACTCCCGATACGGCGAAAACTCCCGGAGGATGATGTCGTCATCGTCGGTGCGGGTGCGGGTGACCAGGCGCGCCACGAGCTCCCCCACCCCGGTGCCGAGCATCAGCCCCTGCCCGCACATGCCCGTGGCATGCAGCAGCCCTGCTGCATCGCGGTTCCAGCCCACGATCGGCGATCCGTCCGGGGTCATGGGGTAAAGCCCGCGCCAGGTACGGCGGACCCTCAGGTTTTTTAAACGCGGCAGCAGGTGGACCAGCCGGGAGCAGATCTGGGGCAGAAAAACCGAGGTCTCGCGTTTGTCGGTCCCGACGATAGGCGGGTCCGGCGTAATGCAAAAGACCACCTGGCCGTGCAGGTTCTGGTAGAAGTAGAAGTTTTTGGATCCCGGCGCCGGCCGGACGTCCACGACCATGCACTGGAAGAAGGGCTGCACGGGTTCGGTGATGGCAGCCTCGTGGCAGTCGGGGACCACGGGAATGCGAATCCCTGCAGTTTCGGCCAAGGAGGCCGATAGTGGACCGGCGGCGTCCACCACCACGGGGGCCTGGTGCCGGCCGCGGTCGGTTTCAACCCCGACGGTACGGCCGGCCTTCACGAGAACACGGGTGATCGTTTCCTTGAATCGGAACTCCACCCCCAGGCGCACGGCCCGGCGATAATAGGCGTTGGCCACCAGCAGCGGCGACATCGACCCGTCCTCCGGGGCAAAAGTTCCCCCGAGAAGCCCGTCGGCGTTGATACCGGGAACGATGCGTTCGACCGCTGGCGGTAAGACGAAATCGATGTGGCAGCCGAAGGATTTTTGAAGCGGCAGCAGGTTCTTCAGCAGGTCCGCATCGGCCTGCCGGTAAACCGGGTACAGGTAGCCGCCCTGCAGCCACTCGATGTCGTCCCCGTGCACCTGTTTCCAGGTAGAGAGGATCTGCAACGAGCGCAGGCAGGTCAGGATCTTGCCGGGGGCCGAGTGCGTCGCCCGCACCCCACCGATGGCGTGCTTGTTTTCGCCCTGCCCCGGGGACGGGTGAAGGTCGATGACGAGGGTGCGCAGCCCCTTTTCGCCCAGGGCCATGGCGGTCGGCATCCCGACCGAGCCGGCACCCACGACGATCGCGTCGTAGGTTTTATTCATGGGACGTCTCCGCAACCCCGGCGAAGGCGCCGATCGGAACTTCCACGAAGAGCGGGCGGTCCACCCGGTCGGTGACCGTGCCCAGGTCGACCCCCTCCTCCTTGAACATGCGCCAGATCATCGGCCGGCAGGTCTTGGAGCCGCAGGCCCCCATACCGGCGCGGGTGAGGGCCTTGAGCTGATTCAGGTCCCGGACGCCTGAGCGGATGGCGGCCCGGATTTCCCCTGCGCTGACGCGTTCGCAGCGGCAGACGATGGCCGCATCCGGCGGCGGGGCCTTCTCATAGACGCTCATGGGGTTGATCTGCCGTTCCTGCACCCAGATGCCGACGGCGCGCTTGGCCACCGGCCGGTCAACGCGGATGTGGACCATGAGGGTGCCGGGGTATTTCTTGCGGGTCTTGACCTTTTCCACAGCGAAATACCCCAGTATGGCGCCGTCCACGTCCGTGACCGGCACGTTTCGGCCGACCTCCACCTTTTCACGCCAGACCTCGTAGGGCAGAACGACCAGTGGGTGCTCAGGGTCTGTGCGGTAGTCGACCAGCGTGACCGCAAGCCCCGGGCAGACCGCCACGCAACTGGCGCAGCCCGTACACTTCTCGCTCTCGATAAAATAGGGCAGTCCCGTAATGGTGTCGTTTTCGGTGCGGATGGCGTGTTGCGGGCAAACCGAGGTGCACGGGTTGCAGGGCACCTCCTGAGAGCAGTGGAACACTGGGAAAACACCCTTTTCCGCGGGCGACGGCTCACGACGAACGACGGGGCCGGGCCTGGACTTGAGCACGGCGGCTTTGTCGTCCCACTCCCTCGGGATCTCCCCGGAATACACCCCGAGGGACTGGGCGATTCGAAGCCCCTCGATCTTGCCCGTGAACATGGCCGCTGAGGCCTCGGCGATCTCCTGGGCGTCGCCGGCATGAAAGACCTCCATTCCGAACTGCTGGGCCTTTAGATAAAATTCGTTGACCTCCGCCAGCCCGACGGCGATGAGCACCGTGTCCACGGCAAAGGTCTTCTCTGTGCCGGCACGCGCGTTCCACTGCTCGTCGAGCTCGGCGATGGTGGCCGAGGCCACCCGCTCCGCACCGGCCGCGCAGACGATGGTGTGGCGGGTGAAGATGGGCACACCGAGGCGCAGGAGCTTGTCGGCATGGACCTTGTAGCCGCCGACCTGGGGCAAAGCCTCGATCAGAGCAACCACCTCGATGCCGGCCTGGATGGCGTGGTAACCGGCAATCAACCCCACGTTGCCGCCGCCGACGATCAGCACCCGCTCCGCGGGTTTGACCCGGTCTCGGTTGACGAGGGTCTGAAAAGCCCCGGCCCCGTAAACGCCGGGAAGCGTGTTGCCCGGGAAGGAGAGCATCTTCTCGCGCGCGCCGGTGGCCACCATGAGCCTTGCCGGTTTGACGGTAATGTAGCGACCGTCGCGCACCACGCCGAGGATCCGGTCTGAGAACACGGCCACGGCGGTGGTGTTGAGCCAGACCTCCACCGAGGGGTGCCTGGCAATCTCCGCAGCGAGGATGCTGCCGATCTCAAAGCCGCGCGTCCCGGCATGGGAGTCTTCGACCGATCCGAAGAATTTGTGGGTTTGCAACACGAGTTTGCCGCCCAGGCGGTCTTTGTCGTCGATCACCAGGGTGCGCACGCCGAGCTTGCCGAGCTCGATCGCCGCCGAAAGTCCGGCCGGGCCGCCGCCGACGATGAGCGCATCGGTGGCGACGGCCTGC
>JBGSTS010000251.1:0-2500 GCA_041736435.1 Desulfobacterales bacterium | reverse complement strand
ACGGCGCCGCCCGTTGCGGTGCCGGCATCGCTGCCGGCGCCGGAGCGCGAGTCGATTGGTTTGCAGCGGCCGGGCTACCAGGAAAACTCGATCTGGCAAGCTTCCAACGGGTTGAGCAGCTTGTTCCAGGACACCAAGGCCCGCAACGTGGGGGACATCGTCACGGTGCAGATCAGCGAGTCTTCGAAGGCGACGAACAAGGCCAACACCAAGACAGGACGTGATTCCAGCTTGAGCGCGGGCATCGATGCCGCCTTCGGAATCGAGGACTGGTGGCAGGATTACGTGCTGAGGCGGCTGCCCACGCACGCGCCGAAGCTGAACCCCTTCGGGGCGGCCTCCGTCAAGGGCAGCATGACAAGCGAGTTCGAGGGCGACGGGACCACCTCGCGCAGCGGCGACCTGTCGGCCTTCATCACCTGCCGGGTGACGGATGTGCTGCCGAACGGCAACCTTAAAATCGTCGGCACCCGGGAGATACTGGTCAACCATGAAAACCAGGTGATCGTCCTCTCCGGGGTCATCCGGCCCCGGGACATCAGCGACCAGAACGTCATCGCCTCCCGTTCGATCTCCGACGCCAAGATCGCCTACAGCGGATCGGGCGTCATCGACGACCGTCAGCGCCCGGGTTGGATGGCGAACTTCCTGAACACCGTCTGGCCGTTTTGAGCCGGATGCGGAGGGGTTTTAACATGCAAGCGATCACCACACGGACTGCGACCCGGCGGACCCTGGGCGCGCTGGCACTCATGGCGGCCGTGCTGCTGGGAACGGCGGCCGAGACTCCGGCTGCCCGCATCAAGGACCTGGCCGCTTTCCGAGGCGTGCGGGCCAACCAGCTTGTGGGCTACGGCCTGGTGGTCGGCCTGACCGGCAGCGGCGACAGCGACGACGCCACGTTCATGCTGCAGTCGCTCTCCTCGATGCTCGAGAAGATGGGGGTGACCGTTAGGCCCGAAGACATCGAGGTCAAGAACGTGGCGGCCGTGATCGTGACCGCGGAGCTGCCCCCGTTTGCGCGTTTGGGAAGCCGCTTGGACATCCTGGTGAACTCGCTCGGCGATGCCAAGTCCCTGCAGGGCGGCACCCTGCTCATGACACCGCTTAAGGGCGCCGACGGTCAGGTGTACGTGGTCGCTCAGGGCCCGATCAGCACCGGCGGGTTTACGGTCGGCGCCAATACCGGCGACAAAGTGCAGAAAAATTTCACGACGGTCGGCCGGGTCGTCCAGGGCGGCTTTGTCGAACGGGAGATTCCCTTCAACCTGAACCAAAAGGAGCGCCTGAGCCTGGCTTTGCACCGGCCCGATTTCACCACCGCCACGCGCATGGCCCAGGCCATTAATGCCGGGCTGGAGACCAACGTCGCGCGTGCCCAGGACTCCGGCACGGTGCAGGTGGAGGTCCCGCCGAAATACCTGGGGGATCTTGCCCCGCTGATCGCCACCATCGAAACCCTTAGTGTGGCGCCCGACAGCGTCTCGCGCATCGTGATCAACGAGCGCACCGGGACGGTGATCATGGGCGAGAGCGTGCGGATCTCGACGGTGGCCATCGCGCACGGCAACCTGAGCGTGCAGATCACGACCAATTACAACGTCTCCCAGCCAATGCCCTTTTCGCGCACCGGGGAGACCGTCGTCACCCCGGAAACCCAGACCATGGTCCAGGAGGGGCGGGCACCGCTCTACGTCATGCCGGCCGGTGTCAGCATCGGCGAGGTCGTCCGGGCGCTCAACGCCCTGGGGGTCACCCCGCGCGACCTGATCTCGATCTTTCAGGCGTTGAAAGCCGCCGGCGCGCTCCAGGCCGAGCTGGAGATCATCTGATGCCCGATTTCCTCGACCGCCTGCCGCCCGCGATGGCTGCTACCGGCCTCGTGCGCTCCCAGGCCGTCGGTCGAAGCTCCCCTTCCGGCACCGGGAGTTCCGATCCCCGCCTGAAAGCCGCCTGCCAGGACATGGAGGCGCTCTTCATCCATCACATGCTGAGCGAGATGCGCAAGACCGTCGTCAAATCGGGCCTGATCGACGGCGGCCGGGCGGAAGAGGTCTACACCTCCCTCATGGACGCGGAAATGGCCAAGGGCATGGCGCACAGCGGCAGCCTGGGCCTCTCCTCGATGCTGATGGAACAGCTGGGTCGCCGCCAGACGGCCGGCGCGGTGCCATCGGAGCCCACCCCGGCGGCCGGTGCTCCATCTGCGCAACCGCCGCCGCGGCCCTGATACATAGTAATCGTCGCATAATAGTCTTTACAATGTCATTCCGGTGGAAGCCGGAATCCGGTGGCCTGCTGGATGCCGGATCAAGTCCGGCATGACGATACTATTTCGAGACAGTTCATATCTCAAGCTTTCAGGCCTCTGGCCGATAGTGATCATGTGGGGGCAACCCCGCGAAAGGATACTCCCGTGATGCGCCGATCGATCGATGAACTGGTGGGGCTGCTGCGCGACGAGGCCTCCCGGTGCGCCGAGCTGCTGCAGGCGGCCGAG
>JBGSTS010000235.1:0-13082 GCA_041736435.1 Desulfobacterales bacterium | reverse complement strand
GGCCGGGGACGACGCTCGACGGCGCCCGGGAGTAGCTCTCGTCGCGCAGGCGCCGCAGCAGGGCGGTGATCGGGATCTTGACCGGGCAGACCTCCTCGCACGCGCCGCAGAGGCTGGAGGCCGTGGTGAGCGCGGCGGCCTGGTCCAACCCCGAGACTTGAGGGTTGAGGATCTTGCCGATCGGCCCGGGGTAGACGAAGCCGTAGGCGTGGCCGCCGATCCGGGTATAGACCGGGCAGTGGTTGAGGCAGGTGCCGCAGCGCACGCACTGCAGGGTCTGGCGCAGCTCCGGGTCCGCGAAGATCCGCGAGCGCCCGTTGTCCAGGATGACCAGGTGCACCTCGGTGGGGCCGTCTTTCTCCCCAGGCTTGCGGGGGGAGCTGATCAGGTTGACATAAGTGGTGATGAGCTGGCCGGTGGCGGAGCCGGTCAGAAGCTTAAGCAGGGGGGGGAGGTCCGCGAGTTTTTCGAGCACCTTCTCCAGCCCCATGACCGCGATGTGGACCGGCGGAAGCGTTGTGCACATGCGGCCGTTGCCCTCGTTTTCCACCAGGCACAGCGTGCCGGTCTCGGCGACGGCGAAGTTGACCCCGCTGATGCCCACGGAGGCTTCGGCGAATTTGCGGCGCAGCGTGCTGCGGGCGATGGCGTTTAGCTCGGCTACGTCCTCGGTGTACGGGGCGCCGGGCACCTTTTCGTGAAAAATCCGGGAGATCTGCTGCTTGTTCTTATGGATGGCCGGAACGATGATGTGGGAGGGCGTCTCCCCGTTAAGCTGGATGATAAACTCGCCCAGATCGGTCTCCACCACCTCGACGCCGTGTTTTTCTAAAAATGCGTTCAGGTGCATCTCTTCGGAGACCATGGACTTGCCCTTGACCACCCGGGTGGCCGCGTGGCCTTCGATGATGTCCAAAACGAGGCGGTTGGCCACGGCCGGGGTCTCGGCCCAGTGCACCTGGATTCCGTTGCGGGTGCAGTTGGCCTCGAGTTCCTCCAGCAGCTCGGGCAGGCGGCTCAGCACGCGGCGCTTGAGCGCCTGTCCCAGGGTTCGCAGGCGCTCGGTCTCGTGCGGGTCGCTGAACACGGCCTGGCGCTTGGCGATGAAGCTGCCCATGGCAAATGCGAAATTGCGGCGCAGCTGCGCATCGGCCAGAGCAAGCTCCACATTGCGGTCGAATTCTTCAGGCCCCATGGGTTCGCTCCCAGATGAACTCCGCCAGGTGCTGCCCCCGGATGGGAAGCCCACGGTGGGCGATGGCGCCGGTGATGTTGAGCAGGCAGCCGCAGTCCCCGGAAAGGACCCTCCCGGCGCCGGTCGCAAGGATGTCGTCGACCTTGTCGTTGACCATGGCGCCGGAAATGGCGGGGTGCTTGACGGCAAACGTGCCCCCGAACCCGCAGCACTCTCGCTCGCGGGCAAGCTCGACCAGCTCGACCCGGGAAAGTTGCCGGATGAGCCGCTTGGAGTGCGCGATCACGCGCATCTCCCGCAGGGCGTGGCAGGAGCTGTGCCAGGTCACCTTGAGCGGGCCGCCGCGGTCCGTGAGCACGACGCCCAGGCGCGCGGCCATGAACTCGGACCATTCGACCACCCGTTCAGCGAAACGCGCGGCCCGGGCGTGGTCCGGTCCGCCCGCAAAGAGCGCCGGATAGTGGTGTTTCATCATGCCGGCGCAGGATCCCGACGGCACCACGATGGGGGTATCCTCGTCCGGGAAGGCCCGGATCTGCTGGCGGGCCACCGCCCGGGCTTCATCGGGATAGCCCGAGTTGTAGGCCGGCTGCCCGCAGCAGGATTGCCCGGCCGGGAACCTCACACGAATCCCCTCGTGCTCGATGAGCCGGATGGCGGCTACGCCGGCCTGGGGGAAAAAGGATTCGATCAGGCAGGTCCCGAAAAAATAGACGGTTTGCGGTTTCAATGAGGTCAGGTCCATTCAGGTGCCCGCGGCTCGCGGTCGGCATCGCCAACGGCGTCTCACCGCCTGCTTGTTAATTTCATCCGTTTATGATACCCACCTCATACCATATCGTCCTACCGAAATAAAGTGTTGCGGCGCTCGTGGAGGCGGTCCCCGATGCAAAAAAAGATTCTCCTTGCGGTCGACAGCTCCCCGCATTCACGCAGCGCCATCGACTATGCCGCCCAGATGCATCAGCTCATTCCGGAGCTTACCTTTGCCCTGTTTCACGTCCAACCGCCGATCTCCCAGTTTCTGCTCGACGAGGCCAGGCGCGACGCCCAGGCGCGGGTCGAACTGAAGAAGATCGCGGCCCGCAATGCGGAGGCGTCGGATAGCTTGCTGGGGGGGCTGAAGGAGGTGATGCTGCGCGCGGGTGTTCCCGAGGCATCGGTCGAACTCATGGCCCAACCGCGCCAGCAGGGGGTGGCCAAGGACATTCTCGACCTTGCCCAGAGCAGCCTCTACGATGCCATCCTGGTCGGGCGGCGCGGCATCGGCGGCTTGCAGAAACTTTTCATGGGCAGCGTCTCCGCCCACCTGATTGAAAACTCCCCCTTGATACCCGTCTGGATGGTGGACGGGAAAGTCTTTTCCATGCGCGTCATGGCGGCCGTCGACGGCTCCGAGAGCGCTCTGCGGGCCGTGGACCATCTGGCCTTCATCCTTTCGGGGGTTCCCGAGGCCCGAGTATGCTTCTTTCACGTAACCCCCCGGCTCAAGGAGTTCTGTGAAATCGATTTCAGCCGGGGCCAGAGCGCCGATTTGGAGGCGCTGATCACCCGGGGCGACCGGCGCTGCATGGATGATTTTTTTTCCGCGGTGCTGGCCACGCTTCGCTCGGCGGGATTCACGGAATCCCAGATCGAAATCCGGACCGCCGCCTCCCTGGTGAATATCGGCGAGACGATCCTCAAGGCCGCCCGCGAGGGGGGCTTCGGGACCCTGGTAATGGGGCGGCGCGGGGTCAACAACTCCTTCTTCGGTGGCAGGGTCTCCTACCTCGTCAGCCGGGACATCAGGGAGGCCGCACTGTGGATGGTGCCATGAAGCGAATGCGGGAATACCTGCGCCGGTTTACGCGCGGCATCATCCTTTCCCTCATCGTCATGATGATGTTCACGGTGTTGGTCTCTACCGTCGAACTGCTGGTCATTCTGGTTCAAGAGCTGATGGACCCGCCGGCCTACCTGCTCGGCATCGACAATCTGTTTGCGATCTTCGGTTTCTTTATGATGATCCTTATTGCGCTTGAGCTCCTCGAGTCCATTCGCGCCTATCTGACCGACGATGCCCTGCATGTCGAGGTCGTGTTTTTAGTAGCCATGATCGCCATTGCCCGCAAGGTGATCATTTTAGAGGTCCGGGATCTGGAGCCTATGCGGCTGGTCGGGATCGCCAGCATCATCCTCGCCCTCTCGGGCGGGTATTACTTGGTCAAACTGGCCATGCAGAGGCATCCGCCGCTGCACCCGATGCACCCTCCCGAATAAAAGAAACAGCACCACCGACGGGTCTAACCCTCACACGGAAAGGAGAGCTTCAGACCATGATCCCTGAAATTAAAAAGATTCTGTTCACCACGGACCTGTCAAAGCAAGCCCGCCACGCCTTCAGCTACGCCTTGAGCCTGGCCAACCAGTATGGGGCGAGCCTGACCATCCTCTACGTCATGGAGGACCCCTCGCCCACCCAAAGCGCCTACCTGCAGGCCTTCATCGGTGACGAACGCTGGGAGGAGCTGCGCCAGTCCCACGAGCAGGAGGTCCGGCAGATCCTGATCGGCAAGCAGCGGGAAGGAGCCATGATCCGCGAGGCGTTAGGGGAAATGTTTGCGGAGACGCAGAAGCAGTTCAAGGCCCCCGGCGTGAAGGCGGAGGAGATCGTGGTGACCCAGGGCGAAGCGGTCGAATGCATCCTGCAGGAGGCCGAAGCCCGAGAAAGCGATTTGATCGTAATGGGATATCATCCCCGCGGCCGCCTGGAGGCGGCCGTTATCGGCAGCGTCAGCCGCAGAATTCTGCGTCGCGCCAAGGTGCCCGTGCTGCTGGTCCGGCTGCCGGACGCGGAGTAAGTTGCCCTATTGCCGGCCCGCGCGGCCGGCAAAATGGCATGCGGCCCAGTGGCGGGCGCGGATCTCGGCCAGTTCGGGTTCGCGCTCGGCGCACACGGTTTCGGCGTAGTGGCAGCGGGGGTGAAACCGGCACCCCGCCGGCGGGTCGATCGGGCTGGGGACATCACCTTTCAAAATGATGCGGCCGGGCCGTTCCAGGGAGGGGTCCGGGATCGGGACGGCCGAGAGCAGGGCCTGGGTGTAGGGATGCAGCGGTTCCAGGTAAAGCACCTTGCTGGGGGCGATCTCGACGATCTTGCCTAAATACATAACGGCCACGCGGTCGCTCACGTGTTCCACGACGCTCAGGTCGTGGGAAATAAAGAGATAGGTCAACCCGAAATCCTGCTGCAGATCCTTGAGCAGGTTGATGACCTGGGCCTGGATCGAGACGTCCAGGGCCGAAACCGCCTCGTCGCACACCACCAGCTTGGGCTTGAGCGCTAAAGCCCGCGCCACCCCGATCCTCTGGCGCTGCCCGCCGGAGAACTGGTGGGGGTAGCGGCGCATGTGCTCCCTGCGCAGCCCGACCACCTCCAGAAGCTCCAGGACCCGCCGGTCCCTCTCCTGCCGGTTTTTCACGCCGTGCACGAGCAGCGGCTCGCCGATGATCTGCCCCACACTCTTGCGCGGGTTGAGGGAGGAGAAGGGGTCCTGGAAGATGATCTGCATCTCCCGCCGCAGAGCCTGCATCTGGTTTCGGGAATGACCGATGATGCTCTTGCCCTGAAAGAAGATCTCCCCCGAGGTCGGCTCTTCCAGCCGCAGGATGGTGCGGCCGAAGGTGGTTTTGCCGCACCCGGACTCCCCCACCAGGCCGAGGGTTTCCCCTTCGCCGATGGTCAGGCTGACCCCGTCCACCGCCCTCACCGATCCGGTCTGTTTCATCCATACGCCCCCCAGGATCGGGTAGTGCTTGACGATGTTGCGGGCATCGACGAGGGGTGCAGTATGCGAGGATTGCTCAGGCATACTTTAGGCACCTCACCCAGTGGTTCTCCCCGGCCGGCACCATCGCGGGCGCAACCTGGCGGCACTCCTCGAACACATCCGGACAGCGGTCGCTGAAGAGGCAGCCCTCCGGTAGCTGCAGCAGGGAGGGCACGACCCCCGGGATGGTCTGCAGCCGCCCGCCCGCATTGTTTCTCCCCAATACCGGGATCGACCCCAGCAAGCCCACCGTGTAGGGGTTTTTAGGGCTGCGGTATAGGGTGCGTGCGTCGGTGTATTCCATCATGCGCCCGGCGTACATGACGGCGACGTGCTGAGACATCTCGGCGATGACCCCCAGGTCGTGGGTGATGAAGAGGATGGCGGCCCCGGTCTCCTCCTTGAGCTTGTTCATGAGATCTAAAATCTGGGCCTGTATCGTTACGTCGAGCGCGGTAGTGGGCTCATCGGCGATCATCAGCTGCGGGGAGCAGGCGAGCGCCATGGCGATCATCACCCGCTGGCGCATACCGCCGCTCATCTGGTGCGGGTAGTCGTCGATGCGCTTCTCGGGTGCCGGGATGCCGACCAGCTTGAACATCGCCACCGACCGTTCGCGTGCCGCCGCCCGCGAGAGCCTCTCGTGCAGGCGGATGACCTCCTCGACCTGGTTGCCCACCGGGTAGGTCGGGTTGAGGGAGGTCATGGGTTCCTGAAAGATCATGGAGATGCGGTTGCCGCGGATGCGGCGCATCTGGGACTCGGAGGCTTTGACCAGGTCGCGGCCTTCGAACAGGATCTTGCCCCCCGCAATTCGGCCCGGGGGCGAGGGGATGAGGCGCATGATGGAGTGGGCGGTGACGCTTTTTCCGCAGCCGGACTCTCCCACCAGGCCCAGGGTCTGGCCGGGCAGAATGGAGAGGCTCACATCGTCGACCGCCCTGGCGGTGAAGCCGCGTACCGAAAAGTAGGTCCGCAGGTTGTTGATCTCGAGCAGCGGGGCGGGGGGCATCAGATCAGTCCCTCAGCCGCGGGTCGAGTGCATCCCGCAGCCCGTCTCCCAGCAGGTTGAAGCCGAGCACCGCGCCGAGGATGGCCAAGCCCGGGAAGGTCATCACCCATGAGGCACGCAGGATCAGGGCCCGGCTGCGGGCGATGTCGGCTCCCCACTCGGGTGTCGGCGGCTGGGCGCCAAGGCCCAGAAAACTTAAGGCCGCGGCGTCCAGGATGGCCGAGGCGAAGCTCAGGGTGGTCTGCACGATCAGGGGGCCCATGCAGTTGGGCAGGATGGTAATGAAGATGATCCGCAGGTTCCGCGCGCCGATGGCGCGGGCGGCCATGACGTAGTCCTTCTCGCTCTCCTCGAGCACGCTGGCCCGCACGATGCGCGCAAAACGCGGCACGTAGGTGATGGCGATGGCAAGCATGGCGTTTTGCAGGCTCGGGCCCAGGTAGGCCACCACCACAATGGCCAACAGGATGTAGGGAAAGGAGAGGATGATGTCGATCCCGCGCATGACGATGTTGTCGAGGCGGCCCTTGTAGAAGCCCGAAACGCTGCCGATGAGGGTCCCGAAGCAGAAAGCCAGCCCCACGCTCACCACCGCCACCAGCAGCGACACCCGGGCGCCGTGAATGATGCGCGAGAGAATGTCCCGGCCCAGGTCGTCGGTGCCGAGGATGTTCTTGGCGGAGCCGCCCTCGCTCCAGGCCGGCGGCTTGAGCTGGTCGTAGAGTGCGGTCTCGATCGGGTCGTGGGGGCTGATCAGCGGCGCGAAAATCCCGCTCAGAGTGAAGAGCGTGATCACGATCAGCCCGGCCACGGCGGTCTTGTTCCGCCACAGCTGGGATAGCTGGTCGAGCATCGGGTGCCGGTCTTCGGGGTGCTTGGAGCTCATAGTCAGAATGTTTTTAGTGTTTGGTGTTTTGTTTTTGGTGTTTGGCAACAAAATTGGTGGCACAATGATACCAATTAACTCTCCAACCAGCCCAACCTAGTCAACTAAACACCAAACACCAAAACACCCATTTTTCATTTCACACTGATTCTTGGGTTGATCACCGCATAGAGCACATCCACCGCCAGGTTGATGACCACGAACAGCCCGGCGATGAAGAGGGTGCCGTTCTGGATCACCATGTAGTCGCGCTGCATCACGGCGTCGTACATCCACTTGCCCACCCCGGGCCAGGCGAAGATGGTTTCGGTCAGGATGGCGCCGCCCAGGAGCACCCCGAACTGCAGGCCGATGGTGGTGACCACCGGGATCAGGGCGTTTCTCAGGGCGTGCTTAAAGATCACCTTGAACTGGGACAGCCCCTTGGCCTTGGCCGTCTTGATGTAGTCCTGGCGCAGCACCTCCAGCATCGAGGAGCGGGTCATGCGGGCCACGATGGCGGTGGGGATGGTGGAGAGTGTAAAGGCCGGCATGATCAGGTGCCAGGCGGCGTCGCGCAGGGCTTCCCAGTTGCGGGTCAGGATGGAATCCAGCAGGTAGAAGTTGGTGATCACCTCCAGGTCCACCCCGATGCTCAGCCGGCCGGAGATGGGCAGCCATCCCAGCCACACCGAAAAAATGAGCATGAACACCAGCCCCAGCCAGAAAATGGGCATGCTGACTCCCGCCAGAGCGCCCAGCATGCTCAGGTAGTCGAACACGGAGTATTGCTTGGTGGCGGAGATGATGCCGAAGATCATGCCCAGCGTGCAGCTGATGATCAACGCGGCGACGGACAGCTCGATGGTGGCCGGGAAGCGCTGCCGGATCTCGATCCAGACTTTCTGGCGAGTCCAGATGGTCTCCCCCAAATCCAGGGTGACCAGCCGCTTGAGGAACATGCCGTACTGGACGTAGAGCGGTTTGTTGAGTCCCAGGTGCTCCCGCAAATTTTTAAGGGCCTCGTCCGAGGCACGCTCGCCCAGGAGCAGCTCGGCCGGGTCGCCGGGGGTCAGGTGCAGCATGAAAAAAATGATGATCGACACTCCCAGGAGCGTCGGGATGAGGATCAGGATTCGGCGGAGGATATAGGCGGCCATCGGTCCCCGGTCATGACGTGGGTCCCGTTTCCTATAGCAAAACAGCCCGGGGCCTGCAAATAAAATAAAAATAAAAAAGGGAGAGGCCGAGAACCTCTCCCTTTTAGACGGTCTCCAAAGACGGCCTTACATCTCGAGGCCGATTCAGACAGACGCTTCTCCCCTTTTTATTTTTCCAGCCACACGTTCTTCAGTCGGATCGAAGCCGTGGGGTGGAGCTTGAAATCCTGAACGTTTTTGAGCATTGGCCAGGTCTGGGTGCTGTGCGCCACCGGAATGACGGGCATCTCGTCGTACATGAGCTGCTGGGCCTTTTTGTAGATCTCGGCGCGCTTGGCCTGGTCGGAGGTCTGTCGGCCCTGCTCCATCAGGCTGTGGTAGGCCGCGTTGTGCCATTGGGTGCGCACGGCAGGGGAGGCCAGCCCGTCATAGAGCACTGCCAGGAAGTTGTCGGGGTCCCCATTGTCGCCGGTCCAGCCGAGCTGGAAGAGGTCCATGTCCGCCGGCTGCTCGCGCTGGCGCTTCAGGTAGGTGCCCCACTCGTAGCTGACGATCCGGGCGCGGATGCCGACTTTGGCCAGGTCGGCCACCATGGCCACGCCCACTTTCAACCCTTCCGGGTTGTAAGGCCGGGCCACCGGCATGCACCACAGGGTGATCTCATCCAGCCCCTTGCCCTCGGGGAAGCCGGCTTCGGCCAAAAGGGTCTTGGCCTTGTCCACGCTGAATTCGATCATCGGGACCGCATCGTTGTAGCCCCACATGATGGGTGGGATGTGGTTCTTGGCCAGCTGGCCCTGGCCCTGGTAGATGTTGTCCACGATGGCCTTGCGGTTGATGGCATGCGCGATGGCCTTGCGCAGCTGGGTGTTGCTCTTCCACGGTTCCTTGGTGTGGTTGAAGCTGAGGTAGCCGATGTTCATTCCCGGCTGGGAAACCAGCTTCATTTTCGAATCTTTCTGGGCCAGCGGGATGTCCGCAGCGTTCGGGAACTGGCAGATGTGGATGTTGCCGGTCTTGAGCTCGAGGAAGCGCACCGAGTTTTCCGGAATGGCGCGGAACACCGCTTTGTCCAGATAAGGTCCGCCTTTTTTGTTCCAGAAGTCCTTGTTTTTTTCAAGCACGATTCGGTCGTCCTTGACCCACTGCACGAACTTGAAGGGGCCGGTGCCCACCGGGTTGCGCACGAACTCCTTGGGGTTCTTCAGAAAAGCCGTGGGGCTGATGATGTCCGCAAAGTCCATTCCCACGTTGGCCAGGAAGGGGGCCTCCACCCGCTTCAGCTTGAAGACCACGGTGTGCTCGTCGGTCGCCTCTATGGAATCGACCGTCTTGTCCATCTCCATCGACACCCAGTACTCCGGCGGGCGCTCCTGGGGCGGGATTTCCCAACCCTTGCCGGCGAATTTGACCTTGGGCTCCTTCATCTGGCGGCCCAGCGAGAATACGACCGCATCCGCGTTGAAGGGGGTGCCGTCGTGGAACTTGACTCCCTTGCGCAGTTTGAAGGTGTAGGTCAGGCCATCCGGAGAGATGGTCCATGACTCAGCCAAGCCGGGTTCGATGTCGGTGGACTCGTCCTTGTATTCCACCAGAGCCTCGAAGACGTTGTCACAGATCATGAACGAGTTTCCGTCTGTTTCGTAGGCCGGATCGAGGCCGACGCTGTCCCCTCCCCGGCCGAAGATCAGGGTTCCCCCCGGTTTGGGGGCCGCCAGGGCTGCCCCGGCGCATGCAAACGCCACTACCATCAGAACCAACAGAACCTTCTTCAGCATGTCTCCTCCTTGAGTTTGTGGGGTTGGGTGTAGAGATGGCCGTTCCGCCGGTTGGGTGCGGCAGAACCGTGCTTTACCGTGGAAACGGCATCTTGCCGCGAAATTGATGACGATCAATGAAATCCTATTTACGTGAACCTGCAGGGATTGTCAAAGCAAACCGGTTAAGAACTCATCCAGGATAGCATGCAGCGCAAGAAGGCTCTCAATGTTCACGTGCTCTTGGGGGGAGTGGGCGCTGTTGTCGCCGTCGGGGCCCCAGACGATTCCAGGGATGCCGAACTCGGAGAGAAACCGCGCGTCGCTGGCCCCGTGCTCGCAGCCGACCTCGGGCCGGCCGGCGAGCGCGAGCAGTTTTTCGAGATAAGGGGTCTCCCCGCCCTGAAAGAGGGGCTCGCGCTCGACGATCTCGAGTTCTCCCTGGATGGCGCTTCGGATCGCGGCCACCACGGCGTCCATGTCGTCGTTTTCGGTGTAGCGGACGTCGAACAGGGCCTCGGCATAGTCCGGCACCTGGTTGGCGGCCTTGCCGGCCTGGATGCGGCTGAAGTTGAGGGTGCGGTGCCAGTGCTCCGGCGCCGAGACGTCGAACTGCGCTTTCAGTTCGAAATAGTCGGCGATGAGCTTTTCGATCGCGTTTTCCCCCAGCCAGGGCCGCGCCCCGTGCGCATTCCTGCCGCGGGCCACGAGCTTCAAACGCAGGATGCCCTTTTCCTTGACAACGATTTTCTTGAGGTTCCCGCCGTCCAGGGCAATGGCGAAATCCGCCTTGAGCTGCGGCAGGGCGGCCCGGGCGCCGTTTTTGCCCCCGATCTCCTCGTCGCCGGAAATCAAGATCCCGCAGGGCAGGTCGGCCTGGCTTCTGCCGGATGCCTTGAGCCGCTCGATCTGCTCCTTGACGAGGACCATGGACAGGGCCGCAGCGTATTTGTCGTCGATGCTGCCGCGCCCGAAGAGTTTGCCGTTTTCGATTCTCGGTTCGAAGAGCTCCTCGGGGGCGTCCACCACGTCGATGTGGGACATGAGCAGCACCGGGGCGGTGCCGTCCGGACGCAGCACCAGAAGGGTCGGGATCCCGTTCTGTTCGAAGCGGCGATAGCCGATGCCGTGGCGCGTGAAATAGGCCTCGATGAAGGCGGCACAGTGGCCGATCTCATCGGGCCGGGAGTGCATGGACTTGAAGCGGATGAGGTCCTGGGTGAGAGTGAGCAGCTCGTGCATGGAGTGTCCTTGGCCCGCGTCTATCGCGTTTGATGGAAAGGTCCGGCTTGAAAGGATCCCGGTCGTCGTTAAGAGGACCAAACGAGGCGTTGCGCCTGAACACGCTCAGGGGTGGTCCCTCGTTCGGCCGTGGAGTTGGACGATGATAGCCAAGACCCGTGTCAACTTTGTTTTTTAAAGAGGCTCTGGAGAAACTCCGCTTCGATCGGTGACAGGTCGAACTTGACGCAAGCCTCGTGAATCAGGCCTGCGATCTTTTTGGCCGGTTCCGATTGCCGGGATTCGTCGATCCACTTCACTGCTTTGCGAATGCTTTCGCCTTCGGGCATGATGGTCGTCACGCTCTCCTCCCTAAAATTGTTTGCGTCTGTGCTGCGTCGATCAGCGGTGTTTTTTGGTGAACGGAAAAATATCCGTGTAGCCTAAAATGTCGGTGATCAGCAGGACGAGAAAGACGATCAGGATGGCACCCACGATGACGCCGACGCCACTGCCGCCGGCCGGAAGGCTATCCATGACATTGGCCAGGCGGACGGCCTCTGCATCCGAGAGTCCCTTGGCCCGGGCCTGGGCCTCTGACGGGTCGATCCCCTGTCGAACGAGTGCAGCTTGGATGTCTTCCCGCGCCATCAAATTGCGAACCACCTCACGCGCATTTTGCACTCCGGCGGGGTCAATGACGGACTCCGTTACCACCAAGGCCGCCCCGGCTTGAAAGGGCCCCGAAATCAGGAAGACCCAAGCGGCCAGTAGGATGCTCAACGGTCGAACGATGCGGTAGATTCGTTTCATACGCCTCTCCTCCCCAATCTATCTATTTTTTGCCTGCTGGTTGATAAACGTTTCGGTCGGGGTCCGATTGCAATTGAGTTGAAAACGTTGATTGAAGCCATAGAAGTGGTTTCACAACCTCGGATCACGGTCGAGGGCACGGCGCAGGCCGATTTGAAAGCGAAGCAACCTTACTATTTTGTGAGCACGCTCGAGAGGCCTGAAGTCTCGCCATTGCGGAACACCCGGCCGTTAGACGGGGTTTCGAAAACACTTGTAAGCTATAATCACAAAGGAGTCAACGCCGACCTGCTCCGGGGTTCGTATGGTCTTGCCATGCCGGCCTGCCTCTGCTACACGCACGTGGTGCAAGCAGTTTCGATCACCCACAGGAACACCGAATGCCGACTGCCGCCTCAAATCCTCTCCCGCTTGAAAATTTGGGTCTTTTCGACCTGTTTGCTCCCGAACGGATCTTTGTAGACACCGATGGTGATGGCTGCCCGGATCGGCTTGCTCTTTTCATCGGCGTCCATCCCCAACTCGACGACCGGGGCATGTGGGCCGGCATCCTGAACCTATCTGCCCGGTTGGCGGCCGAAGTGGTCCGCCTGGTTCGGCCGATCGCCGGCCCCCTGGCGGCAGCCCCCGTGGCCGGTCCGTGTCTTCTCGTTTACAAACCATCCCAAAGGCATTCGGCCGCGGCTGAGATGATCCGACTTGCGGTGGATCGCGTTGCGCTGCGCGGAAATTCGCCGGTGGCGCTATCGGCGCTGCTCCACACGCTGGCGGTTGCCGATTCTCGGAAACCGTCGCCCCTTTCCGGCTGGGCGGTTATGCAATCCGACTCCCGCAGGTCGGATCGAATCCGGGCGATCGACCGTTATGGAACCTGTTTGGGTGAGCTGCGCCTGACGCTGCCGGGCGCATCGGCGCCGCGGTCAAAACCGCAACTTAGGGAGTGCGACCTGCTGGACGTGGGCCGCACGTTCTATCACTCGCCCAACGATGTCTCGATGACCCACTCCCTGCAGTTGTCGGTGGAGCTTCCGGCGAAACGAGTTGCGCCTCAGCTCGGTATGGCTCTGTCGGAGGTCGTCGTACGCATCGTCCTGGAGGCGACGGAGATCGTACTGCCGGTCGCCACCGTCGGGGCGCCTCCGGCCGGCGGAATTACCTTGCGCGTATCGGGCCCTGCGCGCGGCCCGGCGCGCATCGTGCGCATGGATGGACCCGGTCCTGGGGTCGTCCTGCGGCTCGAAGGAGAT
>JBGSTS010000227.1:0-2261 GCA_041736435.1 Desulfobacterales bacterium | reverse complement strand
CGGGTTGGTCCGCCTCTGCCGCAGGGCCGACGGCTTCTGGGGCGTCGAAGATCGCGGGCTGCTGGCAGCATTTCTCCCGCTGGGTACGGCGCAGGAGGCACTCGCCGCCGCCCGCTCCTTGCAAGAGAGCGTCCGCAGCCGAACCGGCCGGACCCTCACGGCCGGCATCGCCGTTCACCCCACCCTGGACTACGCCGTGCACGAGGCCGCGGAGAACGCCCGCAAGGCCGTCGACCATGCGTCCTTTTTCGGCCCGGGCGCCCGCATCGTGTTCGATGCGGTCAGCCTGAACATCAGCGGCGACCGGCATTTCGAGCACGGCGACACCGAGACCGCCATCCGGGAGTTCCAACGGGCCCTGGCCCTGGACCCCACCAACGTCAACGTGCACAACAGCCTGGGGGTATGCCACGCCGTACGCGGCGAATACGAACAGGCGCTGACTGACTTTTCGGCTGCGGCCGCACTGGACGCGCAGGACTACATGGCCGCCTACAACATCGGCATGGTGCAGCGCCTGCTCGGCCGCCGGGAGACGGCCTTGGAAAATCTGGAGAGGGCCGCTGTCCTGCGCACCGATGTCTTTGAGATCCTCTTCCAGGCCGGCAACCTCCACCTCGAGCTGGGTCGCCCCCAAGCCGCCCGCGATCTGTTAGAGCGAGCCGCGCGCCAACGCTCGAAATCCGGAGGCGTCTATCGCTATCTGGGCGACTGCTACGATGCGCTGAACCTGATGGACAAGGCGATCGCCGCCTACAAAAAGGCGCTCCGGTTCAACCCCAGAGACCCGGCCGCGCTCTCCGCCCTGGGCGGCCTGTTCGACCGCAAAGGGGAAAATCCTGAAATCTCGCTCGTGTTCTGCCGGGAAAGCGTCGCCCTCGCCCCGGAAAACCCCCTGTTCCGCCACCGCCTGGGCGTGCTGCATCTCAAGCAGAACCGGCTCGAGGATGCCTTGAGCCAGTTCGAGGCCGCCGCCGGTCTTGGATTTGATGCCGCCGAGGAGATCCGCTGCGTGCGCAAGCGGATGCAGACGCGGAACTGAACATGGCATAGTGCATTGCGCGGCGAGGACATTTTTTGCCTTGTCCCCCATACCCTTTGCCGCGTCCGCCTGGAGCGCTTTGAAGGAGAAGAACCCCCCATGTTCGAACCCGCCCGGATCATCACCGACATCCTGGAAGAGAGCCTGCGCGTCAAGCGCGCCGCCATTCTGAAGAACCTGGAACGCCTGCAGCGCGGCGCCGAAATGATTGCCGCCTGCCTATCCGCCGGCGGCAAAGTCCTGCTTTTCGGCAACGGCGGCAGCGCTGCGGACGCTCAACACATCGCGGCAGAGTTCGTGAACCGCTTCCGGGTCGAGCGGCCCCCGCTGGCCGCCCTGGCCCTGACCACCGACAGCTCCATCCTCACGGCCATCGGCAACGACTACCGCTTCGAGGAGGTTTTCGTGAAGCAGATCAACGCCCTCGGCGCCGAGGGCGACCTGGCTTGGGGAATCAGCACGAGCGGCAATTCGCCCAATGTCATCGAGGCCGTCCGTGCCGCAGGACGCCGCGGGCTGGCCACCATCGGCATGACGGGCCACGGCGGCAAGCTGGCCGAGGCCGCCGATCTCATCCTCACCGTGGATTCGGAGATCACCGCCCGCATCCAGGAAACCCACATCACCATGGGCCACATCCTGTGCGAACTGGTGGACCGGGCCCTCTTTCCGGAGGAATTCACCCATGAAGTTTGACCTGGAGCCTTTGGATTTAAGCCGGGTGAAAACCCTGCCCATAGCCCGGCGCGCCAGCAAGGTGGACGCCGCCGACGCCGCCCGCCCCTGGAGCCGGGGCGGCTCCTTCGCCGGCTTCCTGGAGCGGCTACCCGGTATTTTGGCAGCGGCCGACCTCAAAGCGGTCATCGCCGCCATAGCGGGGGCCGCCATCAGCGACAAACCGGTTGTTTTCGCCATGGGCGCCCATGTCATCAAGGTCGGACTGGGCCCGATCGTGATCGACCTGATGCAGCGCCGTGTGATCACCGGGGTCGCCATGAACGGGGCGGGAATCATCCACGATTTGGAGATGGCCATGAGCGGCCGAACCTCGGAGGATGTCGGCCCGGCGCTGGAGGACGGCACCTTCGGAATGGCTGCGGAGACATCCGGCTTCCTCAACCGGGCGATGGCCGCCGCGCCGCATCCGAACGCGGGACTGGGCCGTGTGATCGGCGAGGCCATTTCGGCAGCCGGCTTCCCCGGCGCGAGCCAGAGCATC
>JBGSTS010000222.1:0-1774 GCA_041736435.1 Desulfobacterales bacterium | reverse complement strand
GCGGCGCTGGCCGAGGCCGGGATCGACCCGGCCGGCATCGGCTACCGCGAGGCCCACGGCAGCGGGATCCCGGCCGAGGACGCCTTGGAGTCCGAGCTGATGGGATGCTCGGCCGATGCGCACGGTGAGACCCTTTATGCGGGATCGGCCAAGTCGGTCTGCGGCCATACCGGTGCGGCGGCCGGATTGGTGTCCGTGGTGACGGCCGCCCTGTGCGTCTACCACAATATGATTCCACCGCGGAGCTTCGACCCCGTCAGCCCGGGACCGATTCGACGTTTTGCCTCGCCGGCGAGCAACGCCCCGCGCCGCGCGCTTGCCGCCTGCATGACCGATGACGGCAACTGCATGCACGTTGTGCTGGAAAGTTCGCATAGCGCCGCCGGCGCGCCGCGGGAAGACGCCCGGTCCTGCGAAGTCCATCCACCGCCGCATCGGGCCGCTTTGATCCGAATCCCCGTGGCCGGAAAACCGCTCATCGTTCCACCGTTGCCCCGGTCGGCTGCAAAGCCCCCTGCCGGCAACGCGGCCGCTCTGCCGGGCGCCGGAGAGGCACCGGGAGCGAGCCTCATCGACGGGCTCTTCCGGGCGTCGGAGGCCACCACTCGCGCTCACGGGGCCTTTCTCGAGCTTTCCGGCAGCATCACCCGCTGCTATGCCGAAGCCCTGCAGGTCCATGCCGGGCTCCTGGCCGCCGCGAAGCGCCGGGAGGCGGGCGGTGGCCCACTTCTCCCACTGGTTTCACGCCCGGCATTCGACCGCGCGCAGTGCCTGGAGTTCGCCCGCGGATCGGCGGCCAAAGTGCTGGGGTCGGAGTTTTCCGAGGTGGACACATTTACGGCCCGGGTGCGGCTGCCGGACGAACCGTTGATGCTGGTCGATCGCATCCTGGAGGTCCACGGAACCAAGGGCGCCCTGGGCCGCGGCCGCGTGGTCACCGAGCACGACGTGCTGCCGGGCGCCTGGTATCTCGACGGCGACCGCGCACCGGTGTGCATCGCGGTGGAAGCCGGCCAGGCCGACCTTTTCCTGTGCGCCTATCTCGGCATCGACCAGCGGGTGCGCGGCCGCCGCACCTATCGCCTGCTCGATGCCACGGTGGAATTCCACCGCGACTTGCCGCGGCCCGGCGAAACCATCCGCTACGACATCGAGATTGAAAAATTCCTGCGCCAGGGCGACACTTACCTTTTTCTTTTCCACTTTCGGGGAACGATCCAGGGCGTGCCCCTCATCACGATGACCGACGGGTGCGCGGGGTTCTTCACCCCGGAGGAAGTCGAGCAGTCGGGCGGGATCATCCTGACCAGGGGGCAAGAGCAACCCCGCGCCGGCCGGAGGCCGCCGGACTGGACCGACCCCGTGCCCCTTTCGCCCGGCTCCTACGACGACCGCGCCCTGGACGCCCTGCGCTGCGGGGATCTCGCGGCCGGTTTCGGGAAACTCTTTACAGGCATTCACCTGCCCGAGCCTCTCCGGCTTGCCGGCGGCCGCATGAACCTGATCGACCGCGTCCTCGCGTTTGAGCCCGCCGGCGGGCGCTACGGGCTCGGCCGGATCCGGGCCGAAGCCGACATTCAGCCCGACGCCTGGTTTCTGACCTGCCACTTTGTGGACGACATGGTCATGCCGGGCACCCTGATGTACGAGTGCTGCGCCCACGCCTTGCGCGTTTTCATGCAGCGCCTGGGCTGGATCACCGATACCCCGGGCGCCCGCTACGAGCCGCTGCCGGGCCTGCGCGCGGCCCTCACGTGCCACGACCCAATGACCC
>JBGSTS010000213.1:0-2227 GCA_041736435.1 Desulfobacterales bacterium | reverse complement strand
GCGGCCCGCAGGGTCTCGCGGTAGACGGCCACGGCGTCGTTGCCGTCCACGCAGATCCCGGGCACGCCGTAGGCGGGCCCCCGGCCGGCCAGGTCGCAGCAGCCGGTGGCGCACTCGATCGGCATGGAGACCGCATAGTGGTTGTTTTCGAGCATGAAGATCACCGGCAATTGATAGATTCCGGCCATGTTCAGCGACTCGGCAAACACGCCGTTGTTCGATGCGCCGTCGCTGAAAAAGGCGACGACCACCTGGTCGGTCTGCCGGACCTTGATGCCCATGCCGGCGCCGGCGGCGATGGGGATGCCGCCGCCCACGATGCCGTTGGCGCCCAAATGGTTGACCTGCTTGCTGGAGATGTGCATCGACCCGCCGCGGCCCTTGCAGTATCCCGTGGCCTTGCCGGTGATCTCGGCCATCATCAGGCGCAAATCGGCGCCCTTGCTAATGCAGTGTCCGTGCCCGCGGTGGGTGCTGACAATGTAGTCCTCCGGCCGCAGGGCCGCGCAGGCCCCGGCGGCGACGGCTTCCTCGCCCAGATACGGGTGCAGGTAGCCGCGGATACACCCCTGGCGGTAGAGCTCGATGCAGGTGAGCTCAAAGCGGCGGGTGGCGTAGATGTTGCGATACATGCCGAGCAGCGTCGGCTCGGGAACCGGGGCGCTCGCATCCCCGGCAGCCACGTGTGCCATGTCGTCTCCCCTGATTGTGGACATCGCGAAACAGCATCGACCGAGAGGGTCACTCTCCAAACAACGAGCCACCCCTTAGCAGGTAGCCAGCCCTCAAATTTACGATGTTGTCGCAATAGTCAAGCAAAAAAAACCGACGGAGGCAGCTATGGCGATAGCGCGGCCACGCGGGCGGCGACAAAATCAAGCATGCCTTGGGTGGCGACGCAGAAGTCCCGGGCAGTGGACACCAGGGCGGGGTGGGTGTTGAACTCGGCGGGGGTGTAGCCGTCTTCTCTCAACCCCCGTTCGAAATAGGGGATCTTCAGCAGCTTCTCCATGACTCGGCCGGGCACCGGGTCTTCGAACTGGCGGGTGAATTCCAGGTCCGGTGTTTTAAGCAGCAGCGCTTCTAAAAAAGAGGGCGGGATGGTGAAGACGATGTCGGCCCCGGCCAGCTTTTCCAAATGCCAGACGTGGGCCTCGCCACCCAGGATCGGGCCCACCCGCATGGAGCTCACCAGCATCTTGCCGCGGTACTCGGCATGGCCCCGGACCAGGGCGCAGGCCTTCTTGATCAAGGCGATCTCCGCCCAGCGCACATCGGTCTCGCCGAGGTCGATGCCGAGCTCCGCCGCCTGCGGGTGCAGCTCGCCCAGGGTCCCGAAGCGGGAGCTCATGGTCGTGATGACCGAGCGCCAGCCGGAGAGGTCGACCCCGGCGGCCCGCGCCTCTTTCAGCCCTGCGGCCACTGCGGACATGCAGGCCGAAAACTGGGCCATCACCAGGGAGATGGTGTTGTTGGTCGGGATCCCCAGGGCGGTCAGCCGCCGAATGGCCTCGTAGCCTTCCAGGGTGCCGGGGATCTTGATCATGATGTTGGGGCAGAGCCGGTGCAGTTCCACGCCCTGGGCCACCATCTTTTCCGGGTCCTGACGGCAGCGGGGGTCGGCCTGGGCCGAGTGGAAACCATGCCGGCGGCCGCTTGCCTCGAAAATCGGCAGGATGGCCTCTGCTCCCCGCCGGATGACCTCCTTGTAGGTCTCCCAGAAGACCGTTTCAGGCTCAGCGCAGTCTGCGCTGCGGATCCAGGCGTCGACCCAGGCCGTCCACCGACCCGGGTCGTCCTTGATGACGTTGAAGCTCAGGCGCGGGTTGGTGGTCACCCCCCGAAACAGGTTTTGCTCGGGAGGGCTGCCGTTGCTGTAAAGGCGGTCGAGCCAGGCGGTCATCAGGGCTTTGTCGGGGGCCCGATCGATCAGCCGGCGGCGAAAGCTCGCGTATATCAGGGGCGAGGAGTCCCACCAGAGCTCCGCCTGGGGCTCAATTTCCCACAGTTTTTCCAGAACACTTTTGATCGGCATAAGGGGCGTCTGCCGGGCGCAGCGATCCCGGGGGTATCCATCGTCTCGCAATTAAATAGTGTCCATCCGCGGTGGTAACTAGTTGGATTGCATAAAAAAAGCGCATTTTGTAGTGGACTTTTCTGGTATCTGATAGTATAACGAAATCGTCCAAGAAATCGAAATTACTATCAAAATCAGAGAAAGGGGCCA
>JBGSTS010000195.1:0-2555 GCA_041736435.1 Desulfobacterales bacterium | reverse complement strand
AGTGGTTGTTCACCGTTTGCCGCAACCGTGCTCTCGACATACTCAGAAAGGAGGGCCGCATGACCCGGTTGAGTGACACCCAGGCCCGGGACTGCCCCGACCCAGTGGCGGCTCCCACCGAGATCCTGGACGCCCCCCGGATCGCCGAGGTCTGCGCCGATGCGCTCGGCCTCGACTTGACCCGGCTGAACGAGCGGCTGTTCGTGGAGGCCTCCGGTGCGTTTCCCGGCGGCCGGGTCGCCCTGGACAATGCCGACCCGGCCAACCCGGTGGTCGTCATCGACGTCCGGGGGCAAACGGCCGAGCTTTTCGTGAACACGAACATACTTAAAATCGGTGAGCGCCTGCGCGTCCTGGAAGGCGTGGTGGTGCACGCCGCAGCGACCGGCCGGGTCTACCTGCCCCTGCAGGCCGTACACATCATCCAAGGCAGGACCCCGGCCCTGCCGCCGGTTTCGAAATGAATCGAGGCGTACGGGCCGGTTTTCGATTCGGATCCTGTTGACAGCTGCAGGATTTCCAAATAAATAGCTTGGGTATTGCACGCGATTCAGCTCGTTTGTTTTAACTAGTGCCCATCCAGAAATGGTGGATTTTGGTTCAGGCCAAGGCCGCAGCGATGTCGCAACCGGAGGCGTAGTCTCTCTACGCCGAGGATTGCGAAGAGCGAGAACGCCGGCATGGGCCTAAGGACGCCGTTTATGGATGGGCACTAACTAACCGCAGGAGGAATTGCCATGGCAGACTACTTGATCAATGTGTTTCTCGACGATGCAAAAATGAAGGCCCTGGAGGCTGCCGGCCTGGCCGGCCAGGTAAAAGACCTCGGCGGCAAGAAGGCGATTCAGGTCCCGCTCGGCGAAAAGGAGCAGAAAAAGCTGGCCAAGGGCTTCCCGGACCTGGCCTTCGACGGCTCCAACGCCTGCGTGCTGCCGCCTGAGGCGGAGACCAAGCTGCTGGACATTATCGCCCAGATGAAAACCATCGATGTCATGAAAGTGGCCATCATGAAGCTTTACAACCCGCTGGCCGGAAAAGCCCCGCGGGCGGCCGCAAAATACTAACATCTTCACTTTGCCTTTCTGACCCGAACGCCTTGGCCCAACCCCGCAGGTCAAGGCGTTTTTTTGTTTGATTGACAGGCCCAGCGCTTGCCTATATTTTTGTGTTTTGTATTTCGCACGCGCCATCGCTATAAGGTGAGGTTTCCGATGCGGCAAAGATCCGCTGCGGGAGTCCCGGCCGCTCGGCATCGCGGCTCTGATCTCGGCTGGAAGCCGCTCCCACATGAGATAATCATTTTCAGCAACAAGGCGGCGCAGCGCGGCGAAACCGTCCGTCATTGTCCACTCGGAAATGCTGGAGCGCAGCAAAACGCATGCGGCAAAAATCCAAATTGATCGTTGGTCTGGTGCTCGTGGCGGCTGCTATAGCCGCCGGGTACGTGCTGTTTTCGCGCGATGGTCATAATTCGGCCGCATCCTACCGGCTCGCCGTCGTTGAGCACGGCCCCATTGTGAGCGCTGTCTCGACCAGCGGAACGCTGAACGCGGTGATCACCGTCCAGGTTGGCTCCCAGGTCTCCGGGCAGATCAAGCAGATGCTGGCCGACTACAACTCGGAGGTCACGGCCGGCCAGGTGATCGCCCGCATCGACCCTGAAACCTTTGAAGCCAGGGTCAACCAGGCCGAGGCTGAACTAGCCGTTTCCAAGGCCAACGTCGGCATCCAGCGCGCCGGTGTCGAACGCGCCGAAAAAGAGCTGGCCAACGCCGAGGCGGCGCTCAACAGCGCCCGCGCCCAGGCGAACAAGGCCCGGATCACCCTGGAAAATTCGCAGCGCAACATGGAACGGCGCCTGGCGCTTTACCGCTCGGGCGCCGCATCCGAAAGCCAGGCCGATGACGCGCGCACGGCCTACAATCAGTCCCGGGCCCAGCTCGAAAGCACCGAGGCGGACGAGCGCGCCGCAAAATCCCTGGTGGCCGGCCGCCAGGCGGCGATCAAGTCGGCCCGGGCCCAGGTCGAGTATGCCCTGCAGCAGGTACGGCAGAAGGAAGCCGCCCTGCACCAGTCCGCGGTCGACCTTGCGCACACCTACATTCGCTCGCCCGTCGACGGGGTGGTCATCGAGCGGGCCGTGGATGTCGGCCAGACCGTTGCGGCCAGCCTGCAGGCGCCCAAGCTGTTCACCATCGCTCAGGACCTGCGCGAGATGCAAGTCGAAGCCGATGTGGACGAGGCCGACATCGGACGCATCCACGTGGATCAGCCGGCCGTCTTCACCGTGGACGCCTTTCCCGGGCGCGAGTTCCGCGGGCAGGTGCTGCAGATCCGCAAGGCCCCACGCATCGTTCAGAACGTGGTGACCTACACCGTGCTCATTCTGACCGATAACCCCGAGCTTCGCCTGCTGCCCGGCATGACCGCCAACATCCGGATCATCACCGACGAGCGGCCGGACGCCGTCAAGGTTCCCAACGCCGCCCTACGCTTTCAGCCTCCGGCATCAAACGGAGGTGCGGCCAACACGCCTGCCGACCCCCGCCCCGGCA
>JBGSTS010000292.1:0-1713 GCA_041736435.1 Desulfobacterales bacterium | reverse complement strand
CCGCATCGCCGCCGGGCTGCCCATGTACGCCCAAGCCCAGTGGGACGGCAGCGTCACACTGGACGCCGAGATCTTCCGCGGCCAAAACCTTTTCGCCCTGCGGGTGCGGGGGGATTCGATGCAGGCGGCCGGGATTCTGGACGGAGACCTGGTCATCTGCGAACCGCGCCAGTATGCCCAAAACGGCGAGATCGTGGCCGCCCTGATCCGCGAGGAGGAGGCGACCGTAAAGCGGTTTTTCCTCCATACCGACCACATCGAGCTGCGCCCGGAAAATCCCGCCTACACGCCCATGCGCTGCAGCTTCAGCGAGGTCCTGATCCAAGGCAAGGTGATCGGCGTGATGCGCGTGCTGCCGTCATGAAATATCGATAATAAAGCCTGCAGGAAGCAAGTATCACCTGCAGTCGGGCTGACCGGCCGACGGGCGACGGACTGACCCACCTCGGGGCAGACGGTCGGTCGGTTACGCGGACAAAACCACATGCTTCCCCAATCTTCTCACGTTGTCTGCCCCATCCTCGTGGGCACATCCGGCTACTCCTACGCCGAGTGGATCGATGCCGGGTTTTACCCGCCGGGGACCAAGGCCGGCGAAATGCTGGCCGTGTATGCCCGGCAATTCGGCATCACCGAGCTCAACTTCACCTGGTACCAGATGCCCAAGGCCCCCGCGCTCGAGCGCATGCGGCAGCTGGCCCCGCCCGGGTTCCGCTTCACCGCCAAGCTGACCCGCACCCTCACCCACGAGGTCGACCCCGACCGGTGGCGCGGCCAGGCGGCGCTCTACCGGGAGGGAATCGCACCCCTGGTGCAATCCGGTCAGCTTACGGCCTTGCTGCTGCAGTTCCCGCCGGGGTTCGGCCGCGACACCGCCAACCGCCGCTATCTCGGGCTGCTGCTGGACGAGCTCGCGGGGCTGCCGCTGGCCGTGGAGTTCCGCCATGCCTCCTGGGCGATGGACAGGGTGTTCGTCGAAATGGAGCACCGCCGCGCCACGTTGGTGGCGGTGGACGAACCCGGGCTTCCCGGCCTGTTCCCGAAGCTCGACGTGGTCACCAACCCGGACTTGTTCTACGTGCGCTTCCACGGCCGCAACACCCGGGGCTGGCGCTCGGGCAACATGCAGCAGCAGTTCGACTACGATTACACGGCGGAGGAGCTGCGCGAGTGGGCCGACGGCCCTATCCCACGGATGGCCGCCCGGGCGGCGCAAGGGGTTGTCTTCTTCAACAACCACGTGCGCGCGCAGGCGCCGCGGAACGCTGCGCAGCTCGCGCGCCTCCTCGGGGCGGCTGCGTAATGAGCCCGATTTCTGCGTTGCGCTTCATCCCGCGCTCCTTGCAGTCCCGCCATGGCGGGATACGCCTCGCTCGGCGGGGACTGGCGCGCCTTGGCCTTGGGCCTATTACGCCGCCGCCCGGACATAACGAAAGCGCCCGATGGCGGCAATTCCAAAAAACCGTTTTCTCTGCGATCTCTGCGGTGAGCCTGTTTTTTTCTGTGACAACATGGACCGCGCGATCATCCATTTGAACGTGGCCGACTTTGCGGTGGCGGTGGAACGGGCCATCGACCGGCGCCTCGCCGACCGGCCGGTCATCATCGCGCCGGCAGGGGCGGCGCGAACCGCCGTATACGACATGAGCGAGGAGGCCTTTCAGGACGGCGTGCGCAAGGGCATGGCCCTGGACCGCGCGGTGCGCCTGTGCC
>JBGSTS010000105.1:0-39540 GCA_041736435.1 Desulfobacterales bacterium | reverse complement strand
GACGGCAGAGTTGAGCTGGCGCAAGCTGCCCGCGGCAGCGTTGCGGGGGTTGGCGAAGGCGTTGGCCCCGTCGGCGACCTGCTGCGCGTTGAGCTCCAGAAAATCCTCGTCGGTCATGTAGACCTCGCCACGCACCTCCATGACCGCCGGCCAGCCCCGGCCCTTCAACCGCTGGGGGACATTCGGAATCGTCCGGACGTTGGCAGTGACATCTTCACCCACTTCGCCGTTGCCCCGCGTGGCCGCCCGCACCAGGGTCCCCGCCTCGTAGCGCAATGCGCAGGAGAGCCCGTCGATCTTCGGTTCGCACCGGACCGCGATGACCGCCCCCGGGTCCTGCAACTCACGCAGGAAATTGCGGATCCCATCCAGCCAATCGATGATGTCGTCGCGCGCAAAGGCGTTGCCGAGTGAGAGCATCGGCACGTGGTGGCGCACTTTTTGAAAGCCGTCGACCGGGACCGCACCGACCTTTCGCGACGGGCTTTCGGGCAAAATGAGCTCCGGGAAACGCACCTCGATGGCCTCGTTGCGCCGGCGCAGCGCGTCGTACTCGGCATCCGTGATCTCGGGCCGGTCCAGTTCATGATAGAGCCGGTCGTGCTGGGCGATCAGCTCCGCCAACTCTTTCAGCTCCAACAACGCTTCCGCTGAGGTCAATCTGTCGGCCGGTGTGCTGAAGAACCTCGTCCGATTCCGTTCCATGGATTGATGTGCCATCTTTTCAGGAAAGCCTCCCGGCGGCCGCGTCCCGGCAACCGCCGGGTGCAATTGCATGCGATGCGCGGTATCGCCGCCCAGGCAAGGGGGCGGCCGCATCCGGCCTCACTATAATTTAGGCGCATGTGCAGCGCAATACAGAAACTGAATTTCCGGCGGACGACGCTGCCGCTCCGGAATCTGGCGCTCTTCAGCGCACTACCAGCACGGGAATTTTGGAGTGCATCAGCACTTTTTGCGTTTCGCTGCCGAGCAAAAGCGCTCCTACTCCTCCTCGCCCGTGGGAGGCCATCACGATCAGATCGCAGCCTTTCTGCTCGGCCATATGGATGATGGCTTCGTAGGGAGAATCGTTTCGTTCGAGTACGACGTCACAGGCAACTCCTGCATCCTGGGCCGTTTTTTTGACCGAATCCAAGTAGCTTTCCGCCGCCTGCGTGGACTGCCGGGCCGCCTCCTCCAGCGCTTCCGGGCTGATCCTCGCATGGTAGAAAAGTGTGGGCTGCCCGGGCATCACACTGAGACTGGTTACGCTTGCGCCGATGCTCTTGGCAAAACGGATCCCCTGTTCGATCGCTTTGTCGGATAATTCCGAACCGTCTGTGGGCAGTAGTATGTGCTTGAACATGTTGGCCTCCTTTGGGTTGATTCCCGCGTGGGCCCGTTTATCGCCGGCTATGGGCACCTTGGCCCTTTATACCCGCTCCACGAACCCGGATTTTCACAATTTCCGATCGCCTGGCGTTAGCTGTCGATAGGTTGACAGTGAGTTGATATACGGCTGAGCCTCTTCATCAAGAATAAATTCGGTTTTACGGGATGCCTCGCCTTTTTCTGTCGGGAGGTAATCCTCGAGCGGAGGAAACGCCCTCAAATCGCGGGCAAAGACAGCCTTTATAAAAGAGTCGACCCACCAGTAGATATCCGATTTTTGAATCTTGCGCCTCAACGCCTTCATACGCCGGTGTTTTTCCGACAGGGGCATGTCGCAAGCGGCGGCAATGCTCGCAGCAACCTCCTCCATGTCGTGAGGATTGACGAGAATGGCTTCCGGGTGCAGTTGCGCAGCGGCGCCGGCAAATTCGCTCATAATCAGCACCCCGTCTTCGGAAACATTGCAGGCGCAGTATTCCTTGGCCACGAGGTTCATGCCGTCTTTCAGCGGCGTGATCAAGGCAATATCGGCGGCCCGGTAAAGGGCCACCAGTTCGGTCCGATCGACACTGCGAAAAATGTAGTGAATTGGAACCCAGTGGGTTTGTGCGAATTTGCCATTGATGTCGCTGACCATCCGGTCAATTTCCAGTTTCAGATCCTGGTATTTGGGGATGTCCACCCTGCTGGGAACCACAATTTGAATGAGGCTGATTTTTTCTCGCAGCTGCGGAAACCGCTCCAGGGCGTTGCCGAATGCAGCCAGCCTTTCTGGAATGCCTTTGGTGTAGTCCAGCCGATCCACGCCCAGCACTAACGTCCGACGATTCGAATCCGTGCTGAGATTGGCCTGGATTTCAACTGCACGCTGATTGACGTCGGCACTCTTGGCCTTGTCGGCAAATTCGTCAAAATCGATGCTGATGGGGAAATTGCCGATTCGAACTTCGCGCTGGTTGACCTCGGTGGTGACCACTCTCCCTTTCCCCCGGACCGGCACATGTTTGAACATGGCCCGAACGCACTGCGCGAAATTGCGTTTGTCTCGTTGTGTCTGAAATCCGATGAGGTCATAGGCGAGCAGCGCATCGAGAATTTGGAAGCGCCATGGCAGCTTGAGGAAAAGATCCAGGGGCGGGAAGGGAATGTGAAGGAAGTACCCGATTTTAGCGGTCACACCCAGCCCCCGCAGTTCCTGACCGACGGCAATGAGATGATAATCGTGAACCCATATATCATCCTCTTTGCCGGTGTTGTGGATGACGACGTCGGCGAATTTGCGGTTCACCTTTCGGTACACAGCCCAATACCCAGGGTCAAAGTTGCAGCGCGTTTGCAGATCGTGAAAAAGGGGCCAAAGGATCTCGTTGGCAAACCCATAATAGTAGCCGTCCAACTCACTTTTGCTGAGCGGTACCGATTTGAACGTGTAGCCCGAATCCTTAACCGCCTCTCTCAGAAGAACATCCAGGTCCATGCCCGGCCTTTCCTCGGTGCCGGGCCATCCGATCCACACGCCCCCGCGATCCTTCAACACCGGCGCCATGGCGGTCACAAGACCACCGGACCCCGGTTTAACCTGCCAACTCCCATCAGCCTCTTCTTTCAGCACAATGGGCAGTCTGTTGGAAACGATTACCAGCCGCTTTTGGGTGGGATGCTCTGTAGGCACACGGGTAGACATTATTGATAATACCTTAAAAGGGTTGAACATGAATCCCTCTCTCTGGAAAAAGAAGGGGAAAAAACAGTTCTCAGTCAGTGTCTCCCCTCAGGGCTTTTTGCCCAGCTCAAACGTCAGCGTCTGCCCCGGCGTGAGGTTATAGATCTTGTCTCGGAATGAAACCTTGGTCGCCTCCAGCTCGCACTGACTTGCGGAAACGGTCATGGCCGCCGGGGTCGCGGTGATGTCAAACCAGTTGCCCCGGTATTTGATTCTCATGGAAAGCCGCGGCAGCCCCTCAGGAATGCTCGGGTTCAAAAAGAGAATGTCTTCATGAAACTCCAGCCCCGTGTAGCAGCGCTGCAGAATGTCCACGGTTCCGGCCATGGCGCCGAGATGAATGCCTTCATGGGTTGTGCCCCCCTGGATGTCCGAAATGTCGCTCTCCAACCCCTTGTGGAAAAGCGCCAGGGAGCGCGGTCGGTCCGAGCGGGCGATGACCCAGGAGTGCACGATGTTGCTCAAGGTTGAGCCGTGGGAGCTTCGGTTCATGTAATAGTCGATGTTCCGGGGGATGCTCTCGGGATCGAAGTCGTATCCCATGTGGGTAAAGAGTTCCTGAATCTTCTCGGCCGAGAAAAGGTAAAAGAGCATGAGCACATCGGCCTGTTTCGATAGCTTGTAACGGTTGGTATGGTCCCCTTCCGCCTCGAGGATCCGATCCAACCGCTGGATGTTGCCGTATTTTTTCCGGTATGCGCCCCAGTCGAACTCCAGCAGCTGATCGTAGCCCTCGAACTGGCTGATGATCTGATCGCCGTGGAACACGACACGCATCTTGCGGGTGATATCCTGCCAGCGGTAGAGCTCCGCCTGTTCCAGGCCCAGCGTTTTCAGCAGGTCACCTCTCCGGGTGGGGGCGAGCGCCTCGATCGCCTTCAGTGCGGTCTGTAGCACATAGACGGTCATCACATTCGTGTAGGCGTTGTTGTTGAGGCCGGGGGTTTTCGAATCCGGGTATCCGTGGTGATATTCGTCGGGGCCCATGACCCCCATGATTTCATAGCGGCCAAGCTTTTGGTTGAAGGTGGTGATCGCCGCCAGAAATCGGGCGATTTCCAGGATCATCTCCGCACCATAGGTGGCCAAGAACTCACGGTCGCCGGTGGCCTTGTAGTATTGCCATACGTTGTAGGCGATGGCGTGATTGACATGGCGCTGCAGATGGGTGTCATCCGGCAGCCACCGGCCCGATTTCGGGTTCAGGTGAAGCTGCTGGGTCTCTTCACGCCCGTTGCTGCCGCTCTGCCAGGGGTAGAGGGCGCCGCTGAAGCCTTCGACCAACGCCGCCAACCGGGATTGGTTCAGCCGCCGGTACCGGTACAGAAGCAACGACCGGGTGAGCGTAGGGATCCTCAAGTTGAGATAAGGAAAGATAAAAAGCTCATCCCAGAAGATATGCCCCCGGTACGCCTCGCCGTGCCATCCCCGGGCCGGGACCCCCACATCTAGATCGATGGAGTTGCGCGAAACGGTCTGAAGCAGATGAAAAATGTGCAGCCGCAGGATCATCTGGGCCCGGTCGCTGTTTTCGAGCCGTATGTCGCATCGATTCCAAAGATGGTCCCACTGCAGCCGGTGGCTTTGAAGCAGTTCGTTAAACCTCCCCGCCTGCCCGACGGCCTCCGCCGCATCTAAATTAGGCTCGGACATGGCGACATCACGGGAGGTGAAAAAGGAGACGATCTTTTCGATCTTTACAGGTTTCTTCTTTGCCACATCGACAAAAAACTCCTGCCCGATGCAACCGGGGTGCTCGACCAACTTGCGTTCAACCTCGATCCGTTGCTCTTCGGAATACACCCGGGTTCGGGCGGCCAGCGCCACCCTGAGCCGGGATTGGTTGGTCTCCACCAGCAGCAAGACGGTTTGGTCATCCGCCGCCTCGCTCGCGACGGGCTCCAAGTGTTTGCTGTTCAACTGTTGGTAGCGTTTAACTCCGGCGTTGATCACACTTCCGTCCAGGCCGGAAAAGACCTGGATCCGGCCCGTCCAGTTCTCCGGGACGATCGTGGTCTCCAGGGCGGCCAGATGCATGCGGTCCATGTGCACGAAGCGCCGTTGGATCAGGGTCGTCTCCCGATCCTGTTTATCCCTGAAGTTCACCGTGCGAGTGAGAATCCCCTCCTTCATGTTCAGTTCCTGGCGGTAGGATAGGATATCCACGGACTGAAGATTGAACCAGTCGCCCTCCTCAGGCCGGAACCGGGTGAGCAGCCAATTGGGCATGTTCACCAGGTCCTCATTTTCAACGACACGCCCGGCGATCTCCGTTTTCAGACGGTTGTATCCCCCGGCCAGATAGGTTCCCGGGTAATGAATCGAACCCGCTTCGGATTCGGGGGCCGCCCCGCGGGTGGCGAAATACCCGTTTCCCAAGGTGCAGAGGGCCTCGCGCAGGCTTTCTTTCTCCGAATCGAACTCATCGTAAACCAGGCTCCAGGAATTCATGACGCCCTCCGGCAGACAGGGATCAGTCGCAAGAGAAACTTGCGCACCTCCTCCGGGTTTTTCAAGCTGTGGACGGCGGCGGTCTCATAGGGCTGGTCCCGAACGACGATTCCGATTCCGCGCCCCCGCAGCGCCCGGAAGGCGTCCTCGTCGGTCACATCGTCCCCGATGTAGAATGGCAGCACATCCTCTTCATCCAGCTTCAAGGTGCGCAGCAATGAAAAGAGTGCCTTCCCCTTGTTCCAGTCTATTTGGGGCTGGAGTTCGAAAATTTTTTTCCCGTAGGACTTTCGGAGCTCCGGGTGCTGCCCGGCGATTTCATCCACCATCACTTCAACCTTTTCCACATTTTCAGGATCCACGCGCCGGTAGTGAATGGCAATGGCAAATTTTTTACGCTCGACAAGCACACCCCGGATGGCGCCGAGTTTCCCGGACAACTCTCCCTCCGCAGTCTCGAGCACGGGCAGGAACTCCTCCCCGACCGTGTGCTCGATCTGCAAGCCCTCCGGCCCGGCGATGTCGAAACCGTGGCTGCCCGCATAGACGATGGAATCCATCCGCACTTTGTCCCGCACGTCCTTGAGATCCCGCCCGCTGATGACTCCCACCGCGCAATGCCGGGAGAGCGCCATCACCGCCTCGCGGATCTCTTCCGGCATAACCGCCTGTTCCGGGGTTTCGACGATCGGAGAAAGCGTGCCGTCATAGTCCAGAAAGACCGCAAGGCGTTTGCCCTGCGCCTGCCGTGCAATCCGCTCGAAGTCCTCCAGTGCTGAGGGCAGCGGATCGGCCGCTTTTCGCTCGCCCGCGACGCAGATTTCCGAGAGATCTTCCACCACGGCATCGGCGCCGTTGTTCCGCAGCTCTTCTTTCCCGCCGGCTCTGGCAATTCCGACGACCAATCCAAACCCCCCGGCGCGGCCGGCCTGCACGCCGGAAACGGCGTCTTCGATCACCACCGCACGCTCCGGTTTCACCTGCAGTTGCCGGGCGGCCTCGAGGAAGATGCCCGGGGCCGGTTTGCCGGGTATGCCCAGCACCTCCGAATCCACCCCGTCCACCCTTACGTCGAAGAGATCCGATAGATTCACCGAATCGAGAATCATGGCGCAGCTTTTGCTCGATGAAATAACGGCGGTTTTCAAACCGTGCTTTTTGGCGCTGTGGATCACCTCCAGCGTCGATCCGTAGACTTTCACGCCCTGCTCCTGAAGTCGTTTCAGGAAATCCGAGTTCTTGCGTTTGGCCAGATGGTAGATCGTGTCGGCGCCGAGCCTGTCCTCCGGCCCGCCTTCTGGCAGCTCAATCCCCCGGGAACCCAGGAAACTCTTCAAGCCGTCGAGCCGGGGTTTACCATCCACATAAGTCCGATAGTCCGTTTCGATTTCAAAGGCCTTGAAGGGGACCCCCTCCCTGGCGGAGTGCCGCAGAAGCAGGTCGTCGAACATTCCTTTCCAGGCCGCGGCATGCACGGAGGCGGTATCCGTAATCACGCCGTCAAGATCGAAGATGATCGCCTCAAAAGAGTCCGCCGGTATCGCGAACTCTTTCCGTTGCGTCGTCATGGTCAACCTCCAGAAATTGCAATTTTTCCGGGGACAGTGCCACGGGTCACGTTTACTGCAGCCGGCGATACGCTGCCCCCGATAGCCGAGGGGTATTACACCGCCTCCATCCGGAAAAGCGCAGAATTTGCCGTTTGCGCCACGAACGGACAGGGCATTTCAGTTAAAGGTTTACGCCGATGTTGTCCCAGCAAGCTGCGGAGAATCGGACCCGCGTTGTCTGGGTCAAGGCGACCCATTTGAATATGGAAAATGGAAAATTGCCGCGGCAGCAATTGCTGCCGCAGAGGGATTCATTGGTTGTAAAAGCAGGGTTCTCATTTAGAAGCTAACACACTTAAACTTGTTCGTAAACCGTGTTTGTCAACATTTACTTCCAGCGGTCGCCCTTACCATTTACGTCAAAGGGGTCCTGTCCGTTTCCCGGCCCCCAATCCCGCCACGAGGTAAACCACACGCCTTGACAAACCGATCCGCACGGGCTAATTATGTTAGTCAACATATATTTACTTTAATATGACTCAGCGGTTTAAAAGCGCCGGCACCAGCTGCGCGCCGCCCCTGAATCCCATGGCCCGAAACGTGCGGAGAAATCAGTGAAACAGTTGCATGACAGAGCGCTTGCCTATTTGGCCGCCGTGTGGAGGTTCACAGGCGTCATGGGCATTCTGCTGGTGTTCGCTGGTCATGCCCCAGCCGCTGTGCAGACCATGTCGGCCGAGCCGGCGACGGGCTCCCTTGAACCGGCAACGATTGAAGAGTTGAAATCCCTTGCTGCCACGATCGATGACGACCAGGGTCGCGAGCTGCTGCTGACGCATATACGCGCTCTGATCGCTTTGCAACACCGCATGAGTCCCGCCGGCCCGGATAGACCTTTCAGTCAACGGCTGGTGGAGACCGTTTCGAACGCCATGGAAAAAAGTTCCATGGCCTTGCACTCCCTCGACGCGTATATTCCGGATGAAGCGGCTGTGTCGGTCTGGGTTCAGCATAACCTCCTAAACCTCCAGAACCTCGAGCGATCAGGCAAACACGCCATCCCCATCGCCCTGCTGCTTGCGTTGGCATGGATCGCGGAATTCTCAGCCGACCGCCTGTCCGCCCGGTTTCGGAAGCGCATCGAGGATCGCGCCCGTCTGAATCATCGCGCACCCTTGCGGCCGGCCCTCGCCCGAGCCGCTTTGAGACTCTGTGCACCGGCAGTGTTTGGAATCGTTGCGCTGACCGGTTTCGTGTTTGTCCGGCCCGAGGCCTTCGGCGTAAAAATCGCCGTTCAGATCATCACGGTGTATAGTGCGGGCCGAATACTCGTGATTCTGGCGCGTATGGTGCTGGCGCCGGCAATGCCGGCCTTGCGGCTCGTTCCCCTGCGAAGCGATTCCGCACGTTCGCTGTTTCAATGGATACGGCGTCTGGTCGTGATCGCCCTGGCCGGATACCTGATAGCCGGCACCGCGCTGCTGTTCGGAGTGCCGGCCACCGCCTATTCCGACCTTTTGGATCTTCTGGCACTGATCCTACTTTCGACAATGGTTTTTTGCATTCTTCGAAACCGGACCCGGGTGGCCGCGTGGCTCCGTGGGCCCGAGGAGACTCCGCCGGCAACGCTGTCTGCCCGTCGCCGAATGCGACGCAGTTTGGCGGCGGTTTGGCATATTTTGGCCATTGTCTACCTAGCCGCAGTGTTTGTGGTCTGGTGGCAGGACATTGAGGGTGGGTTGGTTTACCTGGCCCGCGGAACAGTCTTGTCTGCGCTTCTGCTGTCCGTCACCCGGATCGCGATCCAGGCCACGCGCAGCCGCATTGCGGAAAGCAGCACTGCACGCCAGAAGCTCGCGAAAAAGTTCCCGATACTGGCGCAGCGGCTGAACCGGTATGCGCCGATCGTTTTTTTGTTCATTCGAGCTGCGATGGTTCTCGTCGCCGCTGCGGCCATCTTGGAGGTATGGGAGGTCGATACGCACAACTGGCTCGCGGAAGCTCATGCAAAGCAATTCCTGGGCTTCCTTTTCACTATGCTCCTGGTCGGTATCATTGCCGCCGTGACATGGGAGGCCGTCAACATTGCGACCGAGCACTATCTGGCAAAAATAGAGAAGTCCGATGCCACACCGGCGCACGGTGCCCGCGTTCGCACGCTGCTGCCCCTGATCCGCAAGGCGTTGATGATCGTCCTGGGCGTCATAGTCGTCATGATCGTGCTCTCGGAATTCGGCGTCAACATCGGCCCCTTACTGGCAGGCGCCGGCATCATCGGCCTGGCGGTCGGCTTCGGCGCCCAGAAACTCGTTCAAGACATCATCACCGGTGTGTTTATCCTTCTCGAAGATGCGGTGGCGGTCGGCGACGTCGTCAAGGTGGCCGGCATCGGCGGCTTGGTCGAGGACCTTTCCATTCGATCCATCCGGCTGCGCGACTTGGCCGGCAATGTGCACACGGTCCCCTTCAGCTCGGTGGACACGGTCACCAACATGACCCGCCTGTTCTCCTTCTACCTGGCCGACATCGGGGTCGCCTATCGAGAAGACACCGATCAGGTTGCCGAGGTGTGCCGTTGCATCGTGGAGGAAATGCGCAGCGAGCCCGAATTCGCAGCGGATATCCTGGAACCGCTCGAGGTGCTGGGGGTGGATCAGTTCGCGGACTCGGCGGTCATCCTCAAGGCGCGCATCAAGACCCGGCCGATCCGACAGTGGGCGGTCGGGCGAGAGTTCAACCGCCGGATGAAAAAGCGCTTCGATGAACATGGCATCGAGATACCGTTCCCGCATCGCACGCTTTACTTCGGAACCGACAAGGACGGCAGCGCACCGCCGGTTCACATTAACGCGGAGCCCAAATTGAGCAGGACGGGGAGCAAACGGAATGCCGAATACTACAATGACCCAACGGATCATCATTGACCGGGTGCGGCCCGAAATCGACGGCGGAAGGTTTCCGATCAAGCGCGTCCCGGGCGAAAAGGTAAAGGTGCGCGCGAACATCTTTACAGACGGCCACGATGCCATTTCGGGCCTTCTACTGTTCCGCCACGACCACTCCTCCCGCTGGCGCGCCACTCGGCTGAACGGTTTTCCCAACGATAAATGGAAAGCCTCCTTCAACGTCACCGAACTGGGGCGTTATGTCTATACCGTGTGCGCCTGGCTGGACGCGTTCAAGAGCTGGCGCCGAGATGTGGCCAAGCGCATCGAGGCCGGTCAGGAGGTCACCCTGGATCTGATAGCCGGTGCGGCGCTCGTCGAGGACGCAGCAATCCGCTCTGTGGGTCCGCATGGGGTCTGGCTCCGGGAACGCGCCGAAGAATTACGCTCAGGCGCTCCCGGAGCCGCTTTGACCCGCCTGGCGCTCGACCCGGAGTTGCTCGCCCGCATGCAGCGCTGCCTGCCACCGCGTCACCAGATGACCCTTTACGCAAAGATGCTGAAGGTCGTGGTCGACCCGGTGAAGGCCCGTTTCAGCGCCTGGTATGAAATGTTCCCACGCTCATGCGGCACGACACCGGGGGCCCACGGCACCTTTGCCGACTGCGAAGCCCGGCTGCCCTACATCGCCGGCATGGGGTTCGACGTGCTTTACCTGCCGCCCATCCACCCGATCGGGACCACCCACCGCAAAGGCCGCAACAACACACCGGTCTGCGGACCGGACGACCCCGGCAGCCCCTGGGCCATCGGCGCCGTCGAAGGCGGCCACACGGCCGTCCACCCCGAGCTGGGCACGATCGCTGAATTTTTAATGTTTCTTCGACAGGCCGAAGCGCACGGGTTGGAGGTGGCGATGGACCTTGCGTTCCAGTGCAGCCCTGACCATCCCTACGTTCACGAGCACCCGGAGTGGTTTCGGCGACGGCCGGACGGATCCATTCAGTTTGCCGAAAACCCGCCGAAAAAATACGAGGATATCTATCCGTTGGATTTCGAGTGTCCAGACCGCCAGGCTCTCATGAATGAGCTCAAGCGCGTGGTTCTGCACTGGGTCGAACACGGCGTCCGCATCTTCCGCGTGGACAACCCCCACACCAAACCGTTGGCCTTCTGGGAATGGCTCATCGGCGAGATCAAACGGGCCCACCCGGAGGTGATGTTTCTCGCAGAGGCCTTCACCCGGCCCAAGATCATGCACCACCTGGCCAAGCTGGGCTTCAGCCAATCCTACACCTACTTCGCATGGCGCAACACGGCCTGGGAAATCAAACGCTATTTCACCCAACTCACGCAGACGGACCTGGTGGAGTTCTTTCGCCCCAATCTGTGGCCGAACACGCCGGACATTTTGACCGAGCATCTTCAGACCGGGGGGCGGCCGGCGTTCATCGCCCGCTTGGTTCTGGCGGCCACATTAGGAGCCAACTACGGCATCTACGGGCCGGCGTTCGAGCTGTGTGAAGACCAGCCGATTGAACCCGGGAAAGAGGAATACCTGAACTCGGAAAAATTTGAAATCCGCGCCTGGGACATTGAATCGCCCCGCAGCCTAAAAGAGCTCATCGCCCGCATCAACCGCATCCGCCGGGGCAACCCGGCTCTGCATGCCGACCGCAATCTGCGCTTTCATGCGGTCGACAACGAGCAATTGATCTGCTATAGCAAGCACACGGTTGATTTCTCCAACGTCATCCTGGTCGTGGTCAATCTGGACCCCCACCACACCCACTCCGGCTGGCTGGAGCTGAAGCTGGCCGAGCTGGGGATAGAGGCCGGCAAGCCCTTCCAGGTCCACGACCTGTTGAGCGACGCCCGCTACCAGTGGCATTCCCAACGCAACTTCATCGAGCTCAACCCACAGGTGGTGCCGGCTCACATCTTCCGGGTCCGCAGGAAGATCCGCACCGAACGCGACTTCGACTACTTCATGTAAAGGAACGACCATGGCCCGCATCTCGAAAAATGTCGCCGCGATGGAAGATGACCCCCTTTGGTTCAAGGACGCCGTCATCTATCAGCTGCATGTCAAAAGCTTTTTTGACAGCGATGATGACGGGATCGGAGATTTTCAGGGCCTCACACGCAAACTCGACTACCTGCAGGATCTCGGCGTATCCGCTCTCTGGCTAATGCCATTTTGCCCGAGCCCGCTGCGGGACGACGGCTACGACATTGCCGACTACCGCGACATCCACCCCGCCTACGGCACCCTGCGGGACTTCAAAAAATTCCTGATCGAGGCCCACCGCCGCGGCCTGCGGGTGATCACCGAGCTGGTGGTCAACCACACCTCCGACCAGCATGCCTGGTTCCAGCGCGCACGCCGCGCCAGGCCTGGCAGCCCCTGGCGGGACTGGTATGTTTGGAGCGACACGCCCCAGCGCTATGCGGACGCCCGCATCATCTTCCAGGACTTCGAGACCTCCAACTGGACCTGGGACCCCGTGGCCGGCGCCTACTTCTGGCACCGTTTCTATTCCCACCAACCCGACCTCAACTTTGACAATCCGACCGTGCGCAAGGCGGTCCTCGCCACGCTGGATTTCTGGTTCGGAATGGGAGTGGACGGACTGCGTCTGGACGCCATCCCCTATCTGTTCGAGCGCGAGGGCACCAACTGTGAAAATCTCCCGGAGACGCACCACTTTTTGAAGGAGATGCGGGCCCACGTCGATGCCAAGTTCAAGAACCGCCTGCTGCTGGGCGAGGCGAATCAGTGGCCCGAGGATGCGGTAGTGTATTTCGGCGCCGGCGACGAATGCCACATGGCCTTTCACTTCCCGCTCATGCCGCGGCTCTTCATGGCGCTGCACATGGAGGACCGCTTCCCGGTCCTGGACATCCTCGATCAAACCCCCGCCGTGCCGGAAAACTGCCAGTGGGCGATCTTCCTGCGCAACCACGACGAGTTGACCCTAGAGATGGTCACCGACGAAGAGCGGGACTACATGTACCGGGTCTATGCCCATGACGCGCGGATGCGCATCAATCTGGGGATCCGGCGACGGCTGTTTCCGCTGCTGGGGAACCACCGCCGCCGCACCGAATTGGCGAATGCGCTGTTGTTTTCGCTCCCGGGATCTCCGGTGATCTACTATGGGGATGAAATCGGCATGGGCGACAATGTCTATCTCGGCGACCGCGACGGGGTGCGCACGCCGATGCAGTGGAGCGCCGATCGCAACGCCGGTTTTTCTCGCGCCGATCCCCAAAAGCTTTTCCTGCCGGTGATCATTTCCCCGGAATACCACTCGGATGTGATCAACGTGGAAGTCCAGCGGGCGAACCCCCACTCCGTATTGTGGTGGATGAAGCGGCTGATCGGGCTGCGCAAACGCTTCAAGGCCTTCAGCCGTGGGGCGATCGAATTTCTCGCCCCCGACAACCACCGCATCCTGGCCTTCATTCGCCGCCACGGCAATGAACGGTTGCTGGTCGTTGCGAATCTCTCCCGATTCGTCCAGCACCTCGAGCTCGACCTGTCCGCCTACCAGGCAATGGTCCCGGTGGAGCTTTTCGGCCGATCCCGATTTCCGCCCATTCACGCCGCGCCGTATTTCCTGTCGCTCGGCCCCCACAGTTTTTATTGGTTTTACCTCACCCCGCCGCAAGCCGTGGCGGAAGGGACGCCGCCCGAGGTTGGGGAGACCCCGCTTCCCGTCGTGGAAGCCGACTGCGGGTGGGAGGACTTTTTCCACGGCACCGCCGCCGGCCGACTGGAGCACATTCTACCCGGGTTTCTCACCCGCAGCCGGTGGTTCGGCGGAAAAGCCCGGCCGCTCAAGCATGCCAGCATTATGGACGTGTTTCCGCTGGCCAAGGGATCCCGGCGTTGGGCCGTCGTCCTGGTGCGGGTGGATTATCTCTCCGGCGATGCCGAGACGTATGCCGTTCCCATGGCGGTGGCTCCCGCGGACCAATCGGACCGCCTGCTGCAGGAGCATCCCCAGGCCGCCATTGCCAACCTCAAGCTCAAAAACAGCCCTTCAGTGCTGCTGCTGTACGACGCACTGGCCGATGCCGCCTTCGGCGAGACACTGCTGGAGGCGATGACCCACAAACGGGCCATCCACGGCCGCCGCATGCAGATCCGGGGGTTCACCACGCGCGCCTTCCGCACACTCACCGCCACAAACAAGTCGCTACCGGCGCCGGTGCTTTTAAGTGCCGAACAGAGCAACACCTCCATTCGGTTCGGAGACCGGTTGATCCTGAAGCTCATCCGCAAGCTGGCGCCCGGGGTGAATCCGGATCTCGAAATCGGACGGCTGCTCACCGAGAAGCGGTTCGCCCATTGCGCTCCGACCGCCGGCGCGCTCGAGCTGCGGATGAATTCGGAACCACCCATGACCCTCGCTATTCTGCAGGGGTTTGTGGCCAACCAGGGCGATGCCTGGAGCTACACGCTGGACCGGCTGCAACTCTATTTCGCGGCAGTCGGAAAACGGCGGGGCCCGGCCGGGCTGCCTCCGCTGCCGGCCGCTTTCCCGGTCGATCTGCTGGACTCGGCCCCGCCCGCGGAAACCGTCGGGCTCATCGGAGATTATCTGAACGCCGCACGGTGTTTGGGCCGCCGCACGGCCCAGATGCACACCTGCCTGGCGTCGGAACAGAGCCTGCCGGAATTCAAGCCGGAGGCCTTTTCCAAGCTCTACCAGCGCGCCCTGTACCAGTCCATGCGCACCCTGGCCGGAAAAGCCCTGCCACTGCTGCGGGGGCAGTTCAACCGCATGCCCGAAGGCCTCCGTCCGCTTGCGGTTTTCGTCATCGAACACGAGAAAGACCTGATGGGCCGCTTCAAGGATCTGCTGGATCATAAAATCAGCGCTCTGCGCATCCGCTGCCACGGCGATTACCATCTCGGGCAGGTTCTTTGCTCGGAGAGCGATTTCATCATCATCGATTTCGAGGGGGAACCGGCCCGCCCCATCACGGAACGGCGCATCAAGCGCTCCGCCCTGCTCGACGTGGCCGGAATGCTGCGCTCATTCCACTATGCCGCGCATGCCGCCCTGCTCCGGGTCCAGGCGAGTGGAACTCCACCTGAGGCCGTCGCGGGGCTCCATCACTGGGCGGACGTCTGGCAGCGCTGGGTGGGGGCGGAATTTCTCAAAAGCTATCTTGAGGAAGCCGCCGGGGGCAAGTTCATTCCCGGCAGCCGCGATGAGTTGCGCATCCTGCTGGGAGCGCTACTGATGGAAAAGGCGGTCTACGAGCTGTCCTACGAGCTGAACAACCGCCCGGATTGGGTATCGATTCCGCTGCGCGGGATCCGGCAATTGTTGGACGGCGAGTGCCCCTGACGGGCTAAAGACCACAGGAGGTGGGCTATGGCATCTGACCATGAAACGACCCTCGCCGACAAAACGGCACCGGTCCGCAGCGGACGGTCCGGGCTGTCTGCCGATGACCTGTATCTGTTCAACGAGGGCAGCAATTTCCAGCTCTATGACAAACTGGGCTCCCGCATCGCTGCAGACGGTTCGACCCCGGGGGTCCAGTTTGCGGTGTGGGCCCCCAATGCCCGCCGGGTGTCCGTCATTGGGGATTTCAACGGCTGGGACCGGGCCGGCCACGTTCTGCAGCCACTCGACTCCTCCGGCATATGGGAGGGATTCATTGAGGGCCTCGGCCGGGGCACCCTCTACAAATACTTCATCGAATCGAACCTCAACCGCTACCAGGTCGAAAAGACCGACCCCTTCTCGCATTTTTTCGAACTGGCGCCGAAAACCGCCTCCATCGTCTGGGACCTCGACTACACGTGGGGGGACAGCGAATGGATGGCCGCCCGCGGCCAGCGGTTGGCCGACCGCTCGCCGCTGTCGATCTACGAGGTCCACATAGGCTCCTGGCGGCGGGTGCCCGAAGACGGCAACCGATTTCTCACCTACGTGGAAATGGCCTCGCCGCTCTGCGATTACGTGAAGCGGATGGGCTTTACCCACGTCGAGTTTCTGCCGGTGATGGAGCACCCCTTCTACGGGTCCTGGGGATACCAGACGCTGGGGCTCTTCGCCCCCACCAGCCGCTACGGCACGCCGCAGGAGTTCATGCACCTCATCGACCACCTGCACCGCGAGGGCATCGGTGTCATCCTGGACTGGGTACCCTCTCATTTTCCCAGCGACGAGCACGGGCTCGTGTTTTTCGACGGGACCCACCTCCACGAGCATCAGGACCCCCGGCAGGGGGTGCACCCGGACTGGAAGAGCCTGATCTACAACTACGGGCGCAACGAGGTGCGCAGCTTTTTAATAAGCTCCGCTCGCTTTTGGTTGGACAAGTTTCACGTGGACGGGCTGCGCGTGGACGCCGTGGCCTCCATGCTCTACCTGGACTATTCGCGCGGGCCTGGGGAGTGGGTGCCCAACGAGTTCGGCGGCCGGGAGAACCTGCACGCCATATCGTTTCTGCGCCGGTTGAACGCAGCGGTCAAAAGCAGCCATCCGGACGTGCTGATGATCGCCGAGGAATCCACTGCCTGGCCCATGGTTTCCCGGCCAGCTTACATGGGCGGGCTGGGATTCGACATGAAGTGGGATATGGGCTGGATGCACGACACCTTGGACTACATGGGCAAGGACCCGGTGCACCGCGCCTTCCACCACGGCAAGCTCAACTTCCGCATGCTCTACGCCTTCACCGAAAACTTCGTCCTGCCGCTGTCCCACGACGAGGTGGTGCACGGCAAAGGGTCCCTGCTTGCCAAAATGCCGGGCGACGACTGGCAGCGCTTCGCCAACTTGAGGCTGCTGCTGGCCATGATGTTCGCCCAGCCCGGCAAGAAGCTGCTCTTCATGGGCGTCGAGTTCGGGCAATGGCGCGAATGGAACCACGACATGAGCTTGGACTGGCACCTGCTGGACGCCCCGATGCACGCCGGCCTCCAGCGCTGGGTGGCGGACCTCAACCGGCTCTATCGGCAAGAGCCTGCCTTGCATCAGCGCGAATTTACGCCCGACGGATTCCGGTGGATCGACTGCAACGACCAACTCCAGAGCACCCTCAGCCTGATCCGCTCCGGAACCGCAGCCGGAGAGGAGCTCATCGGGGTGTTCAACTTCACGCCGGTCCCACGCCACAACTACCGCGTCGGGGCATCGGCCGGCGGGTTTTGGAAAGAGATCTTGAACAGCGACGCCCTGAATTACGGCGGCAGCGGCCAGGGCAGTTTGGGAGGGATGGAGGCCAACCCTATCCCGTCCCACGGGTTCCACCACTCCCTCAACCTGGTGCTCCCGCCGCTTGGAGCCGTTTTCTTCAAACGGAGTGCACCTCTATGAGTGAACGGCTGGAGGTCACACTGGGTGCCACCCATCTCGGCGGCGGACGCTGCCGCTTTTGCGTGTGGGCGCCGTTCAGCGAGAGCGTGGAGATTCACTTCCTGTCGCCTGAAAACCGGCTTGAACGCCTGATCCGGGAACGGCACGGCTACCACTGCGGCATGCTGGAAGGGATCGACCCGGGGGCTCTCTACCGGTTTCGCCTCGACGGCGGCCTGGAGCGGGCCGACCCAGCCTCGCGCTTCCAGCCACAAGGCGTCCACGGCCCATCGCAGATCGTGGAGCCGGCCTTCGACTGGACCGACGACAACTGGCGCGGGATCTGCCTGTCACACTATATCACCTATGAACTGCACGTGGGCACCTTCACCGCCCCGGGCACCTTCGATGCGGCCATCGATCGGCTCGGTGATCTGGTGGATCTCGGCATCACCGCCGTAGAACTCATGCCGGTCGCGCAGTTCCCGGGCGAGCGCAACTGGGGCTACGACGGGGTCTTCCCATTTGCCGCCCAGAACTCCTACGGCGGGCCGGAAGGCTTGAAACGGTTCGTTGACGCCTGCCACGGCCGCGGCCTCGCCGTGGTTCTGGACGTGGTCTACAATCACCTCGGACCCGAGGGCAATTATCTCGGCGATTTCGGGCCCTATTTTTCGGACATCTACCGAACCCCCTGGGGCGCCCCGCTCAATTTCGACGGCCCGCACAGCGACGAGGTGCGGCGCTACTTCATTGAAAACGCGCTGGCTTGGATCACCGAGTGCCACATCGATGCCCTGCGCCTGGACGCAGTCCATGCCATCCTGGATTTTTCGGCCAAGCTGTTTCTCCAAGAGCTGGCCGAGGCGGTCGCACTGATTGCCGATGGGACAGGCCGGCGCATTCACCTGATCGCTGAAAGCGCGCTCAACGACACGCGCATAATCCGTCCGCCCGACCTGGGCGGCCTGGGTCTTGACGCCCAATGGAACGACGACCTGCACCACGCCCTGCATGCGGTCCTCACCGGCGAACGCCGGGGTTACTACTGTGACTTCGGCCGCTTCGATCAGCTGCTCAAGGCCCTGCAACAGGGGTTTGTTTATGACGGTCAGTATTCCGAGTACCGCCATAGGCGTCACGGCAACTCCAGCCGCTCCATTTCGCCCCAGCGCATGGTGGTTTTCGCTCAAAACCACGACCAGGTCGGCAACCGCATGCAAGGGGAGCGCCTGGGCTGCATCGTCCCCTTCGAGGCTCTCAAATTGGTTGCTGGCATTATCGTGTTGTCTCCCAACCTGCCGCTGCTCTTCATGGGCGAGGAGTACGGTGAGACGGCGCCGTTCCCGTATTTTGTAAGCCACTCCGACCCGGAGCTGATCGCAGCCGTTCGTCGGGGGCGACGCGAGGAGTTCGCCTCCTTCGGCTGGGAGGCAGACCCGCCGGATCCCCAGGCGGTGGAGACTTTTACGAGCGCCAACCTCAAACCGGAGCTGCGCCTCACCCCCGGTCCCCACCGCCACTTGTGGAACTTTCACCGCCGGCTCATCGCGCTGCGCCGCGGCAGCGGTGCACTCTCCGCGCCCGATCCGTCCAGTCTGGAGGTCTTTCGTGTCGGCAATTGGAGGATCGGCTGTATCCGCCGGCGGCGTGAAGCTGAGGAGCTCTGCATCATCTTTCACGCCGGCGAGGCAGCGGTGTCCGCTATGGTTCCACTCCCCGCCGGCCGCTGGGAAAAATGGCTGGACAGCACTGAACCGCAATGGGGCGGCCCCGGCAGTAGGCTCGCCGAGACGATCGACTCCGGGGGCGAGGTGACGATGGAATTGCCGCCGTATGGGTTCAGCGTTTGGTCCAGACTCATTTCCGAAAGGTGACCGCCATGGAGAAGTTCATATGCATCCACGGGCATTTCTACCAACCCCCACGCGAGAATGCCTGGCTGGAGGCCGTGGAACTGCAGGACTCCGCCTACCCCTACCACGACTGGAACGAACGCATCACGGCCCAGTGCTACGCCACCATGGCCACCTCCCGGCTGCTGGACGAAAAGGGGCTCATTCGCGAGATCACCAACAATTACGCGCGGATCAGCTTCAACTTCGGGCCGACCCTGCTCACCTGGCTGGAGCGGAATGCCCCGGCCGTCTATGCGTCTATCCTTGCGGCCGATCGAGAGAGCCGGCAGCGGTTTTCAGACCACGGCGCCGCCATCGCCCAAGTTTACAGCCACATGATCCTGCCGCTGGCCAACCGCCGGGACAAGGAAACCCAGGTCGTGTGGGGCCTCCGGGATTTCGAGCGCCGCTTTCAACGGCCGCCCGAGGGAATGTGGTTGCCGGAAACCGCCGTCGACCTTGAAACCCTGGAGGTGCTGGCGGAGCATGGAATCGGGTTCACCATCCTCTCGCCACGCCAGGCCCGGCAGGTTCGGCCCCTCGAGGGGGGCGACTGGCAGGTGGTCAGTGGCGGCAAAATCGATCCCTCGCACCCCTACCAGGTGCAGTTGCCGTCAGGCAAGCATGTCGCCGTGTTTTTTTACGACGACCCGATTTCGCGCGCCGTTGCCTTCGAGGGGCTGCTGGGCGACGGCGACCGCTTCGCCCACCGACTCATGGACGGGTTCGACGAGACGCGGCAGAATTCACAGCTGGTGCACATCGCCACCGACGGCGAGAGCTACGGGCACCACTTCCACAAAGGCAACATGGCGCTCGCCTCTGCGCTGGATGCCATCGAGAGCCGCCCGCTCGCCCGGCTCACCGTTTACGGCGAATATTTGGAGCTGCACCCCGCGGAATGGGAGGTCGAGATCCACGAAAACACCTCGTGGAGCTGTGCCCACGGAATCGATCGCTGGCGGAAGGACTGCGGGTGCAACTCCGGCGGGCGCCCCGGATGGCACCAGGCCTGGCGCACTCCCCTGCGGGAAGCCCTTGACTGGCTGCGCGACGCCCTGGTACCGCCATACGAGGAAAAAATGACCTCCCTGGGGTTTGACCCCTGGGCGGCTCGAAGCAGCTACATCCGCGTGATCCTGGACCGCGAACCGGCCGCCGTTGATGCCTTTTTGGCCGGGCAGACCGAGCAGGCCCTGTCTGCTGAAAATAAAACCCTCGCTCTCCAGCTGCTGGAGCTTCAGCGCCACGCCATGCTGATGTACACGAGCTGCGGCTGGTTCTTCGACGACATCTCCGGTTTGGAGACGGTCCAGGTGATCCAGTATGCCGGCCGCGCACTGCAGCTGGCCAAACGGGTCTTCGAAAACGAACTCGAGGAGCATTTCATGCAGCTGCTGGAAACGGCACCGAGCAATGTCCGGGACCATTCGAACGGCCGCCGGATCTACGAGAAGTTCGTCAAACCGACCATGGTGGATTTGACCACCGTCGGGGCCCACTATGCCATGCGCTCGCTTTTCGAGGAATATCCGCAGCAGGCGGCGGTGAACTGTTACACGGTCGCACAAGCTTTTTTCCGCTCGCAGCAAGTTGGCCGCGCCAAGCTGGCCGTGGGGCGCGTCAGCGTCACCTCCACCATCACCCTGGAATCGATCTGCCTGTGGTTCGGCGCCATCCACTGGGGCGACCACAACATCAACTGTTGTATCAGCCGCTGTCCCCAGGGGACAGCGCCGGAAGAGGCGTTCACCGACGAGATCTTTGGGATCTTCAGCCGAGCCGAGTTTCCGACGGCGCTGCTCACGCTGGAAAAAGCCGTCGGTGCATCGACCTACTCGCTGCGGAACCTGTTTCGGGATGAACAGCGGCGAATCCTGCAAATCGTTTTGGAGACCAACCTCTCCAACGCCGAGGGCGTCTACCGGCAAATCTATGAGACCAACGCACCCCTGCTTCTATTTTTAAAAGACCTCATGGTTCCAGCGCCGCGGGCCCTCGCCGCCGCCTCCGAGTACCTTCTCAACGCCAGCATCCGCCGCGCCTTCGAAAACAAGGTGTTCGACCTGGCCTTGGTCCGACAGCTGTTGGTTGCCTCCGCCATGCACGGGGTAACGCTGGATGGGGCTTTTCTCGAAATCGGGATCCGCAGACGCATGGAGGAGATCGCCGAGGAATTCAAAAAGCAGCCGACCGAGGCATATGCGCTGCAGCAACTGGACGCCATCGCCGGATTGCTGCCTGATTTCCCGTTCGAGATCAACCTGCGCGCCGTTCAAAACATCTACTACCACATCCTCAAAAACGACGCCCCCGAGATGAGAAAAAAAGCCCGGCGCCGGGAGAAAAAAGCCCGGCACTGGACGGATATTTTTTTGGCACTGGGGGAAAAGATCGGAATGAGGACGGACGCATAAAGGACCCGGTATGCTCGCACGTTCCAGCGGGGTTTTGCTGCCGGTTTTCAGCCTGCCATCGCCCTTCGGCATCGGCGATTTCGGGCCGGGGGCTTTGCGTTTTGTTGATTTTTTGCACGCCGCCAGGCAAAGGATCTGGCAGCTTTTGCCCTTGACGCCGACCGAAGCCGCCTACGGCCACTCGCCCTACCACAGCAACTCCTGCTTCGCATTCAACCCCCTTCTGATCAGCCCGGAGGGTCTTGTGGCGGACGGCTGGGCCGATCCCTCGGACCTGAGGCAGGGGATCCGTCAAGCGCATAGCCGGGTCGACTACGCGGCCGCCGTCGCTTTCAAACGCGGCCTGCTGGAAAAAGTTTGCCGGCGCTTCCGGCAAGAGCTTCCCCCAACCGGCTACGAGCGCTTCTGCGCTGAAAACAGCTTCTGGATCGACGACTACGCCCTCTTCAGCGCGCTCTCCGCGCGGCACGCCAACACGCCCTGGGAGCGCTGGCCGCCGAAGGCCCGTGCCGGCCGCCGCGCGCAAAACCGGGGTCTATCGAAAGAGCTGCATGGCCCGATCGAAACGCTGAAGATCGAACAATACTTGGTCTACCGACAGTGGCAGGCCCTGCGCGACTACTGCCGTGCAAAATCCGTCCAGCTGCTCGGCGACATCCCGATTTACCTCCCGCTCCACAGCGCTGACGTGTGGGCCAACCGGCGGCTCTTTAAATTGGACCGCTTCTGCCGACCGCGGGCCGTATCCGGCGTCCCCCCGGACTATTTCAGCACCGATGGCCAGCTGTGGGGGCACCCCGTATACAACTGGAAGGTGCATCGGCGGACACGCTACGCGTGGTGGCTACGCCGCATTGCGCAACAGATAAAGGTCTTCGACGCTGCGCGCATCGATCACTTCCGGGGGCTCGTGGCCTACTGGGAGGTTGCGGCCGGGGAGCGCACCGCCAAACGCGGCCGGTGGGTCGACGTTCCGTCCGATGACTTTTTTACCGAACTGCAGCGGCGCTTCGTCTCGCTCCCGTTGGTCGCAGAGGACCTGGGCTGCATCACCGCCGAGGTACGCGAAACCATGCAGCGCTACGGGTTTCCCGGGATGCGGGTCCTGTTGTTCGGTTTTTCGGGCGAGCCCGACTCAAACCCCAACGCCGTGTACAATATCCCCGAGCACTGTGTTGTCTACACCGGCACCCACGACAACAACACGGTGCGAGGGTGGTTCGAGACCGAGGCCTCCAGCGCTGAAAAGCACCGCCTGTCGGTCGTTTTAGGCCCGCGGGTTGCGGCCCGGGAAGTTGCCTGGAAGTTGATCCGCGTGGCCATGCTCTCGCCCGCCCGCTGGGCCGTCACCCCCATCCAGGACCTGCTTGGGCTGGGTGCCGCCGCCCGCATGAACACCCCGGGGCAACTTCAGGGCAACTGGAGCTGGCGCTTGACGGCGAGGCAACTCGATGCCCTGCCGGTCGACCGCCTGCGGGAGCTGACCGCTACCGTCGGTCGTGCCTGATTTCGCGCTAGCTTCGAATCAACAGCCCCACCGGGAACCTCGCCAGGATCTGCGTCAGCTGATGCCTACCGCCGCTGAAATGCGCCCCGCTGAAAACGTCCCCCCAGGCCCCGGCCGGGAGGTCGATGATGGTGTTTTCCCAGTCGCCGCCCAAAGCGACGGCCAGCCGAGGCGCCAAGGTCACGACGCTCCCCCCACGCATGAAGGCCACCACGTGGTTCGAGCGCGCCCCTTCCACCGCCAGCGGCTGGTAGCCACCTTCCCGCCCGAATACTTCGGGGAACCGCCGGCGAATCGCCAGCACACGCTGGATGAGGAAGAGTTTCGGCACTCCCTCGGCCTGCCGGTCCAGGACATCTTCGGCCGAGAGCAAGCTGATTTCAGACAGCAGCCGCCGTCGCAACTCAAAATCCACCGGCCGCCGGTTGTCCGGATCCACCAGGCTGTGATCCCACAACTCGGTCCCCTGGTAGATATCCGGCACTCCCGGGACCGTACACTTGATCAGGGTCTGGGACAATGAGCTGACAAGCGCCGGCTGCGCCAGTGGCTTCAAAAACTCCGACAAGTCCGCCGTAAATTCATGATTACCCAGCACTTTTTGAACAAACGCCTCGAGGGCGTTTTCAAAAATGGGGTTCGAGTCGAGCCAGGAGGTGTGGGCTTTGGCCTCCCTGGCGGCTTTCAGCATGACGGGCCCCAACCGATCGCTCCCGATGGGCCACGCCCCCACCAAGGTCTGGTAAAGGAAGTATTCCGTGTTGGGATCGGGAAAACCGCCGCGGCGAAAAGAAGCATTCATGCGGGACCAACGCCGGACCGCTGCGGCCCACCGCTTCGGGATCTCGGAGAGCAAGCCGATCCTCAGCCGTGTGTCCTCGCCGCGCTTGGTGTCATGGGTGGCACTGGCCAACATGGTCTGAGGCCAGTCCGATTGAATCCGCCGGCAGAAGGCATGGAAGGCTTCGAGCGAAACGCCAAATTCACCCGGATTCCCGCCCACCTCATTGAGCGCAATGAGCCGGTTGAAGCAGTAGAAGGTCGTGTCCTCAACCCCCTTGGCCATGACCGGCCCGGTCAACTGCTGAAAGCGCCGGACAAATTCACTCTCGGCAGGACCGAATTGTCTAAGCAGCAGGATTTTCTCGATCCGCCCCCATACGTCTGGAGCAATGTCGAGTCTCTGCTGCCGCGCGGCCCTGAGGGCCTCCCGAACGACGGCCCGGTCCCGGGAACCAATGCCGCCGGCCGCCGGCTGGATATAGGTCCGGTAGACCGGAAAACAGGCGATGATTTCAGCCAGAGCCGACCCCACTTCACCCTGCCGGATGGCACCCGGTGCGGACTGCCGGATGAGGCTGGCTTCCATCAGGCTCACCAGATGCGAGAACTCGCTTTCAAAGAGACGAGCTAAGACCCAGCGCTTTTTCTCGAGCACGACCCGCGGAAAGTCGGTGGTTTGCCCTGTGAACTCGGTATAAAAGTCCGTTAGCAGCCTCTCGCTGCGCGGATCGACGAAGAGCCCGTTGACCACATTCAGAAAATCATAGCCGGTGGTTCCGGCCACCGGCCACTCCGAGGCAAGTGCTTCCGCGGGTTCCAGGATTTTTTCAACGACCACCCAGGTGGTGGGGACCGCCTGAGTCAACCGCTGCAGGTATAAGGTGGGGTCGCTCAGCCCGTCCGGGTGGTCGATGCGCAGCCCATCGACCCGCCCCGCCCTGGCCCATTCCAAAATTAGCCCGTGGGTGGCCGCAAAGACGTCATCCCTTTCCACGCAGACACCGGCCAGCTGATGGATGTCGAAAAACCGCCGATAGTTAATTTCCCGGTTGGCTCGCCGCCAAAAAACAAGCCGGTAATATTGAAGATCCAGGAACCCTGCCAGGCGAACGGGGTCTGAATTGATCGCGGCAATCGTTGCGTCCAGACGGGAAAAGAAATGGCTGAAGGATGCGTCGGCCTCCGCGGGTGGCAGCAGTTGGCGCAGGGAACGAGCGGAGACAGGGTATTCGTGTTCGAAATAGCCCAGGTAAATCCCCGTATCGCGGCGGTTGAGCTGAATCTGCCGCAACTCTAAGCAGCGTTCGATCTCGTCTCCCAGCACCGGCAGCAGCACCTTGCCGCGCGAGGACGGATCCGGGTGATCCCAGCGAACATCAAAAAAACCTGCATAGCGGCTATGGCGGCCGTTGGCCAAAAGATCCCACCACCATCGGTTTTGTCGGCCCGCCGCCGCCATGTGGTTGGGAACGACGTCCAGCACCAGCCCGATTCCGGACTCGGCCGATGCCCGGCACAACCGCTCGAATGCCTCCGCCCCGCCCAATTCGGGGTTCACCTCGGTTGGGTCCACGACGTCGTACCCGTGAGTGCTTCCAGCAGCCGCTTTGAAGCAGGGGGAGAGATAAATGTGGCTGATTCCGAGGTCGCGGAAATATGGCAGCAGACCGATGAGCTGCGCAAATGACAGATGGGCTCCGAGTTGAACCCGGTACGTGGCCAGTGGAACCTTCGATTCAGCGGATGCCATCGCCCGGCTCCATCCGTTGTCACCGATCCGGCCGGGCCGCCAGCAGCTCCGCGTAATACGCGAGCGTCTGCCGGGCAATCGCCTCCCAGCCGAAGATCGTTTCCACCCGGCGCCGGCCGGCAACTCCCATTTCCGTACGCCTTTCCGGGGCCTTCAGCAACTGGTTGACGGCGCCCGCGAGGTCGCGGGCATACTGATCCGGTCGACGGGGCTCCGGATCGGTGTCGCTGACGGGGTCGAAGGGCACCAGGATCCCGGTGTGGTCGTGAAGCACCACCTCGGGGATGCCCCCCACGGCAGCGGCAACCACCGGCGTGCCGCAGGCCATCGCCTCTAAATTGATGATTCCAAACGGTTCGTAAACCGACGGGCAGACGAACAGGGCCGCATGGCTGTAAAGCACTGCCAGGCGCTCCCGCGGTATCATTTCGGGAATCCAGATGATGTCGTTGGCGGTGGTGGCCCTGGCACCATCGACTGCGATGCGCATCTCGCCCATGATGGCGTCCGTGTCCGGGGCCCCGGCGCACAAAACAACCTGCACTCCCTCTTCCATGTGAGGCAACGCGCGAACCAGGTGGATGATCCCTTTTTGCCGAGTGATGCGACCCACGAACAAAACGTAAGGTTTGAGAGGATGTATTCCATATGAGGTGAGAATTTCGGGCTGCAATGTCTTGCAGTAGTCAGTGATATCGATGCCGTTGTAGATCACCCGGATTTTTTCGGGCACCGGTTGGTAACAGGCGATAATATCGTTTTTCATGCCATTGGACACGGCGATGATCCCATCGGCATTTTCCATGGCGGTTTTCTCCAGCCAACTGCTTACGGAATAGCCGGATCCGATTTGCTCTCGTTTCCAGGGTCGCTTCGGCTCCAGGGAGTGGACCGTGACGACCAGGGGAATGTCCAGAAACTGCTTAACGAGGCATCCTGCCAGGTAGGTGTACCATGTGTGGCAGTGCACAAGATCGGCGTGCGCCGCCCGAGCGGCCATTGCGATGTTTCGTCCCAGAGTATCCATCACCTTCCTGTTGGCGATTGCCCCTTCGAAAAGCGCCGGCATCTCGCCGACTCCTGCCACGGAAAGATTATCCGCGATCTCCTGCTGGTCGCCGAAACAAAGCACCTGCAGTGAATGCTCACCGCCGCATAGCCGCATTAAATTGCGGCAGAGATAGTCCACATGGACTCCGGCACCGCCGTAGATATGCGGCGGATACTCGTTGGATATCATCAAGATTTTCATAGACCGCCTCACCGCAAGAGCGTTTTTCGAGAGCAGTCTTCTTGGTAATCGTTTTCGGCTGGTTTGTAAACCGGCCCGATCCATCAAATGAACACCGGCGCCGGATGCGGGGTATACGTGCATAGCTTCCTGCTTCGGTGATACATTTTTACGGTACCCGGCGAGCACCTAAAAAAGTAACTATTGACAGATGTGAGCTTTTTAACTCAAAATGAAACTGTTGCTCACCGGGATTCAGCGATCCATTTAACGTGGAGTGTGATCGCATCTTCCGGTGGATTCTCATGGGCGGCATAATTTTGCTCGCCGGCTTTTTTACCGGCCTTTTAACTCCAGCCGACGTGCGCCGCGATCTTCCCTTTACTTCCAAACAAAAAGACGCCCAACGTCGATTTTCAACTTCACTTGAAAAAGTATCACCCATACTTTCGACAGGCACTGTCAGATGATACCGCACCCACCCGTTTCAATTCTTTTTGTGGCCGAGGATGGCTCCTATCTGCCTAAATCATTTATGGCATATCTGCAGTCAATGCCGCATCTCAAACAAAACGTAGCGCCCCGACTGCCTGCGGAAACGTCCAACTATGATGTGGTGGTTACCCGAGTCCTTCAACCTGAGGGAGCCGAAGCGGGACATCTTGAGCAATTTGCTAAAAATGGAGGGGGCTGGCTGACACTGGTGGATTTGTCCGAAAAACCGCTGCCGGCTATTTTTGGGGCCCAACCTGAACCGGTGGGACCCGTTGCAGAACTGCGCATTCTATTTGAAAACAAAAACCACCCTCTGGGTGCGCGGTTGCCGGAGGCTTTTTATTTGTCCGGTCGTTACCAGGCGTTAAAAAAGACGGATGCGGTTTGTGAAGCCGTCCTTTATGCGGACTGGCACTACAGCCACAGACCGGTGCTGACGCACCGTTCGGTCGGCAAGGGGCAAGTGGCCTGCACGACCTTGCAGGCATATGGCAATCCGATATTTCAGCAGCTTCTTTACCGCCTTATGCGACGGCTTGCCGGAAAATACGAAGGAATCCATGAACTGGGTGTGGGATTGTTGGGATATTCGCCGAGCGTGGGTCAGAGCCACGGACTCGGAGTTCAACACACAAACGGTTTATCGCTTCAGGCGGTGTGTGACCTGAACCCTGAGCGCCTGGTGCGGGCCCGACAAGACTTTCCCCACGTAAAAACTCACGAAACCACCGAGGCGTTAGGTGGCAACACGGATGTCGAGGTCGTTATTGTCACCACCCCTCCCGACACCCATGCCGAATTGTGCCGTCAAATGATGGAGGCCGGCAAGCATGTGGTGTGTGAAAAGCCGCTGGTACTCACGCAGAAGGAGGCAAACACGCTGGTTGAAATGGCGAAGCAGCAACACGTTCATCTGAGCTGCCACCAAAATCGGCGCTGGGATGTGGACTTTCTGGCGATTGAACAGGCAGTCACCGAAGGGTTGATCGGCGATCTTTTTTATTTAGAGGCGTTTGTCGGCGGGTTCGTGCACCCGTGCGGCTATTGGCATTCTCATGCGGCCGTTTCCGGCGGCACCAGTTATGACTGGGGCGCCCATTATTTAGATTGGGTGGTGAGTTTGATCCCGGATCCGGTGGAAAGCGTTGTCGGCACCCGTCACAAGCGGGTCTGGCACGACGTGACCAATGCCGATCAGGAGCGGATACAAATTCGGTTTTCCGGCGGGCAAGAGGCAGACTTCATGCACTCCGACGTTGCCGCCTTTCGCAAACCAAAGTGGTACCTGCTTGGAACCGAGGGAGCAATTGTGGGGCATTGGCAGGATGTTTTTGCGTACGAAATCGATCCGATTCTGTATTTCCATCGGCACGATATCCCGGCGACTGAAATGCCTCCGGATTTAACTTTATACCGTCGTCATCATACCGGCCAAATCGTATTGCAGAAAATGGCCATGCCGCTTCGAACGCATTATCCCTTTCATCGAAATCTGGCCGATCATCTGTTGACCGGTGAACCCATCGCAGCGCCTTTGGCAGATTCCGTGAAAGTGATTGCGATACTTGAAGCTGCCGCACGCTCCATGTCATCGGGCGGAACACTGGAAGCGCTCCATGACGGCTAAAATTCGATGGGGGGTGCTGGGCAACGCCACCATCGCCCGCAGGTGCGTGATCCCGGCTATCCGGCGCTCCCGCAACGGCCTCGTGCATGCATTGGCCACCCGGCACCCAGTCAAATCCGGCCCTGTCGCGGCCGAAAATCATATTGTGCAGATCTACGACCGGTATGAGGCGCTGTTGGAAGATTCCGCCGTCGATGCCGTCTATATTCCACTGCCCAACCATCTCCATCTACCCTGGACACTGAAGGCGCTATCCGCCGGGAAACATGTGTTGTGCGAAAAACCGATTGCATGCTCCACGCAGGAAGCCCTTGAAATGGCGGCTGCGCTCGGACGGGGCAATCTGGTCTTGATGGAGGCCTTCATGTATCGGTTCCACCCCCGCAGCCGACAGATTAAACGGTGGGTCGGTGAGGGTCGGATCGGGAAACCGTGTTTAATGCGTTCGGCATTTTGTTTTCACATGGCCGAAGAGATTTTGGCATCCGGCGACAACGTGCGTTTAAGGTCCGATACGGGCGGTGGTGCGCTGCTGGATGTCGGCTGCTACAGCGTAAGCGCAGCCCGGTGGATGATGGGAGCGGAACCCGTTCAGGTTCAGGCCCAAGCGATTTATCACGATACAGGGGTGGATGTGCATGTGGTCGGAACCCTGCAATTTCCCGGCGGCGGCCTGGCAACCCTGGAGGCCAGTTTCATTTCGGCCTTGCAACAGACATTTACCGTTGTCGGCACCGATGGGGCGATTGACTTGCCGCATGACGCATTTGTCCCTTGGCAGAAGGATGCCGAGTACATTCTGCGGGGCCGGGATCAGGAAACCGGGTGCAAACATGTGGTGCCGGGAGCTGATGAGTACCAATTGATGGTGGAGCATTTCAGCGATGCGGCATTGGGGAAATCCAAATTGAATTTTTCAGTCGAGGAGAGCATCGCCAACATGAAGGTGCTGGACGCGTTGGCGCACGCCGCCCGATCGGGCAATACCGTAAAGCTCTAAATCCGATCGAGATCAGGCCGAATCGAGAAACCCTTTTTGCCGGAGTCCCTCGAGGATGTGCTGCGCTGCTTCAGGGATGGCCATCATTGAGCTATCAACCCTGATATCTGGAAAGAGCGGCGCTTCATATGGGTTACCGGCGCCTGGCAGAGTATCAATTGCACCCTTTTCAACCCCCCGCCAAAGGCCTTTTGGATCCCTTTTCCGGCACACCTCTCTGGGGCAGTCGATATGAACTTCAGCAAAACGTCCGATACCTGAGCGAGCGCCGGCACGATATTTTCGGCATGAACCGGTGGCCGCAATGAGCACATTAACACCATTTCCTGTCAGGATCTTGGCCAGAAAAACGACCATGTCATAAAACCATTTTCGCTCTTCATCGGTATAGGTTGGGCGGGGCGTCAGGTGCTCTCGCAACTCGTCGGAATCGAGAATATGAGTTGAAACTCCCTGTTCCGCCAGCAACCGCTTCACTTCCTGAGCGATGACGGATTTCCCGGATGCCGGCAGGCCGGTCAGCCAGACTGCAAAGCCGCTGTTTCCCTGTGCCATTGTCATCTCGCTTCCATGTAACGATTGACCTTGGACACATCATACCTCTTCAAGTCCATGACCCGACGGGCAAATCGGAGCAACTTCACCCGAGCCTCGGGGGCGAGATCGGGATACCAGACCGGGCTTGACAGAACCAATGCCCTCCAGGCAAACCAGGGTTGAATGACCTCGAGCAGGCCCTCATCCGAGGCCGCGGCAAGGTAGGAGCCCCAAAAGAGATCGTGAAGATCGACAAATGGATGTTCCAACCGGCCGAACCGTTGCAGGGAAAAAAACAGATAGTTGATCACCAGGCAACTGACGTCATCCGCAGGCTCCCCCCATTCCCCACGGCTGCGGTCAAGAACCCAGAAACGGTCGGACTCCTCGAAAATAATGTTGAAGGGGTGAAAATCGCCATGGACCTGCGACAACCGTTGACTCAACGGTTTGAGACGCCAGCGCCAACGGTTGGCCGTTTCCTCAATGGAGCGCAGATAGTCCGGGGGCGCATAGGTCTGATCTGCAGGATAACTGTCTGTGAGGCCCATGATCCCTTCACCATGACCGACAAGGTCTCTCAGGCGACGCCGCCAGATGGAGGGGTCGTTGTGCTTTTTGCGGTGGATTTCAGCAAGATAGGCCCCAAGGCGTTCCGCCCGCAAAAGGTCCAAGGGGTCTAACGTGGGGTTGTCCCGGATGCGGATGAGATCGTCGGCGTAAAGCCGGCCGTCACGATAATCGGTGACCAACAGCATTTCCTCCGCATCCCTTACGGATTTCAGCTCTCCGCCGCGCGTGCGAATGACCATATCCGCAGCGGGCACGTGTCGCGGCAGGCGGCCAAAGGTTCTAAAATCCAACCATACGGCGGCGACCCGGTCTTCTTCGCGCTCCCGTCCAAAAACGTTTCGGCGTATGCGGTGAAAGACCAAGCGTCGGGTCGCATCGCCGATTCTGCAAAACACGAGAAATGGCCGGCCGTAGCCGAACTGCTTTAGGGCCTCGGCCTTTCCGCCTTTTCCGGTCAGCTGGCGGATCTCCCCAATTTCAACAGGTTCCCCGAATCGGGATCCGAGATAGCGTTTAAGGTGAATTTCGTCGAAGCGCATAAAGGCCCGCCCTTTCCGTTTGCAGCCGAACTTCAACTGGTGAAATGGGCAGAGGGAAGGAACCATTTAGGGCTGTTCTATCAATCGCCGAAATCCGTAACATCGGATGTCCTCGGCGAAGCCCGATCGCATTCATGTCCGAGAAGGAAGAAAAGCTGCCGTCAATCGAGCTTCTTTTTAACGTAACGTTCCAAACGTATTTCCTCTCCAAAGGCTTCAGCCAGTTTCTCGGCAAGAGTTGTCATCTCCAGTTCATCCCCTGTTTCCACCACCAGATCGTGATCGTCGAGCAATTTGAGTTTCCCGTGCTGCCGGACGATTTCAATCACCCGTCGGACATCCACGGTGAACCATCCCTTCATGCGCGAAAGCAGTTCTTCTCCCTTCAAAAAACGCTCTATCACCAGATCGACCTGGCGAAACTTCGCTTCCCAACCGATAACAGAGGGCCCTTTCATGACCGGCCGAACAGGATCGTGCATGGCGGCGCACTTGAACCACACGATAGCTCTTTCCATAATTCCTCTCAGGTGTTAGGCTGAAACACTATTGTTTTTTTCAACAGGATGCAAAGCGCTCCCAACCCAAACCGGTAAACATCAGGAAGGGTGACATATGGACATTATGAGTGCCATGCAGCAGAGGAGAAGCACCCGGGCGTATCTTGCCAAAGAGGTTGCCCGGCGCGACATCGAGGAGATCCTCTCCTGCGCCGCACGCGCGCCGTCGGCGATCAATCTCCAGCCCTGGGAATTTATCGTTACCTATGGTGATGAAAAGGAGCGGCTGGTGAGAAGGCTTCTCAAGGCCCGGGCGGAACGCCAGGTCAAATGCGGGTCCGGTGCCGATACGCCTCTGCCTCAAAGAATCAACCGGCGCGCGAAAGAGGCAATGGCCGTCATGGAACCTCATATATCAGCATCCGGGCTGACGTTCAATCGGTTTATCGAGGAAGGAAGCTGTTCATTTTATGGGGCGCCTGTGGCCGTTATCGTTGTCATCGACAAACTCTTCCCGGCGATTCGCTATCTGGATGTGGGCCTGGCGGTGTCCTACCTGCTGCTGGCGGCGCAGGCAAAGGGCTTGGCGACCTGCCCGATCGGACTGATTGCCGCCTACAATGACGATATTTCCCAGATGCTCAATATTTCCGAAGACAAGGAAATCCTTCTCGGCATTTCACTCGGATATGCAGACGAGACGTCTCCGGTCAACGCTTTCCGCACCGGACGGGCCGACTTGAAAGAAATCGTTACCTGGTACGAGTGATGCCTTCGTAAAGCAACGGTCCCCCGTTTTATCCAGCCTCACGCGATAGTTCACCCCATCCAGCAGCCCACTGTATATGTCCAATGCATTTTCCGTGGGCCGCGCTGGAAACCAAAGGAGTGCCCCACCGCCCGGGGCAGATTGGCAATTTCAACTTGGCGAGCATCCTGATCCAAGGCGTGCATACGATCCAACCCGGCGGCGAAAGCGACCTTCTCTCCGGCCTCCTCCCTATACGAAGCCAGAAAGCGGCAACGCCGGGTGCTCAAGAAAACACGTTTTATTCATGGGGGGTGGGACATTGCGTAGGGGAGTGGCTATATTAGATCAGACACGCAAATTTTCGCCTTGACGGTTGTGGCAATCCCACGCATTCTTACAGAACGTTTTCTTGCCGGCCAACCAACCGGAAGCATACAACGGCAATCGGTTTGATGGAGATTCGAGTTTGATGGAACCGCGGGCTTTACCACACACCGCATGGGTGTCCGCTCCGATGTCACGCCTGACCCGTGCGTTGCGACAGATACCCGCAGCCCGCCTGTCCCGACGGGTGGCCCTGTGGGTCTTTGTGAGCGTGGTCGTCATCGAGGCCATTATTCTGATTCCCTCCCTTCACAACCGGAAGGAGGAACTGCTCGCGCAGGTCCGAGAGGTGACGGCTGCCAAACTGATGGTAATCATGCAGCATGCCGCCGCGGACAGTTCGGACCGCCAGCTTTTGGATTGCCTGGCCATGCTGTCGCACCACAACCACGTCATCGGCGGTGCCCTGTATCGACCGGATGGCGGCCTGGTCGGGGTTTTTGGTGAACCTCCGGAATTGGCTTTCGACGAATTGCCGGCGGAAAGGCCCACCGGACGCTTGGACGGAAGCAAGGCTCATTACGACGTGGCCTGGACCTCCCGGCGCTGGCAACCCGGCTACACCCTGATTGTGCGCCATGATGCGTCTCCGGTGAACAAGGAACTGGTGGCGTTCACCCTGCGTATCGCCGGTCTGGTGCTGATTATTTCAGTGTTTGTCACCATTGGGGCGATGCTGGCGCTCTACCTCATCGTGATCGCAACGATTCTGCGCCTGCGCAGGGACCTGATCAGCGCCGGCAACGCCATCCAGCAGGACACGGAAGTGCCCGATTTTCTCACGGCACGGGAGTCCCGCCAAGACGAATTGGGAGAGGTCATCGCGGCATTCACCCGAACCTTCAAGCAGATCTCTGAGGCAATCCATCAGCGCAAACAGGCGGAGGCCTTTCTGCAGGAGAGTTTTTTGCAGGTGGCATCTTATTCCAAAGCGCTGGACCGGGAACTGAATCAGGGCCGCGAAATGCAGGCGAATTTTCTGCCCTCGTTTCTACCCCGCAAAGCCGGTTGGGAATTTTCCGCTTTCTTCCGGCCAGCCCGCCAGGTATCAGGGGATTTCTATGATGTCTTCGAGCTTCCCGAAGGCCATGTCGGGCTGGTCATCGCCGATGTGTGCGGCAAGGGGGTCGGGGCCGCCCTGTTCATGGCGCTGATTCGAAGCCTGATCCGGGTGTTTTCCGGTCAGACGGAGCTGGAAGGGGTGGATCTGGCAGCCCAATCGAGCGTGTCGGAATGCCTCCTGGTAAAGACCTGCGACACCGCCGACAACGGTGCGCTCGAAGCCGTAAGCCTGATCAACAAGTACATCATCGAAAATCACGGCGACCTCAGCATGTTCGCCACGCTGTTTTTCGGCATGCTGGACACCGCCTCCGGCAGGATGACCTACATCAATGCCGGGCATGATCCGGCGGTCATCGTTGGCGCGGATGGAATCAAGCAGCGGCTCGCCCCCAGCGGCCCGGCGGTCGGGGTTTTGGCTGAAGCAAGCTACACCCGCCGGCATGTGGTCCTCGACGCGGGGGACATCTTTCTCGCTTTCACGGACGGGGTCACGGATGCACGTTCGCCCGAAGACGAGCGCTTCGGCCGCCCTCGCCTCGAGCAAATGCTTGATGGGAGCTTCCCGTCCGCAGCCGCTCTGACGCAACACCTCCAGCAGCGCCTATCCGATTATATCGGTGATGCCGCACCCGAGGACGACATCACCCTGCTTGCGGTTCAGCGCAAACCGCGACGTCCGGGCAAATAAACCACAGGCACGGGTCACCACCGGCGGCCAGGGGTCGAGGAAAGAGACTATCCGATAGTGCGTCTCAGACCCCCGCATGCATGGCACAGAGCCGGCCGATGATGGTGCCGGCCGCTTCGCGGCCGCGGATGAACCGCGGGTCCCTGAAGCCGGGTGTCCACGTCAGAGCAGAAAGGTCGTCGGAGACGACCAGCAAGGCGGCTGCCTCGACGCAGCGAAAGGCGGCAACCGAAAAAAGCGCCGAGACCTCCATCTCGACCGCCAGCGCCCCCCGGCGGCGGTGGTCGAGGACCTTGTCGGGCGTTTCGCGATAGGGCGCGTCGGTTGTCCACACCGCTCCCGAGTGAACGCTGATCTTCTCGGCGGCGCAGCCGTCGGAGATCTCCCGGGCCAGGGAGGAGGACGCACGGGACTCGCGGGGTTCGGGCAGATAGTGGCGCGAGGTGCCTTCGTCGATGAAGGCCGATGTCGGCAGCACCAGGTCGCCGATCGCAACCGTCTCCGCAATGGCCCCGCACCAACCGAGAAAAATCAGGCTGCGGGCACCCCAGGCAATGAGCGTCTCCGCGACCATAACGGCATAAGGGGCTCCCACCATCGGCCCTGCCAGACTGAGACCGGCGTGGCGTTTGGAAGAGGTGAACAGCTGACTGATGTGCAGGCGGCGGCTCTCATCCGCGTCGAAGGCGAGGGATCTGCGGAGCAACGAAAGGTCCGGGCCGGTTGCCGCCAGCACCGCCAGCGGCCCAAGGAGTGGAGATGCCTTTCCAGACCCGGGATGAACGATGGCGCCCGACGCATCCACGCCTGATTTCCCTATTCGGGCTTGTTTTGGCGGGACAACTCATCCCTGATTTCATCGAGCATGTCGTTTAGCCAAATGACATCCTCCATCGATAGCCGTCCGGCTTTCACCGGCGCCCCGTCAGTGCCGTCTTTTTTCTTCAGGATCCGCGGCCCGATCTGCAGCTTGGCTTCACCCTCGGCGTAACGGTTGATGGACAGCACCAGGCCGGTCTCATCGCTCTTCCACTTTTTCAAGACCTTGTCCTTTTCCGGATCGTAAGGCATGTGTCCTCCACTCAGAGTGTGTTGAAGTGATCGAGGTTGTCGGGCTCATCGGGCTGTCCGCGGCAACACCGGCAGTCGCCATCGCCCTTTTGTCTCTTTTACGCCGAGAGTTTTGAAAAATCGGCAACTGCGTCGAAAAGCCCGGCAATCAGGGCCAGCAGGGAGAGCCGGTTGCGGCGCAGCCCGGGGTCTTCCGCCATGACCATGACGTCGTCAAAGAAAGCGTCGACCGGGGCACGCAGCGTGGCCACACGCGCGAGGGCCTCGTCATGGCGCCCGTGTCGGAGGTCTTCCTGCACCTCAGACCGAAGGGTTTGAAAAGCGCCCAGCAGCGCAGTTTCCGATGGGTGCTCGAAGAGCGTTGTATCGACCGCCCCCGGCATAAAGCCCTCTGCCCGGCGAATGATGTTTACCACACGCTTGAAGGATACCGCAATCGGTTCAAAATCGGGCTTGTTTTTCCATCCCTGCAGGGCCCGGGCGCGGCTCCAGACCGCGGGGATGCCTTCGGCCGGCACCCCCATGGCCGCTGCGACCGTGTCCTTGGAAAAACCTTCCTCCACCAGGATGGAGGCCATCCGCCCTTCCAGGAACGCCTGAATCTTGGCGGCCGCTTCCGGTGAGGTGCCCGCTCCGCCCTCGAAAAGCTCAAGGCTTTTGCGAATGACCAACTCCATTGGAAATGGCAGACCGCGGCTGTGCATGATCTGGATCACGCCGATGCCCTGACGCCGCAAGGCGTAGGGGTCGGCCGCCCCCGTGGGGATCAAGCCGGCCCGAAAGCAGCCGCAGATGGTGTCCATTTTGTCGGCAATCGCCACCACCGACCCGGCGGCGGTCTCCGGCAGCGGTCCGCCCGAATAGGTGGGCCGGTAGTGCTCCTCGATGGCGGCCGCCACCGCCTCGGTTTCCCCCTGGGCCAGCGCATAGACCCGGCCCATGATGCCTTGCAGCTTGGGAAACTCGCCCACCATCTGGCTGACCAAATCGGCCTTGCAAAGCCGGGCGGCCCGCTCCGAGTGCCGCACCAGCTCCGGGTCGCCGCCGGTGTTCTCGGCCACAAAGCGGGCCAGGGCCTGCACGCGGCACACCTTGTCGTAAATCGATCCGAGCTTGGCCTGGAAGAGAACGTTCTTGAGCCGCTCCACCTGCTGGTCCAGCGGAACGTCACGGTCGCCGCGATAGAAGAATTTTGCATCCTCGAGCCGGGCGCGCAGCACCCGTTCGTGCCCGCGGACCACCACGGACATGTCGTTGGCCGGGGTGTTGTTGACGACGACGAAGTGCGGCAGGAGCCGGCCGCCCTCGCCCATCACCGCGAAATACTTCTGGTGCTCACGCATGGCGGTAATGAGCACCTCCGGGGGAAGCTCCAGAAAGGCGTCCGAAAACCGGCCGACGGCGACCGCCGGAAACTCCACCAAGTGCGTGACGATGGCGAGCAGCTCCTCGTCGGCCAGCACCGTTCCGTCCACGGACGCCGCGGCCCGAGCCGCATCCTCGGCGATCTGCCTGCGCCGTTCAGCGGCATCCACGATCACCGATGCCGCACGCAGCGCCTCCCGATAGGCGCAGGGCTCGGCCACGCGCACCCGGCCCGGGTGAACGAAACGGTGCCCGAAGCTCGTGCGCCCGCTGCGGACGTTGCCCAGTACGAAGTCGACTCTCGTTTTGCCATAGAGCGCGAGCAGGGAGTGAATCGGCCGAGCGAAAGAGATCGGCAGATCCGCCCAGCGCATGGTCTTGGGAAACGGTAGGGCCAGGATGATTTCCGGCAGGATGGTCTTGAGCAGTGCGGCCGTGCTCATCCCCGGGTCGGTCACCGTGGCGCTGAGGTACTCGCCCTTAGCGGTTGCCGTGGTCCCCAGCCGTTCCAGGGGCAGCCCGACTTTCTCGGCGAATTTTAGGGCCGCCATGGTCGGCCGCCCGTCCGCGTCAAAGGCCACCTTGCGGGGCGGACCTAAGATCTCGCTGGTCTGCCGTTTCTGCCGTGGTGCCAGGTTTTCCACCGTCGCCGACAATCGGCGCGGGGTCCCGTAAGTGCGGACCGGTCCGTGTCCGATGCGGGCCTCCCCCAGCTTCTGGGTCAGCATCGATGCCAGGGCTGTCAGAGCAGGGTCGATGTACCCGGCGGGAATTTCCTCGGTCCCGATTTCAAGCAACAGCGTCTTCATTCGTCGTTAACCTCGTTGCATGTCAGTCCGTCGGCCTGTCGCCGGTCGATTCGGCAAACGCCTGTCACAGCGGCGGCTCTTTAGGCCTTTCGGGCCGACCGTCTGACCTTACTCCGCCTTCGCCAGCGGGAAGCCCAAGCCCTCTCGCTGGGCCAGATGGGCCTCAGCGCAGGCCCGAGCCAGATTGCGGATGCGCGCGATATATCCGGTACGCTCGGTCACACTGATGGCCCCGCGGGCGTCCAGCAGGTTGAACGTGTGGGAGCACTTCAGGCAAAACTCGTACGCCGGCAGCACCAGCCCTTTTTCGATGACCCGCCGCGACTCCGCTTCGTAGCGCCCGAAAAGCTCGAAGAGCAGACCGACATCGGCCTGCTCGAAATTGTAGGTGGATTGCTCGACTTCCTGGCGATGATGTACGTCCCCGTAACGCAGCTGGCGGTTCCACTGCAGGTCGAAGACGTTGTCGACCTGCTGCAGATACATGGCGATCCGCTCCAGCCCGTAGGTGAGCTCCACCGAGACCGGCACGAGTTCGATGCTGCCGGCCATTTGAAAATAGGTGAACTGGGTGATCTCCATCCCGTCCAGCCAGACCTCCCAGCCCAAACCGGAGGCGCCGAGGGTGGGGGATTCCCAATCGTCCTCCACGAAGCGGATGTCGTGCTCGAGCGGGTCGATGCCTAATGCCGTCAGGCTCTGCAAATACTGTTGCTGAACGTCCATCGGGGAGGGCTTGAGCAGCACCTGGTACTGATAGTAGTGCTGCAAGCGGTTGGGGTTCTCGCCGTAGCGACCGTCCGTGGGGCGCCGGGAGGGCTGGACATAGGCGACCTTCCAAGGCTCCGGTCCGAGCGCCCGCAGGAGGGTTGCGTGGTGGAAGGTCCCAGCGCCGACTTCCAGGTCGTAAGGCTGGATAATAAGGCAGTCTTTTCGCGCCCAAAAGGCCTGGAGTGTCAGAATGAGTTCCTGGAAATACATGTCCTCGGGCTCCTTGAAACGGATCGTTCACTGCGATGGCGGGCTTTTTGAATAGGCCATTTTCCTGAAAATGCCAAGGGAAAAATAGCCGGGACGTTACCCGGTCCGATCGACGCTGAGCCCCGTGCCGGCCACTCCGGCATTCAACAGGTGCGCGCCGGGGCGCCGGCCGAGAATTTCCCGCCAGCGCGGCGCGAGGCGATCGACCGCATCGGCTTCGCCGATGGCCCAGACGCACCCGCCGCCGCCGGCCCCGGT
>JBGSTS010000072.1:0-17534 GCA_041736435.1 Desulfobacterales bacterium | reverse complement strand
GGCCGGGTTCGTCGCCGGGATCGATCGGCGCCAGGCATCTGCCCAGGGCTTCCAGCGTCAGCCGCGGCTCCGCGCCGAATGGCGGCAGCTGCCCCCGGCTCCCGGCATTCGCGATCAGCTGCTGCAGACGAAGCTGGAGGTCGTGCAGGAGGACCGAATCGGATCTCACCGGACCGGCGGCACCGGCCGCGGAAGAGGGTTCGCCGGACGGGCTCCGAGCAAGCTGCAGGCTGAGCCGGTTTTCGGTTTCCGTCACGCGCACCAGGAACTCATCGCCCTCGGTTACCGGAAAGCGGATCTCGGCCGACACGCGCCAGCGGCCGATCTCGACCAGGGTGCGGCCGTTTTCGTCCAGCCCCACCACCCTCACCTGCAGCAGGTCGCCGGGTTTGAGCCCGGCCGTCTCCAGGGTCGATTTCGGGACATCGATGATTGAACGGATTTCCATCGTCACGCGGTATCGAAAGAGGCGCAGGCGAGTATCGGGTCGAAGACGCGACGGCTGAGCCGGGCAAACTCATCCCCCAGCGGATCGGACACCTCGAAACAGCGTCGAAAGTAGGGGTCGTCGCCTTCCCCGGGGTGGCGGTCGCTGCCTTCCCAGGCGCTGCGGGCGGCAGCCAGGGCCCTGGCCTCGGATCGGCCAATCGCCCGGGCGTATGCCAGGGACGATTGCGGGAAAAAGGCCAACGGCATCTCGAGCCCCTGCCGGTAGAGACGCAGGATCTCCTTCAGGGCCGCCCGGCTTTCCGCCGCCGGGGCGAGCCGCAGGGTCTGGTCGGTGCCGACCATGACACTTTCGCACCCGGGGTTTCCGTCTGCGTCCAGGCAGAGCACCAGGTGCTGCAGCCACAGGTCGATCACGTCCCGGGCTCTGATCCTGCCGAAGCGGTAGCGCAGGCAACCGCTGCCTCGAATCCCGGAGAGACGCACCGAAAGGCAGGTGCCGCCCAACTCCCAGCGGTTTTCGATCGTTCGCTCGGCGCCGGCGGGCCACAGGGGTTCGAGCCGGCGCGAAAAACGGTTTACCTCGGCCCAGAGATCCTGGAATACGACGTCGCCGACGGTGCCGTGCGGAAGCCGGCCGGCGGCGCGAAGCTCCGTGAACACCTCCTCCGGCCGCCCACCCGCCAGACGGTGCTCCAGGAGACGGCTTCCGGCGTTGAAACGTTCGAGCCCCTGGAGTGCGAACGGCTCACGGTCGGCGGCTTCGAGCGGCGGCGGGTCGAGCTGGATCCCCAGCCGGTCGCGCACGAGGCATTTGGCGGGGTGGGCGAAAAACGAAACCAAGCGCGGGAGGTCCGGACGGCCCCAGGTCTCCTGTTCCGCTGCGCCCAGCCGGACCGGTGCCGGGAAGAAGGCCGGCGGCTGCTTTCCCCCCGCCGCAGCGGCGCAGGCGTGCAGGTCCTCGCTGGAGTAACTGAACAGTTCGGAATGGCTGCTGAAATAGTCCAGCGAGAACGCCTGGAGCCGATGGCGCGTGACGATTCCCTCCTCCAAGGTGATCCCGTAGCCTCGCTGAAGCGCATCCAGCAGGTCGCTGACCACCACGGACGGCGGAATCGGGCTGTTGTCCTGAAGGCTTTGGCCGACATGGCTGATGGTGAAGCGGCGGCGGGCGGCGGTCAGTGCCTCGAGAAACAGGTATTTGTCGTCGCTGCGGCGGGAACGGTCTCCGGGCCTCGGCGCCTGGGCCATCAAGTCGAAGGTGAGCCGGTGGTCCTCGCGCGGGAAGGCGTCGTGGTTCATCCCGATCAGGCAGACCACCTCGAAGGGGATCGTCCGCATCGGCAGCATGGCGCAAAACGTGACCCCACCCGACAGAAATCCCCGGCCGGCGCCTGCGGCCTCCAACCGCGCCGACAAAAATGCCCGCACGATCTCGATCGGCACTTCCGCGGTGAAACCGGAAGTTTCCTCCATCAGCGCCAGATCTCCCAGCAGCCGCTGCAGGGCGAGGATCCCGGCCTCCCCGCCTGCGGCCTCAGGGAAAAACGCCGTGGCTGCATGAGTCAGTTCCGTTCGCCAGGCACTGAGCCGGCGCGGGACCCGCAGGGCGGCGGAGAGGGCGAAGACGCATTCGAGAAATTCCAGAAATCGGCCCAGCAGGCGCACCTCGCTGCCTTCGACGGTGTCGCAGCCGCGAACGCCCTGAAATACCTCGGGGCCGACCGGCGGCAGTGCGAAGCCCAGCAGGAGTCTGTCCATCCCGGCTCGCCAGGTGTTCTGGCCGTGTGCCGGAAGGCCCAGGTCGCGGGCGGTCGTCTCGTCTTTCCCCCAGCACACACGCGCCTGTCGGACCCACCGCTCCAGCTGCGTCAAACGGGCGTCCTCGAGGTTGAATTTTGTGCGGATCGACGGGCTCTCCAGCAGCTGCAGGACCTGCGCGGCCTCGAGGCGGCTGTCGCGCAGGTCGAGCAGGGAGAAAAACGCCTGCAGCGCCCCACTCTCGCGCTGCGGGCTGCGGTCGGCGATGCTGAAGGGGATGCGCCGCTGCGGGTCCACCTGAGCGCCGAATACCGCCGCGATGAACGGCGCATAGGCCTCGATGTCCGGGGTCATGACGACGATGTCCCGGGGCCGCAGGTCGGGCTCCTCGTCGAACAGGGCGAGCAGTTGATCGTGCAGGACCTCGACCTCCCGCATGGGGCTGTGGCAGGCATGAACCCGGATGGAGCCGTCGGATTTCAAACCGGGGGCGGGCTGCGGTTCCCGGAGGTTCAGGATGTCGGACTGCACCCGAGTGAGCAGGGAGTCGGTCCCGGGGTCGACGAAGCGCTCCGACGGCTCCGCGCCGGTCTCCGTCACCGCATCCAAAAACTCCCTCCCAAGGCGGCCCCACGCGGCCAGCAGGGGATTGCCCTGTTCAAGGTGCAGACCGTCTTCGGCCGCGGCAGCTCTGCCGCGCCGGCGCCGGATGGCGTGGGCCTCGCGTGCGCTGACGATGTCGGCCCAGTATTCGCGACAGGGGTTCAGGCTGAACAGGGTGACCGGAATCACCCGGGACAGCCCGGCGAACACCTCGAGATGAAAGCGCGGCAGATAGGAAATCCCAAACAGGCACACCCGCCGGGGCAGAGCAACGAGTCCTTCGGCCTGACCGCTGAGGGCGGCGGCCAGGACCCGTCGCAGGCGAACGCGGTGGGGTACGGCGGTCTCGCGGGCAAGATCCTGCCAGAGCAGGGCCTGCCATTGACAGGGGCGCTCGGCGGGGGCTATGCGACCCTGCTCCCAGCGTTCCATCAGATCCGGTCGAAAGACCAGGTATTGGTCGAAGAGATCGGCCACCCGCTGCGAAATCTGGTGCAGCTTGGCCGAGCGGTGATCCTTCCTGAGGAAACGCTTCAGGGGGGCAAATTCCGGGTCTCCCAGGCGTTCCGGAATACGGGCCATGATCCGGAAGGCCAGGATGGCCGGTTCGAACGGCGAGCGGCCGGGCAGGTCGGGGCAAACCGCGCGAAAGGCCGATTCTAAAAATGCGTTCGGAAAAGGGAACTGCAGGTTGGCGCTGATGCCGTTGCGCCGGGCCAGCTCCATCGACACCCAGCGCTCCATGCCCCGGCTTTGAACCACAATCGTTTCCGGAAGCAGCGGTGGGCCGGGGGGCTCGCGCATCAGTGCCGCCAGGTGCTCGACCAGCACGTCCATCCGGTTGCTGGTGATGATGGACAGGCCCGCCATGAAGTCATTCCCAGCGGTTGCCGCCCCGGTCCTTGAGGTCGATGATCGATTCCGGGTCGCCTCCCCTTCCACCCGGCTTCGGCTCCGATCCGGGCTGCAGCCGCAGACCGCACACCACCCGGTTGAGCAGCCAGTCCACGGCACTGATCAGCACAGCGGCGAACACGGCCGGCAGAAAACCGACGACGTCGAAGCCCGGAATGAGGACCGAGGCCAGCTTGACCATGATGGCATTTATGACCAGGGTGAACAGGCCCAGGCTGAGAACGTTGACGGGCAGGGTGAGGATAAAGACGATCGGTCGCAAAAAGGTGTTGAGCGTGGCCAGCACCGCTGCCGCCAAAAAGGCGGACAGAAAGTTGCTGACGTGGATGCCGTCCAGCAGGTAGGCCGACACGATGACCGCGCAGGTGAGCGTCAACCAACGAATCAACATCACGTTCTCGCCTGTGAGGGAATGAGTGAGGGCTTCGATCGCGGGCATAGCCGGATCCGCTGGCGATGCGATCGATGCGGCGGTGCAGGAAAACCTACTGAAATCGGGTGGGGTTGTCAAGGGACGCGGGCGTTCACGCCCCCGATTCGAGCTGCGCTGAAATGGCAGCGCAGACCGCCTCCACGGACCGATGGCCGGTGTCGATGCAAACGTGCATCGCGCGCCGGTAGAGCGCTTCGCGTTCGATCAGCGTCTGCCGGATTTCATCGGAGAGGTCCTGGCCCGGCCTCAGCGCCGGCCGCTGGGTGCGCTGTGCCGGGTCCGCCTGCAGCCGGCTGAGCAGGATTTCGGGGGTCGCGTACAGCCACACCACCCAGCCGCTGCGGCGCATGTCCTCGATGTTCGCCTCGTCCAACACGACCCCGCCGCCGGTGGAAACGACCCATCCGTCGCGGGCGGCCAGCTCCGTGAGCAGGGCCCGCTCCGCGCGCCGAAAGGCCGGCCATCCGAGTGCCTGCACGAAGCGCTGGATGGAGCGTCCGCAGCGTCGGGCCAGCTCCGTGTCCATGTCGCAGAGCGGGAGGCGGGAAACTTCGGCCAAACGGCTTCCGACGTTGCTTTTTCCGGCGCCCCGCGGCCCGATCAGATAGATGTTCATGCGGTCACGCTCCCGGCGGTGGGGGACGCCTGCGACGGCTTGGCTGCCGAGCCCGCCTTGACCTTCAGGTGGTTTGCGCATAAAATCATAGCCTATGATCACTGTCCAATCGGCAGGCCTGTCCGACATCGGGCGCAAGCGGGAGGCCAACGAAGACCGTATATGCGTCGATGACGACCTGGGCCTCTACCTCGTTGCCGACGGCATGGGCGGGCATCAGGCCGGCGAGATCGCCAGCGAGCTGGTCGTTTCCTCCATTCGCGACTTTTTGAAAGCGCCCGGTTCGGAACCCGCCTCGCCCGAGGATCGCGGGCCCGAAGGTGCCGCGCGGTTGCTGGCCGGCATCCGCTGGTCCAACCAGGTCGTTCACGAGGCGTCCCTGAGCCGTGCCGACCGCCACGGGATGGGGTCCACCGTCGCCGCCGTTTATTTTTGCGAAGATCGGCTGGTGGCCGCCAACATCGGCGACAGCCCGATCTACCTGGTACGCAACGGCGGGATCGACGCCCTTTCCGTGCCGCACACGCTTCAGGCCGACATGCCGTCGGAGGCCTATGCCCCCTTCCTTGGCAACGTGCTCACCCGGGCGGTCGGCCCCAAGGCGAGCGTCGAGGCCGACCTGTGCGAGATCAGCTGCTACCCGCACGACGTGCTGGTGCTGTGCTCCGACGGCCTGAGCAACAAGGTGTCGCCGCCGGAGATTCTGAACGTCGTCTCCTCGCATCCGCCGCGCGAGGCCTGCCGCACGCTGGTGGACCTCGCCAACCAACGCGGCGGGGAGGACAACATTTCGGTGGTCGCCGTGCGCGTTGCCCGCATGCCGCGCAACCGGCCCTCCGGCGTGAGTCGCTGGCGGATGTGGCTGAAAAGCGCCCTGGCAGCGCTGCGGCTCACCCTCCCCCACTGATGCCTGGAAGAATCATGCCCACCATCACCCTGAAATTCAAAGACACGATCATCGCCCGCTACCCGCTCGAGCGCGGCCGGTCGCTGACCATCGGGCGCCGCAAGGACAACGACGTCGTCATCGACAACCTCGCGGTTTCCGCGCATCACGCCAGGGTCGACCCGGTGGGGGACTTCTTTGTCCTGGTGGATCTGCAGAGCAAGAACGGCTCGTTTGTGAACGAGCAGATGGTCAGCTCCCACCGGCTGAAAGCCGGAGATGGCATCAGCATCGGCAAGCACCTGCTGCTTTACGGCGCAGAAGATGACCCGAGCGCCGCCGAGGCCCCCGCCCGCGAAATCGACCGGACCATGGTCATGGACACCAGCACCTACCGCGCGATGGTCAGCAAGAGCGCCCCGGTGGTCCCGCAACCGCTGCTGCGCCGGACCGATGCGGCCGGCACTCTCGCCTACCTTGCCGGCGGCCACGGCCAGCTGACCCTCACCGGGAACCTGATCAAGATCGGCAAAGACCCCGCATCCGAGGTCGTCGCGAAAGGGTTCGGGGTCGGATGGGCCGCCGCCACCGTCAGCCGCCGGCCCGACGGATATTATCTGAGCCGTGTCGGCGGGCTGGTCACACCGCGGGTCAACGGCCGCAAGGTCAAGACATCCCAGCGGCTTCAGGACCTGGACGTCATCGACATCGGGTCGGTCAAACTGCAGTTTTTCCTGAAGGAGGATGCCAACGGCCGGTCCGCTTGATCATCCGCCTGCGGCGACGGCCGGGCGCCGGCTCGGCATCCCGATCACTCCTTGACGCGTTCGACGTAGGTCCCGGTGCGCGTGTCGACCTTTATCAAAGTGCCCTCTTCGATGTAGGTCGGAACCTGCACCACGTAACCGGTTTCCAGTGTCGCCGGTTTCGAGTCGCCCGAAGCCGTGTCCCCTTTCACCCAGGGGTCGGACTTGACGATGCGCAGGTTCATGAAAATGGGGATCGTGATGCTGATCGGCCGGTCCCGGTAGAACAGGACGGTGCAGATGGTGTTCTCTTTCAAAAAGTCCTTGGCATCGCCCACCTGCGCGTCGCCGACGAACTCCTGCTCGAAATTCGTGGAGTTCATAAAACAAAACGAGGTGCCGTCCTTGTAAAGAAACTCCATCTCCTTTTCTTCCAGGTTTGGCTCCCCGAATTTTTCGCCCGAGCGGAAATTGCGATCGAACTGGGCACCGGTCAACATGTTTTTGAGACGGCACTTGTAGAGTGCCTGGCCCTTGCCGGGTTTAACGAAATCGAAGTTGACGACGATGTAGGGGTCGCCCTCGTATTCGATTTTCAACCCTTTTCGCAGATCACTGCTGTCGTACATGTGGGTGGGCTCCTTTTAAATATGCTCATGGCCGTCGGCCGCGGCGGCCGAACGCCCGGATTTTCCCGTTGACATTTGCGGGCGTGTTTAACATATTCGGCCAGCGCGCGCAAACAGTTATAAGGAAACTTCATGATCATCATCATCGATTTCGGGTCCCAATACAACCAGCTGATCGCCCGCCGCGTGCGGGAGAACCATGTCTTCTGCCGGATCGAACCTCCCGGCATTCCGGTGGCGCAGATCAAGGCGCACCAACCCGAAGGCATCATCCTCTCCGGCGGTCCGGCAAGCATCTATGAGGCCGGCAGCCCCAAGGTCGACCCTGGCATCTTCGAGCTGGGGGTTCCCGTTCTGGGGATCTGTTACGGCATGCAGTTCATGGTGAACGCTCTGGGAGGCCGGGTCGAACGTGCCGCCAAGCGCGAATACGGGTTTGCCGAATTGTCCATTGCCCGGCCGGAGGAGCTGTTCAAAGGGGTTTCAACCCGGACCCCCTGCTGGATGAGCCACGGCGACTCCATTCGCAGGCTGCCGCGGGGGTTTCAGGTCACGGCCTCCACACCGAACACACCTTACGCGGCGGCCGCAGACGCCCGGCGGCGGCTGATCGGGGTCCAGTTCCACCCGGAGGTCGACCACACCCCCCGGGGCGCTGCCATGCTCAAGAATTTCCTGTTCGGCATCTGCGGCTGCCGGCGCAGCTGGACCATGAAATCCTTTGCCCGGGAGGCCGTGACGGGCATTCGCGAGCAGGTCGGCGCCCAGCAGGTGGTTTTGGGGCTGAGCGGCGGGGTTGACTCCTCGGTGGCAGCGGTGCTGATGCATCGCGCCATCGGCAAACGCCTGACCTGCATCTTCGTCGACAACGGCCTGCTGCGCAAAAACGAGGGCGAAACGCTCAAAAAAACACTCAGACAGCATTTGCAGATCAACATCCGCTTCGTTAACGCGGCAGGCCGATTCCTGCGGGCGCTGTCCGGGGTGACGGACCCCGAGCGCAAGCGCAAGATCATCGGCCGGGTCTTCATGGACGTCTTCGAGGCGGAAGCCCGCAAGATTCCGGGGGCCGAATTTCTGGCCCAGGGCACGCTCTACCCGGACGTGATCGAGTCTGTTTCGGCCTTCGGGGGTCCCTCTGCCGTGATCAAGTCCCATCACAACGTGGGCGGCCTGCCCCGCCGCATGAAGCTCAAACTGGTCGAACCCCTGCGGCATCTCTTCAAGGACGAAGTGCGCGAGCTCGGTGCCGAGCTGGGGCTGCCGGAGGAGCTCGTCTGGCGTCAGCCCTTTCCCGGGCCGGGGCTGGCGGTCCGCATCCTGGGGGAGGTCACGGCACGCCGTCTGGCAATCCTGCGCAACGTGGATGAAATTCTCATTGCGGAAATCAAGGCCGGCGGGTACTACCAAAAACTCTGGCAGTCCTTCGCGGTGCTGCTGCCGATCAAGAGCGTGGGCGTCATGGGCGACGCCCGCACGTATGAAAACATCGCCGCCATCCGCGCCGTGACCAGCAAAGATGCCATGACGGCCGACTGGGCCCGGCTGCCGCACGAATTCCTCGCCGGGGTGTCCAACCGCATCATCAACGAAGTGAGCGGGGTCAACCGCGTGGTCTACGACATCAGCTCGAAGCCGCCCGCCACTATCGAGTGGGAGTAAGCGCCATGGCCGATCGGGAGAAATTCAGGTTCCATTTGGGGGACGAGGAGCCGGAGACCCCACCCGTCGACGAGGCGCTCCAGCGGCGGTTGCAAAAGCTCGGCCAGCGGGTGAGTTTTCTGACGCTGGTCCTGCCCTGCCTGCTCGCCGTCGTCATCTTTCTTGCCTACCGTGAGATCGAGGTGCGGTTGACCCAGGCCCAGCGCAGCGACTCCCAAGCCGCGGAGCGCGTGGCGGCGGACGTCGAGCAAAAAACCGGGGAGCTGAGCGAGCGCTTGGCGCAGCTCGATGCGTCGGTGAACGCCCGGTTGGAGCGCATGCGAGCCGGCATCGAAGGCCTTCAGCTGGAGAGCAAGAACGCCATGGAGGCCGTCGACGCCCTTCAGGCCGCCAAAGCGGGCAAGCCGGAATGGGGCGAGGCCGTCGCGCGCATCGACGCGTCCATTGCCTCCAACGCCAAGGCGCTGCAGGAACTTTCGGCGAACGTGCAATCCGTGAACAAAGATTTGCAAACCCTGGCCCCGTTCCGGGAGGAACTCGGCAGCGCGGCGGCGATGCGATCCGAGTTCGGCAGGCTCTCCGAGCGCCTGCAGAAGCTGGAGAACAGCCTGGGAAAAGACCTGACCGGGGTGGCCGGGTTCATGGAGCGCAACAAGACCGAGCTTGCCCAGGTCAAGGCCGACCTCGCCAAGGTCCGATCCGGGCAAGTCGATCGGGAATACGTCGATCTGGAAATCCTGAAGGCGAAAAAGGCCCAGCAGACGGCGGTCGAGCAGGCGATGGCCCGCATCGAAAAGATGCTCAGCGGCCTGCAGCGGCGCATCGACCAGCTGGAGCGGGCGTTCAGCACTCCACCCGGCCGCAGTTCGGCGCCTCCGGCGCCGGGCGCCATTCGCGAACAGCCGCTGCAATGAGATTCCGGAGCGTTTGATGGACAAGGGGCTTTTGCTGAGTCTGCTGCAGTCCGTGGCCGCCGGCGACACCCCGGCGGAGGAGGCCGCCCATCGGCTGCGGCACCTGTCGGTCGAAGACATCGGGTTTGCGAACATCGACCACCACCGGTCCCTGCGCAAGGGGTTTCCGGAGGTGATTTTCGGCGAGGGCAAATCCGCCGGTCAGATCGCGGCCATCCTGCAGCGGATGCGCCCACAGGAGCGGGTCGTTCTGGCGACCCGCGTCGATCCGCAAAAAGCGCAGGAGGTGCTCGCGAACCACCCCGATGCCGCCTACCACCCCGAGGCGTGCATGCTGGTTTTGGAAACCGCCCCGGTTCCGGTTCAGGGCCGCGGCACCATTCTCGTCCTGTCGGCCGGGACCTCCGACATTCCCGTTGCCCAGGAGGCCGCCGTCACTGCGCGTGCCATGGGGCATCGGGTCGACACCGTCTTCGATGTCGGCGTGGCAGGGATCCACCGCTTGTTTCACCATCGGGAACGCATCGAAACCGCATCGGTGCTCGTGGTGGTCGCCGGGATGGAGGGCGCCCTGCCCAGCGTCGTGGCCGGACTGGTGAGCCGGCCCGTCATCGCCGTCCCCACCAGCATCGGCTACGGCGTAAGCCTGGGGGGGCTGACGGCGCTCTTTGCCATGCTGAACAGCTGCAGCTCCAACGTCGCCGTGGTGAACATCGACAACGGGTTCGGCGCGGGCTACATGGCGGCCATGATCAACCGTGAATGAATCTGCCGGCGGCAGATTCATATCGGGGGGGATCTAACGACTCGCCGGCTTGATTATCAGCGTCTCACAAATCGGCAGGTGCCAAAAGAGGTTTTGCCGCGCACCGGCGGATAAAACACAGGGGAAATGCTCATGAACTCCAAGGAAGCGATATTCGCTTTTTCTCAAAGCGAGAAGGCCAAGGCGGCGCTGATCATGGCATCGCAGATGATCGAAATCTACAACGGCCTGCCCGAGCACGAAAAACACTGTGCGGAACGGTTCATCCGGGCATTCCTGGGCATGATCACCAGCGAGATTCAACTTGCCCGCAAACTGACCTCACCCGGGCTGTGGGAGCCCGTCGACAAGAGCCTCGACTCGGCGTTCGTCATGATGAACTCCGGCGTCCTGGGAGAGGCAACCTACCACATCGCTCAAGCCATCAGCGGAGTGACGACGATCGGCCAACGCTCGATGCAAAGCCTGCTGGATCAGAAACTCATTTAAAAATGTTCCATCCGGAACGTTTTTGCGTGCGCAAAGACATTCCCTCTGCAAGCGGCGGAGAGATCCTCCTGCATGGGACCGGCACTAAGGGTTCTGGGTGAGCTCGCTCCAGACCGACTCCAGGGTGCGGAGGGGCGGCTCGGAGGCGTTGAACAGGGGGGGTTGCGTTTCAAAGGCCACTTCGTTCAGGAGGGATTCGACCTGGGCCAGCAGCCCGGAAATTTCGGAGTCTTCCAGTACTTCCACCATGAGCAGATCGTCATGCGCACGCCGCATGGTGTACTCGAGGGTCTGGTCCGCAACCCGGAAATAGTCGATGCGCCTGTCGATGCGTTCGAGGTAGCCATAGAGCCGCTGTGCCAGGCGCAGATTGTAACCGATGCGCTCGACCCGGACGGCCTGCTGGAACGATCCGATGGCGTTGCGCTGCCGTTCTTGGGCGATTTCAGCCCGCAGCCCCTTCAGATGGGCATAAAGCCGGTTGCGAAGCTCGGCGGCGGCAGCCCCCCGCTCGGCCAGCGCGCGCCGGGCCGACGTCATGTCGGACAGGGTCTGCTTTAACGTGCCCGCTTTGGGTATGTCGGACGCCCGGGCTTCGGCAGTTGCCCCGCACATGAGCATCACGGCCAGGCCCCAGACGGCAACCACACCCAGCCGATGGGCACCAGGGGCCCTCATCAGCGTTTCTCCTTTCCGGCGGTCATCGGCCGCCGGGGAGACCGGCGCCAGTCATCGACCTGACGCCGGATCTCGGGCGGCAGAAAGAGGTTGCCGCCGGCGTCCTCAAAGCGCACCAGATGTTCGATGGCCTCGACGTTCTTGATACCCATGAGCTCGAGTTGCCGCCCGCCCCAGTCCGGCAGATAAACGGTCGCATCGGCCGAGAGCTCGTTCAACCCGTTCAGGGAGATTAAGCGTCCCGGCCATGAAAACAGGGCGCGGGCCGTCTCCGGGGACAGCCGCTTGAGGCCGTTCAAGCACAGCCAGCTGCCGGGCCATTCGGAGAGTTTTTGAGCCGCGGCGGCCGGCAGCTCGGAGATACCGTTCAAGAAGAGCTCCTTCGCCTCCGACTCCGCCAGGCAGCGTGCCGTCTTGAGCCACAGCACCGACACCTCGGCGGTGCGCGACAGGTTGCCTGAGCAGACGTCTGCCGCAATTGCGGCATTATCGCGTTCGGTCGCCGAGACCGTCAGCTGCCTGGCACGGTCCGCCAGCCGTTTCCAGATAGCTTCCAGTAACGGCGGGGGGTCGACCGCATCCATCGCCAATGTGTCCGGGGTCGGCTGCCGGGCGTGCAGAACGGCGCCGATGTGCAACGCATGGGCGTCCATGTCGACCCCGGCAGCGAGCGGCAGCACCTCGAGATCGAACTCGGCCATGCGCTTGAAAAACAAAAGCTCCTCGCTGCCGGCCGCCAGCCAGCGCAGGGGTTTTGCCAGGCCGGCGGCATAGGCCTGCCGGCTCTGGATGCTGCGCAGCCCAAGCTCCACCTGCCGGTGCCGCATGGCCTGGGAGAAGCTCTCGAGACCGTGCCGCTTTATGAGATGGACGACCTCCTCTTCGACTTCCATGACGCCGAACCGGTATTCCTGCTGCAACCGGCGCACTTCTTCCGCCTTGGCAAGCAGAACGGTGCGCAGCCGATCCACCTCTGCGATCCGTGCGTCCCAGCCGGGCATTTTTTCGGGCACCGACGGTTGCGCCTGGCCCGAAGACGCCGCCGGCTCAGGGAGTTTCGTGCCCGCCGCTGAAACGGGCGCCTCTTTCACCCGGATTCCGGCTCCGAAACGTTGAAAAGCGAACCAGCCGCCAACAGCCAATGATAGAACCACGAGGCAGCCGGCCACTGCGCGGTAGGGCATGCGGCGGGCAGCGGTGGTGCCGTCCCCGGGACGAAATTCCGATTCACCCACTTCCACTAATACCGGCCGGGATGAAGCCGCAGACGCAACATCGCCGGGCCGGGCCGGTTCAGGGGCAAGCTCATCCGTGGGGCCCGCCGCACTGATATGGATGGCGTCGAGGCCCTTCGTCTCAGGCGAAGCGACGCTCTGAGCCGCCGTCGCACTCGCCGGTATGTCACCAGGTGGATTCATTCTGTCCTATTTTGCCTGCCCCACCCCTTAAGGACACGTTCAGGTTCCTCTTCGGTATTTCGGCGGTTTTCAGCAGAACTTGAGGGGTTGCGAGCCAATTTTCAATGTGTGGAAACCGATGGTTGCACCGGAACCCTCCCTCACCCGCCCCCACGGACCGGGGGATGTACGACAATCTGCCTGACACGGTGCTTCACCGGTTCCACGGGCATACACTATTTGCTTTGCTCCCGGCCTTCGCATCTGCTCGCCCGTATCGCATTGCTCTTCCACAGGCTCATCTTCCCTTGCAGGATGGTCCTTTATTTACTATTCAACGTCGAGCGGTTTTTTTGCAATACGGATGAACTCGTAAAAAGTCGCAAATTTCAGCAGTGAGGTTTTTTTGACGCAAGCCGATTTCATCATCGTCGGGGCCGGGATCATCGGCTTGAGCATCGCACGCGAGCTCACCCGCCGCTATTCTGGAGCCCGGATCGTCATCCTTGAGAAGGAGGGGGAGGTCGCCTTCCACGCCAGCGGCCGCAACAGCGGGGTGCTGCACGCGGGATTCTATTACAGCGCCGACAGTCTGAAGGCGCGATTGACATTGGCCGGCAACCGTCTGCTGACCGCCTACTGCCTGGAGCACGGCCTGCCCATCAACCGCTGCGGCAAGGTGGTGGTGGCCGCGCACGAGAGCGAGGTCGAGGGCATCCGCGAGCTGAAGCGCCGTGGGGACCGAAACGGCGTGGACCTGAGGCTGATCGATGCCGGGGAGCTTGCGCAGATCGAGCCCAACGCGCGCACGGTCGAGATCGCGCTCTTCTCACCGAGCACCTCCACGGTCGACCCCAGAGGGGTCTGCCGGCATCTTGTGTCCAACTTCCCCCCAACCGTCGAGGTCCGTTTCGGCCGGCGCTTCGTCGGTAGAAAGCCCGGGGTCGTTTTGACCGACCACGGGCCGATCGGCTATCGCCACCTGTTCAACGCTGCCGGGCTTTACGCCGACCGGGTGGCCGGCCATTTCGGGGCGGGTCGGCGCTTCACCATGATCCCGTTCAAGGGGCTCTACCTGCGCTACCGCGACGACGAGCTGCTGCAGCGTCACGTCTACCCCGTTCCGAACCTGCGCAACCCGTTTCTGGGCGTGCATTTCACCAAGACCGTGGACGGCCACGTCAAGATCGGGCCCACGGCGATCCCGGCCTTCTGGCGGGAAAACTACGACCTTGCCGGGCGTTTCGATGCCGGGGAGTTTTTCACAATCGCCGCCCGGGAGGCGAAGCTCTTTGCGCTCAACCGCTTTAATTTCAGGCAGCTGGCCTTTGAGGAGATGCGCAAGTATCGCCGGAAGTTTTTCATTGCCCAGGCCGAACGGCTCGTACGCCGACTCGATCCCGGCCGGTTCGGAGACTACACCCGGCCCGGGATCCGGGCCCAGCTGCTCGACACCGAAACCGACGAGCTCATGATGGACTTTCTCATCGAGCACGCCGATGATTCGACCCACGTGCTCAATGCGGTCTCGCCGGCGTTCACCTCGGCGTTCAGCTTTGCCGGTCACGTCGTGGATTCGGCCGCACCGCGAATAATGTTGAACTGACGTCATCTCCAACGAAAGGAAAAAAGGCATGGCAAAAAAAAAGCAGAACGTCCTGGTCGTGCTGGGCAGCCCGCGGCGGCGAGGCAACAGCGCCGCCTTGGCCGCAAAGGTCGCGAAGGCCGCTGCCACTGCCGGCGCCGAGGTGGAGACCATTTTTCTCCAGGGGCTGGACATCAAACCCTGCACGGCCTGCGAGGGGTGCCGGAAGAAAAACGCCCGGGGCTGCGTCATCCACGACGACATGCAGCCGCTCTACTCGAAGATCCGAGCCGCCGACGCCATCGTCCTCGCAGGCCCGGTCTACTGGTTCTGCGTTTCGGCTCAGACCAAGCTCTTCATGGACCGCTGGTACGCGTTGGGCGGGGACAACGACTATCGGGGGCTGCGGGGAAAGAGATTCGGAATCCTCCTGGCCTTCGCCGACGCGGATGCTTTCAGCTCCGGGGCGGTGAACGCGCTGCACACCTTTCAGGATGCAATCGGCTACCTGGGGGGGGCGATCGTGGGGATGGTCTACGGCAGCGCCGGGGAGCCCGGGGAGATACGCAAGCGCAAGGACCTCGTGCAGCAGGCGGCCGATCTGGGGAAAAAACTGGCGGCACCGGCTTGAGAAGCGGAGCACTCGTCTTTTAGGACCCTTCGAGGCCGGCGGGCCTCACTCCGCAGCCGGCCGGTTGCCGATGTTTCGCAGGTGCACCATGGGCCTGGTCTCCTGGCCGTGGTCGTAGAGCCTGAACTCTATCTGGGTTTCCGCGCCCCGCGCCCACTCCGGTACTTTAAGGGTGATGGTCGACCACTCGCCGGAACTCCCCCCGCGGGTGGAGACCGCGTTGACGATCGCCCAGTTGTCGCTCTTGAAAAACAGGATGTCGACACTCAGCTGGCTTGGCTCCACGCCCATGGCCCACCAGTAGTCGAAACTGAGAGTGTCTTTGAGGGTCAAGCTCACCTTCAAGGGAGCCTCGTGGGTGACGCTGAAGTAAGGGGCCCTGTTGGTAACACCCTCGGCAGTGCCGAAACCGAACAGGGGGCTCAACAGCATCGACACAATGAGCAATGTCACTATTTTTTTCATGGATCCTCCTGCCCAGCCGGGTTACCCCCCCCCTTTTTTTGCCCGGCCGTATAAAGCGTATTTTCTGCCCCTTTTTGAATTTATTTCAAAACAATACGATCTAAAGTGACTAATATGCAAATATCATGCTAAAAATCAGTATTTGTCACAGCATTTATTTTTGTGTTTTAAAATAGATGTTTAGCGTGTGCATAGGTTTTAACTGAATTTGGTTTTTGTTGAAAATAAAGAGCTAAAAGTAGGTAATTTATTTTACAATGGAGCCGAGAAAAGATGAGAATCGCTTACGTCCGAACGGGCATCGCTCTCATGCTGTTCTGTGGCAGCGCGCATATCGTATCGCTTCTTCACGCCGAGGAGCTCGGACCAAGGCCGTCGCCGATGCCTCTATTTTACGGCATTCGTGTGGGAGGTCTGGCCCACGATGTCGACCACCTGTGGAGCCGTTCACGCTCGGAAGGCGGCATCGACTGGAACGTTGAACTTGTTTTCGGTAAACCGGGCTGGACCATTGGCCCCGGCCTGGTGCTGTCCAACATCGGCGCAAGCATCAACAACCGCGGCGACACCAGCAAGGTTTACGGTGGGTTTATCTGGGAGATGTTGTTCGGCAGGGTGTTTTTTTTCAATACCGGTGCCGGGTTGGCGTTTCATGACGGCGACTTGGACGACGAGGATTCGGACAGAAAGCAACTCGGCTCACGCCTGCTGTTCCGCATCCCCTTCGAGGTCGGCATTTCATGGAACGGCCGGCATCGGTTGTCCCTGATGTTCGACCACGTGTCGAACGCTTACGTGGCAAGCCCGAACGAGGGGTTGGATACACTCGGCGTGCGTTACGGCTTTCAATTCTAAATACGAAATTCACCGCGGCGAAGTGACTTCCGGTCGGATTTGAAAACTGGGCCTGGCATAAACCGATCGTCGTTGAAAGCGTGCTTTGCCCGTCGGGGCGCCAAACCGCCCTTGCCTGAAAGCGGTCCACAGCGCTGAAACGCCACCCGACCGGCCCCAGATCGAATCTCGCGGCGGCCTCAAGCCACCCCTTCGATCCCACCCGGCACGGTGTGGGCTTCGATGAGGTTTACTCCGGCTCGTTCGCGTGGTCGATCGAACCCGCTGTTTCACGAGTCGCGGCGGCCGCAGCCGCCAGGGATCAGGGGCGCGATGGGTTCAGGCTAGAGCGCTCGCCCTATCTCGTCGGCCTCGGCGGTGGCTTCGAGAAGGGTCCGGGGCGACTTGGCGTCTCCCAGAACGTGGGTTTCCACGCCCCTGCGGCTGAGCATTTCGGCCGCACGGCGCTCGGATCGGAACCCATCGGCGATCACCAGGTCGCGGAATCCTCGCAGAGCTTCATGCCCGCCCTGATAATCGATCAGAATGCCGTCGTTCCCGAATTCCTTTATAAATGCCCGTTTGTAGAGTTTAACCCCGGCGGCGGACAATCGCCGGCGCAGGGAGGTGCGGTCGTTGGGGGCCAGCTCCGGGGCAATGTGCGTGCCGCCCAGCACCGCCACGTCCCACCCGCCTTGAGCTAAGAAATCCGCTGTCACCATGGCCGCCTGGTCCGAACCCAGCACGACCACGCGCGTTCCGGGTACCGCCGCGCCGCAGAGCACATCCGCAACCGTGAAGAGCTCCAGCCCGGAATCGAACAAGCCGGGGATTTCCGGAAACCTGGGAACCGCCCCGGTGGCGACAACCGCCGCATCGGGTGTTAGCTCGTCCACCAAGTCCGGGGTGATCTCCGTGTTGAGCCGGATCTCCACCTCGAGGCGTCTGAGTTCAGCCGTGAAATACGTTGCCAGTTCCCATAGTTCGGAGCGTCCGGGAGCGCTCGCCGCGTATACCAGGGCCCCGCCGGTCCGGTCGCACGCCTCGACGACGACCACCCGGTGGCCGCGCAGCGCC
>JBGSTS010000066.1:0-3481 GCA_041736435.1 Desulfobacterales bacterium | reverse complement strand
GGGCCCGGTCTGGCCCAGGGCAGCGCCCGCGTGGTTCGTCGGCATGCCGATCTGGAGGGTTTCAGCCACGGCGAGGTCCTGGTTTGCGATGCCGTCGACCCCAACATGACGTTCGTGGTGCCCTTGGCGGCCGCCGTGGTGGAGCGCCGAGGCGGCATGCTGATCCACGGGGCGATCATCGCCCGCGAGTACGGCCTGCCCTGCGTTACGGGCATCCCCGATGCCACCGAGTTGATTCGAACCGGGGACCCGCTGACGGTGGACGGCTACCTGGGGATCGTGACGGTGCAGCGGGGGGAGAATTAGTGAAATGCCTAAAGTGGAAAAACGGTAGAGGGCGCACGGCCTGCGGCCCACGGTTTAAAGAAGAAAATAATACAAGGGCTTTTTTGCCGCAGACACACGCAGAATGGCGCAGACGGCAGCCCTATGGAGGCGCCTTCTGCTGCCAAAGCTTTGCAGCCCCGCGACCTGCGGGGCTGTAGCCGGCAATTGCTTCGCGAGGGAAACCCTACCCAGAGGGCAAGGCGTTTTTAACCAATATGTCGGCCGGGCAAAAAGTCGGCGTTTGTCGGCGGCTGAAATATCCTTTTGCCTTGCGCCCTGAGCCGTGCACCGTTTTTAAATTTCAGGCATTATTCCCCAATTTCACATGGTGGGCTTCGGTCAGGCCTTTAAGCAGCAGAAACGAGGTTATCTCCACGCGCAGGAGCACGCACTCGGGGTGTGAGAGAAATTCCTCCAGGTGGGGGTTGGCCCCCAGGAGCCTGGCGCGGACATCCGCCTGATCGGCAGGGGTTACAACCTGGGCGCAGGTGCCCTCCACCGTCAGCGCCTGGGCCCGGCTGCGGGGCGTCTTCTCACGCGAGTCGATTAAAAGGCTGACTGCGGCGTTTTCGGTCAGGTTGCGGAATTTCTGGGTCGCCCGGTGGGTGGCCAGGTAGATTTCCGTGCAGTCCGTGTCGGTGGCGTAGGCCATGAGCGAGCAATAGGGCTTGCTGCCGGCGATTGTCGCCAGCACACAGATGTTCTTTTCCCGGGCAAAAGCCTTCATCTGGTCGAGCATGTGCTCCTCCATGGACGTCGCAGTTGTTTTTTCCCCTTATCATCTTTATGCTGTCGGCGGAAAGTCCAAAATTCCCGCTGAAGCGGGGCAGGTGCGATTTGCGCATCCTGCCTCGAACAACTTCATCAAAATACAGGAGCCCCACCATGGAAGAACGAATCCGAATCGGCGTCAGCGCCTGCCTGCTCGGCCAGCCGGTGCGATACGACGGCATGGGCAAGCTTGACCGCTACATCACCGGCACGTTGGGCGAATACCTGGAGTTCGTGCCGGTCTGCCCAGAGGTGGAGTCGGGGTTCCCCGTCCCGCGCGAGACCATGCGGCTGGTCGGCGACCTGGAGAACCCACGCCTGCTCACCAGCCGTAGCGGCGTGGACCACACCGAGCGCATGCACGCCTGGGCCGAGAAGCGCGTGCGCGAATTGGAGCAGGAGAACCTGTGCGGGTTCATCTTCAAGAGCGACTCGCCGAGCAGCGGGCTGATGCGTGTCAAAGTCTACAACGCCAAGGGTATGGCCGAAAAGAAGGGGGTCGGGCTCTTCGCGCGGGCCTTCACGCGCCACTTTCCGCTGCTGCCGGTGGAGGAGGAGGGGCGCCTGAACGACGCGAAGCTGCGCGAGACCTTCATCGAGCAGCTCTTCACCCTGAAGCGCTGGCGGGAGACCCTGGCGGCGGGCAAAACCATGAAGAACCTCGTCGACTTCCACACCCGCCACAAGCTGCTGGTGCTCTCCCACAGCCCGGCCATTGCCAAGGAGATGGGCAAGCTGGTGGCCGAGGGCCGGCGGATGACCCCGAGCGAGGTGTTCACCCGCTATGAGGACCTGCTGATCGGGGCGCTGCGCACGAAGACCAGCCTGAAGAAAAACATGAATGTGCTGCAGCACATCATGGGCTATTTCAAGCAGCAGCTCGACGCCGACGAGAAGCAGGAGATTCTGGAGATCCTCGACCACTATCGCCGCGAGGTCGTGCCGCTCATCGTGCCGGTTACGCTGTTGAACCACTACGTGCGCAAATTCAACCAGCCGTATCTGAAGCAGCAGGTCTACCTGAACCCGCATCCGATAGCCTTGAAGCTGAGGAATCATGCCTGAATGAAGGGAGTGCCTAAAGTGCGCTAAAATGCCTAAAGTGCCTAAAATTGAAAAGAACCGAAAAGGCCCACCGCTTGTCACCCGGAGTATGCTCATTATTCCATTTTAGGCACTTAAGGCATTTTAGCGCACTTTCAACTTTCACCAATCAGACTCAACGGATTCAATTGAACGATGAAGACCATCCTTGTTGCGGGGGCCACGGGGTATGTCGCCAACCGGCTGATCCCGGCGCTTCTGGAGAAGGGCTGCCGGGTGCGGGCCATGGCGCGCTCGGTGGAAAAATTGGCCGGCCGGGCCTGGGGGGGGCATGCGCTTCTCGAGCCGGCGGCGGGCGATGTGCTGGACATCGAGTCGCTGCAAGCGGCCTGCGCCGGGTGCGAGGTCGTCTATTACTTAGTGCATTCCATGATCGCCCAGAAGGGCAAGTTCGTCGAGGCCGACCGCGCCGCCGCCCGGAACATGGTAAAGGCGGCTGCCGCGGCCGGGGCCAAGCGCATCATCTATTTAGGGGGGCTGGCCGAATCCCGGCACGGTAAGCTGAGCAAGCATTTGAGCTCCCGCATCGAGGTGGCCGAGATCCTGCAGTCCGGGTCGGTGCCCGCGACCGACTTGCGGGCGCCGATGATTTTAGGCTCCGGATCGGCCTCCTTCGAGATCCTGCGCTATCTGGTGGAGCACCTGCCGGCCATGACCACCCCCCGCTGGGTGCGCTCCCTGAACCAACCGATCGCCATCCGCAACGTGGTTGCCTATCTGGTCGGCTGTCTGGACCACCCTGAAACCACCGGGCAGACCTATGACATCGGCGGCCCGGACATCCTGACCTACGAGCAGCTGCTGCAGATCTACGCCAAGGAGGCCGGCCTGCGCAAGCGCTTGATCATCCCGGTGCCGGTGCTCACGCCGACCTTGAGCGCCTTGTGGATCAACCTGATCAGCCCGGTGCCCACCGCCATCGCCCTGCCGCTGACCGGGGGGCTGACCAGCGATGCCGTCTGCCGCGACAGCCGCATCCGCGACATTATTCCTCAAAATCTGCTTTCATGCCGAGAAGCGATCCGCATTGCCCTGCAGCGGCTGCGCCAGGAGCTGAGGGGGCAGGCACCGCCTGTTGCGGCAAGCCCCATGCCCCCCGAGTGGCCGCACCCCGGGGACGCCGACTATGCCGGTGGCACCACGTTCCACTACGCCTGCGGCCTGACGGTCGCCGCTGCGCCCGAAGAGGTGTGGAGACCGGTGAGCCGGATCGGCGGCAAGGGAGGCTACTATAGCTGCGATGCGCTGTGGCGGCTGCGCGGGGTGGTGGACCGCTTGG
>JBGSTS010000050.1:0-9434 GCA_041736435.1 Desulfobacterales bacterium | reverse complement strand
GCTTGCGCGGCGCGCGGCGGAGGCGGCCCGCACCACTTCCGATCTGATCGCAGGGACCGTTCGCAGCATCGATGAGGGCAGGGGTGTTGTATCCGATACCAGCACCGCCTTCACCGAAGTGGAGCAGAACATCAACCGGTCGGCGGAGCTTGTCACCGCCATCGCCGCCGCCTCCAAAGAACAGGCGATCGGAATCGAGCAGATCAACAAGGCGGTTGCTGAAATGGACAAGGCCACGCAGGATTTCGCCGCCACCGCCGAGGAGCTATCCGCCTCAGCCGGCCAGTTCAAAGTGGAGGCTTCGTCTCTTTCTGAAACCGGAGAGCGTCCGGTACGAGCAAGGAAGGGAAATACATTGGGCGCATCATCGCGCAGATACGCGTTGCCATCAGAATCTTCTTCAGGTTCGCCGGCGATTTGCCGATAAGGGGTCTGAGCGCGACAGTTGCTGTGCCGTTGGCGCTACTGCTGCGTGGAAAGGGACTGCTGAGATGAGTGGGATTCATGCGATCGACCTGAAGAGCTTTGTGACCAACGCCGTCAAGGGCGTATTTAAGACCATGCTCTCGATGCCGCTGGAGTTGGAGGATCCGCCGAACATCGCCAACGTCACCACCGGCACGCACATGATCGGCACGGTAGGCTTTGCGGGGGTGGCCATGGGCAACGTCAGTCTGTTTGTCAGCCGCGACTTCGCGCGCGAAATTACTGCGGCCATGCTGGGCATGGGGCTCGGCGAGGTCGGCGGCGACGAAGAGGTGTGCGACGTGGTCGGTGAGGTGTGTAATATGGTGGGCGGGGACCTCAAGTCCCGGCTGTGTGATGCCGGGTTCACCTGCTCGCTCTCCATCCCGTCCATAACTTACGGCGACAGCTTTAAAATCGAGTCCAAGGGGTGGGACCGACACGAACGCTACGGCGTGCGCAACAGTCATCATTCGGCGCTGCTGGAAGTGTATATCAAGGCGGCCAATCCATCATGACGGTTTCGACAAACGCCGTCGTTACTGCAGGAGGGGTACCATGGCATTGAAAGTATTGACTGTCGACGACAGCAAAACGATCCGCCTGATCGTCAAGAAGGCGTTTCAGCCCTTCAACTGTGAAATATTCGAGGCGGAAAACGGGGTCGAAGGATTGGCCGCTGCCGCAAAGGTCAAACCGGGGCTGATCATTCTCGACATCACCATGCCGGTCATGAACGGGGTGGAGATGCTCGACCGGATGAAGACCGACGCGGATCTTAAAAACATTCCGGTGATCATGCTCACGGCGGAGTCCGGCAAGGACAACGTGCTCAACATCGTCAAGAAGGGCGTTAAGGACTACATGGTAAAGCCCTTCAAGGGCGAAGACCTCATCGACCGGGTGAAGAAGATCCTCATCCTCGAGCCCAAGATGGAAGAGATGGCCGAGGGGAAGAAGCCGGAAAAGTACTTCACCCAGATTGAGGACATCGTGGTTCTCACGCTGCCATCCAAAGTCACCCGCCCGGTGACGGTGGAGGTGGAGACCAGCCTACAAGCCAAGATCAAAGACATGTCCGAGGCCCAATTGAAGAAAATGATCCTGGACATGAACGGGGTTGCGGAAACCAACGTGTCTCTGATCAAGCTGATCATTACCGCTCTGCAGCAATGCCAGAAGGCCAGTGTGGCCGTGAAGCTTGTGGCCAACCCCAAACAGGGTGAAGAGCTGAAAGGGTTTCAAGAAACCAGCCAGATCGCAGTGGCCCCTTCGATTGATATGGCCAAAGCCGCCTTGTGACATGCGGATGGGGCATCCGTCATAACGGATCGATATTAGAGCAACTCAATCCATTAGTTGCAAAAAGGAAATCACTTTTCGCAAAATGCGGAAGCAGTGTTTCAAATTAGCCTCTGCCGGTTTTACCCTCTATTCAAAATTCCTCTTTGGGCTCCGCCTGAAACGGGGAAGTGTTTATTGTGATCTATTGCATATAGTTATGAACAATTATCAGGCATTGTAGTGAATCGGCCTGCAGCACGGTACGAAGGCGTTTTGGGCTTGCGGCGGTGAAATGGCCGCGATTACCCTACCGCCTGTTTGCACAATGCAAAAAACGCTTGAGATGGTGATTGACCATTCGGGCGTTTCATCGGCCGTTCTGGTGGGCGCAGCTCTACAGGCTGCGCGCCCGACCTATGTATGGCGGCCGCAAAATGTTGTAGCATCCGATCTTCGCCCACCCTCGCAGTTGACATCCCTTCAGCAGCGCTCTTCGCTTCATTCGCCGTCGTTTTTACGTATTGCCCTGCGGTTCCAGCTGCGGCATGCTTATTGCTAAAACTGCCGTGCGTCTATGATCTTGGCCGGCCCCCCGACCCACCAAGGCACGCCTCAGGCCTGCGGGGCGGAGTGATGGAACGCTTTGAAAAAGGAGAACACCGTGGCTAACGCTGTCGCCCGCAAACCGAGTTCCGAACAAATGGACCTGTTTTCCGTGCGCGCCGGCGAACCGGAAAAATGCCCCACGCCCCCGCGGGTCGACAACATGATCGGCCGCAGCCAGCGCATGCTCGAGATCTTCGACCTGATCGACAAAGTGGCCGACTGCGACAGCACCATATTAATCAACGGGGAAACCGGCACCGGCAAGGGGCTGGTGGCGCGCGCCATCCACAACAAGTCCCGGCGCCGGTCGAAGCCTTTCATCTCCATCAACTGTGGGGCCATTCCGGAAAACCTTCTCGAAAGCGAGCTCTTCGGGCACGTGAAGGGGGCTTTCACCGGGGCCACCGCCTCCAAGCCGGGCAAGTTTGAACTGGCGGACGGCGGCACGGTGTTTTTAGACGAGATCGGCGACATGAGCCCCGACCTCCAGGTCAAGGTGTTGAAGGTGCTGGAGGAGGGCGAGTTCGAACAGGTCGGCGGTTCCAAGACCATCAAGGTGGACGTGCGGGTCATCGCGGCCACCCACCGGGACCTGTCGGAGGAGGTTCAAAAGGGGAACTTTCGGGAAGACCTCTTTTACCGTCTATACGTGATCCCGATGATTCTGCCGTCCTTGCGCGAGCGCACCCAGGACATTCCGCTGCTGGCGGCCTATTTCCTGCAGGAATCCAACCGCAAGAACCACCGCGAGGTGAAGGGGCTGAACGAGGATGCACTGAGCGCCCTGATGGCGCACGCTTGGCCCGGCAACGTGCGCGAGTTGAAAAACCTGGTCGAGCGTCTGGTGGTGCTCAAGGGCAGCGGCGCCATCACCCAGCACGACCTGCCGCCGGAACTGCGCAACCGCAGCCGCGTGGGCGAGGCTCCCGTCATGGTCCGGATCACCGAGGAGGGGATTTGCCTCACCAGCGCGGTCACCGAGTTCGAGCGATCCCTCATCCTGCAGTCGCTCGAAAAGACCCAGTGGGTCAAGAACAAGGCGGCCAAGCTCCTGCACCTGAACCGCACGACCCTGGTCGAAAAGATCAAGCGCCATCAGCTCCGGCCCTGCGGGGTGTAGAGGCGCCGGAATCCCGCCCGATTCGCATCCATATTTGAAAGAACGCTTCACCGCCAAGGCGTAGAGAACGCCGAGGATATTGAATTTTCCGTTGCCGCCGAAAGGCCGGCAACGGAAAGATACTCAGCCGCTTCGCGGGGCGCGGGTGATTAAGCCCGCAGGTCTGAGCGGATTTTTAACCGCCGCCGCCCACGGCGGTTAAAAAAATCTCCTCTTTGCGATCTCTGCGCCTCGAGCGTAGCGGGCGGTGATATCCCCAGTAAAGCTCCCCGGCGTCAAGTTTGTGACGACCGCGAACAGCCTTAAGTGACGGGGATTTCGATGGGATAAGGCCTCGCAGCGGCCAGGGTGGAGTGGCATGCTATTTGCTGAAATGATTCAGCCCTCATCATTCGGGCCAAATCCGGCGGCGGCCTGCGTCCGCCCCTTCATGCGATGGGTGCATTGATCTCGAAAAGCCGTTTCATACTGATTGTCGACCATGATCTCCAGGCCGGCAGCGCGCTCGTACAGGCCCTGCAGAAAGCGGGACTCAGCGCGGATTGCGCTGCAGGCGGCCGGGAGGCCCTGGTCCGGCTCTCACGGGAGCGGTTTCGCCTGCTGGTCGTTGAGGCCGACATGCCGGATATGAGCGGAATCGAGCTGCTCAAGGCGCTGCGGCGCCGTGAGGCCGGGCTCCCTGTTATCGTGATGAGCGCCCGGGGCTCGATCAATGAGGCCGTCGAGGCCATGCAGGCCGGCGCCTCCGACTACCTGATCAAGCCCTTCAGCCCGGAGAGCTTCGCGGCCTGCGTGCGCAAGAGCCTGCCTGCGCGGGCCGGGGATGAGGCCGAGGACAGCCTGAGTCGCACCTCCGATCTGCGCACGGCGCGCAAGACCCTGATTTCACAAGACCCCCGCATGCTGGAGGTTCTGGCCACGGCGCGCCGGGTGGCTCGCAGCACGGCCACCCTGCTCATCGCCGGCGAGAGCGGCACGGGCAAGGAATTGCTGGCGGCATATGTCCATCGGCACGGGCTCAACCCGGAGGCCCCCTATGTGGCCGTCAACTGCGCGGCCCTGCCGGACACGCTGGCGGAGAGCGAGCTTTTCGGACACGAGAAAGGTGCCTTTACCGGCGCTGCGACCCGCAAGGTGGGCAAGTTCGAATTGGCCAAGAAAGGCAGCATCGTGCTGGATGAAATCGGGGAGATGTCCCACCCGCTTCAGGCCAAGCTGCTGCGGGTACTTCAAGAGCGGGAGATCGACCGTGTGGGTGGCGGCATGCCGATTCCGGTTGAAGCCCGTGTGATCGCGATCACCAACCGCGACCTGTCCCGGGCGGTCGCCGCGGGAGGCTTCCGTGAGGATCTCTATTACCGCATCAACGTGGTCTCTCTGCAGATCCCGCCCCTGCGCGAGCGCCCGGGAGACATCCCGCTGCTGGCCCATCATTTTTTAGAGAAATTCAATACGTTGGCCGGGAGGTCGGTTGCGCGGTTTTCCGCTGAGGCGTTTGAACTGCTTTGCCGCAGCAGTTGGAAGGGCAACGTGCGGGAGCTGGAAAACGCAGTGGAGCGGGCGGTGCTGCTCGCCGACGGCGAGACGATCCTGCCCCGGCACCTGCAGTTGACGTCTTCTGCCGGAAGCGTGCGCGAGGACGGTGCGGCCGGGGTTTTCCGAATCGGAACCACCGTTGGGGAGATGGAGCGCCAGCTCATCATGGGCACCTTGAGCGGGGTCCAGAACAACCGCACGCGCGCCGCGGAGCTCTTGGGCATCAGCATCCGCACGCTGCGCAACAAACTCAAAGAGTACCGGGAGCAGAGCCGGGTGGCCCCCGGGCGTTCGGCGATCAGGGGCCATGGTACGGAAATTGCTGCATCTGAAGCGCACGGGGCATCCGTGCGCTGAAGGGAAACGACCATCGGAGAAAACACCATGCCGTCATCCCAGGGGATTTTCGGGGGAACGATCGATCTGCTGCACCGGAGCATGAACCTGCGTTCGTCCCAGCACCGGGTGATATCGGCGAACGTCGCCAATGCGGACACGCCCCATTTCAAGGCATTCGAGGTGGCGGTCGAAGAGGAGCTGCGCAAGCTGAAACCGGAGGCGAGCCGGGTTCTGCCGGTGCGCACCCATGCCGGGCATCTGCCCGTCGGCCGCGGCGGTGCCGACCGGGTCACGCTCAAGGCGGTTGCACCGCCCGAGCTGGACCTGCGGGCCGACGGCAACACCGTGGACCTCGACCGCTCCATGGGAACCCTGTCCGAAAACGCGATTCAGTACAAGGCCTCAGCCCAGTTCATTTCACGCAAATTCAAAGGCCTTAAAAACGTCATCAGCGGAGGCAGACAATAATGGACGCATTTGACGCCTTGCATATCAGCTCATCCGGGCTTTCGGCCCAGCGCATCCGCATGAACCTGATCTCGGCAAATTTGGCCAACGCCAACACAACCCGCACGCCCGAGGGCGGGCCCTACCGCCGCAAGGAGGTGGTCTTCGAGGCCCGGGCCCGGGCCGGCTCCTTCCGCGACATGCTGCGGGCGCGCCAGGGAACACAGGCGGCAGAGGTCCGGGCGGTCAAGGTCTTCGACGACCCCCGGCCCCCGGTGACCAAGTACGACCCCGGCCACCCGGATGCCGACGAGCTGGGCTATGTTAGGCTGCCCAACGTGAACATGATGGAGGAAATGGTCAACATGATTTCCGCCACGCGCAGCTACGAGGCCAACGTCACCGCCATAAAGGCCGCCAAGGATATGGCGCTCAAGGCGCTGGAAATCGGCAGATAGGATGACTGCGTAACCCGGGCGTCGTGCCTGCCCCGCTCCAGCGGGGAACGGGGGCTATTTTTATAAGGTCATCCGGAACCCATCACAACGGGAGAGTCGCATGAACGGGATCGAATGGACGGCAGGGCTCGGCGAAAGCACGCTGCTGCCGAAACCCGCCGCGAGCCGGCCGGAGGCGGGCGAAACCAGTTTCGGCAGTATTCTGCAATCGTCCCTGGACCGGGTCGGCCGGCTTCAGGCCGAGGCCGATCAATCGCTCGAGGAGCTGACCACGGGCCGCCAGGCGGATATCCACTCCACCATGATCGCCATGGAGAAGGCCGAGATCGCCTTCGAGCTGGCTCTGCAGGTTCGAAACAAGCTGCTCAATGCCTATGAAACCCTGATGCGGCAGCAGATTTAACCGGGAGACGCCATGTCCGCCATTCCGCAGTTTCTGCAACAAGTGAGCGCCCTGATCGGCAGCCTGAGCGCCGGCAAGCGCATCACCCTGATCGTGCTCATCCTGGCCACCATCGGCGGGTTTGCGCTGCTGATGGTCTGGTCCGGTGGGGTCGACCTGCGGCCACTCTATGCAAACCTGGACCCGGACGATGCCGGCGCGATTGTCAACCGGCTCAAGGAGCAGAAGATCCCCTACCGCATCGGGGTCGACGGCAAGAGCGTGCTCGTCCCGGCCGAGAGCCTGCACGAGATCCGCATGCAGCTCGCCTCCGAGGGGCTGCCCCAGGGCAGCGGGGTCGGCTTCGAGGTCTTCGACAACACCAAGCTCGGCATGAGCGAGTTCGCCCAGAACGTCAATTACCAGCGGGCGCTGCAAGGGGAGCTGGCCCGCACGATCAGCCGCATCGCCGAAGTCGACGGCTGCCGCGTGCACCTGGTCATGCCCGAAAAGACCTTGTTCGTGGACAACGAGCAGCCGGCGAGCGCTTCGGTGGCCGTCCGGCTCAAGCACGGCCGGCGGCTCAGCCAGGAGCAGATCAACGGGATCGTCCACCTGGTCTCCTCCAGCGTTGCGCGGTTGAGCCCCGAGCAGATCACGCTCGTGGATCAAAGCGGCAAGCTTTTGGCCGGAAACCGTGCGAAGTCCGCCCCCGGCGCCCTCAGCGTCGACCAACTCGAGTACCAGGCCCAGGTCGAAAAGAGCCTCGAGGGGCGTGTGAAGTCCATGCTGGACCAGGCGCTGGGTGACGGGCGGGCCATCGTCCGGCTGGCGTGCGCCTTCGACTTCCAACGCATGGAAAAGACCGAGGAGCACTTTTTAGGCGACAACCGCGTTGTCCGCAGCGAGCAGAGCCTGAGCGAAAACTCGCGCAATGCCGACCCCACACCCCAGGGGGTGCCGGGCGTGCGTTCCAACACGCCCGGGGCCGAAACCCTTGCCGCCCCGGGTGCCGGATCGTCTGCCACCGCCTACGAAAAACAGGATCGGACCGTGAACTACGAGATCGGCAAGATCACCAGCCGGATCATCGAGCCCACGGGCAAACTCACCCGGGTGTCGGTGGCGGTCATGGTCGACGGCACCTACAAGCAGGTTCCCAAGAAAGGCGGGGGAACCGAGCGCCAGTACGTCGAGCGCAGCGCCGATGAGATTCAAAAGATCGAGGCCCTGGTCAAGCGTGCCGTGAACTTCGACCCGCAGCGCGGGGACCAGGTTGAGATCGTCAACATTGCCTTTGAAACGGCCGAATGGGCCGGCGGCGATGAGGTCGCTTCAGCCCCGGGATGGCTTTCCTTCCTCGGCGAGGCCGCGCCCTACTTCAAGCATCTCTTCGCGGCCCTTTTTCTGGCGCTGAGTTTTTTCATTTTTGTCAAGCCGCTGGTGCGCTGGTTGACGGAGCAGTCTCTGGCGGGGGTTGAGATCGTCCGGCATCTGCCCAAGACCGTCGGCGAGCTCGAGCACGAGATGGCGGGCGTCCGCAGCCTTCCCTATCTCGACCAGGCCTCGCAGCTGGTCGCCCGCGACAGCGAAGCCTCGGTGGGCGCCGTACGCAGCTGGCTCAAGCAGCCGTGACCATTTTCAGGGACATTGTCGTGAAAGGGCGCTGAGGCATGGATCCCAGGCAGCTGTCAGGTTCGATCAAAGCGGCGATTCTCGTCAAGGCCATGGGCGAGCGCCATGCCGCCGGCCTGCTTAACCGGCTGACGGTCGAGGAGCGCGATGCCGTCAAGCGCCATTTACCCCAACTCCAGGCCGTGGCCCCCGAGGTGGTGGATCAGGTGGCACGTGAATTCACCCTTATGGCCCAGCGGGCTGTCTCCGGACCGCCTGCACTGCCAGGGCCCGGAAGCAGTTCAACCTCAGGCGGCAACGTGACCGACGCCCGCCAGATCGACGGGTTGGAGGCGCTCAAGACGCTTGGCCCCGACGATGTCTACGAGTTGATCAAGGACGAGCATCCCCAGACCATGGCCATCGTCATCATTCACCTGAAGACGGCCGTGGCCAGCGAGGTGATCTCGAAGCTGTCGGACGAAGCCAAGAGCGATGTGGCCATGCGCATTGCCGGAATGGACAAGGTCGCCGCCTCCATGGTCGAGGAGGTCAATGCCGTCTTCAACGAGATTTTGAAGAACAAGAAAGCCGGTGTGGCCAGCGTTGGCGGTGGGGTCGATCGCCTGGCGGAAATCCTCAACCAGACCGACGAAATCTCCAGCGAGCTGATCCTGAACGAAATCGAGGAGGCCAACCCCGAACTCGCCGCCCAGGTCAAGCAGAAAATGTTCGTCTTCGAGGACCTCGTCAAGGTCGACGACCGCGGGTTTCAGAAACTGCTGCGGAGGGTGGAAACCAAGGAGCTCGCTGTGGCGCTGAAGGCGTCCTCCGAGGAGGTCAAGCAGAAGGTGTACCGAAACATGTCGGAACGTGCGGCGGAAATGCTGCGCGAAGAGATGGACACCCTCGGGCCGGTGCGCATGAAGGAAGTGTCCGACGCCCAGCAGGCCATTACGGCTATCATCCAGGATATGGACGTCAAGGGCGAATTGATTATCAGCGGCCGGCGCGGGGAACAGATGGTCACCTGAAAGTTGCTGCGGGAGATGGTCAGACATGGATTCCACTTGCTATCTGTTCCCTGAGCTGGAGCTTGCCAAGACGGGCCGTGGGCCCCGTGCGGCGGTTGCCTGCGAGTTCCGGCGTACCGCCAGGAGTCCGGCGCACGGAGGCCGCCACG
>JBGSTS010000048.1:0-4169 GCA_041736435.1 Desulfobacterales bacterium | reverse complement strand
CCGAAGGCGGCGGCCGCCGCCGGGCGCTACCCCGAACTCCTGCAGGCGGAGGGGGCGCATGTCTCCATCGCCTTCGAGGACCTCCCGAAGTTTGCCGTGCACGAATTAGAGCAACTGCGCCGCAGCGACCTGGCCGGGCTTGCGTGGCTGACCCTGGCGTTCGTGCTCATGTCGGCCGCGGGGTTTGCCCTGAATTTCGCACAGGCGATGGTGATGGAGATCACAGGCCAGCGGATCATGCACGACCTGCGCATGCGGCTTTTCGCCCACATCCAGAATTTGGCGCTGGAATTTTTCACCCGCAACCCCGTCGGGCGGCTGGTGACCCGGCTGACCAGCGACGTCCAGAACATGTACGAGCTGTTCACCTCCTTTGTCTCCTTCGTTTTCAAGGACCTGGTGCTTCTTGTCGGAATCGCCGCCGTGATGCTGGCGCTGAACTGGAAGCTGGCCCTGGTGACCTTCGCGGTCATTCCGGCAGTGGCGGCCGCCTCGATCCTCTTTGCGCGCCGCGCCCGCGATATCTTTCGCATCCTGCGCGTGCAGGTGGCCGAAATCAACTCCCGCTTCTCCGAAACGATCGGCGGCATGCGGGTGATCCAACTCTTTCGGCGGGAGGACGCCAACTATCGGCGCTTCGCAGCGCTCAACCACGAAAATTACCTGGCCGGCCTGCGCCAGATCCGGGTCCTGGCCGTGTTCATGCCTCTGATCGAAGTCCTGGCCGTGGTCGCCGTGGCCCTCATCATTTGGTACGGCGGCGAACGGGTTCTGGACCAAACGCTCAGCCTGGGGGCGCTGGTGGCGTTCACGGCCTACATTCGCATGTTCTTCCGTCCCCTGCGGGACCTGGCGGAGAAATACAACATCCTGCAAAACGCCATGGCCTCCGCCGAGCGCATTTTCCTGGTAATGGACACCACGACCATGCTGCCGCAGCCCCCGGCGCCGGCCGGCAGCGGCCCTGCGATCGAGGCGATCGAGGCGATCGAGGCCGTGAGCTTCGACCACGTCGATTTCGCCTACGTGCCGGGGGAGCGCGTGCTTAAATCCGTCTGCTTCGAGCTGCGCCGAGGGGAGACCCTGGCGGTGGTGGGACCGACCGGCGCCGGCAAGACCTCCCTCGTCAATCTGATCCCGCGGCTTTACGACCCCACGGCCGGGTCGGTCCGGCTCAACGGCCGCGACCTGCGCTCGCTGCCGAGCGGCCTCTTCCGGGACAAGATGGCGTTGGTGATGCAGGATCCGTTTCTCTTCTCCGGCAGCATTCGGCGCAACATCTTCGAAACCGACCCCCACACGGGCCCCGGCCGGGCCGAGGCGATCATCGCCGCCGCCAACCTGCAGGAGCTCGTGGCCCGGCTCCCGGAGGGTCTGGACACGCCGCTGGGCGAAGGCGGGGGCCTGATCTCCAGCGGCGAACGTCAGCTGATCTCCATTGCCCGCGCGTTTGCGCGCAACCCTCAGCTGATCCTGTTCGACGAGGCCACCTCCTACATCGACTCGCAGACGGAGCTGCTCATCCAGCAGGCCCTGGCCCGGCTGATGCAGCAACGCACGGCCCTGGTGGTCGCCCACCGCCTCTCCACGGTGCGGCATGCCGACCGCATCCTGGTGATGAACCGCGGGCGAATCATCGAATCCGGCTCGCACCCGGAGCTGATGGCACGCAAAGGGTTTTACTACCGGCTGCACCAGCTGCACCCAAACGGATCGTGACCCAGGCGACAACAAATCTCTTGCCAAACCACAGCCCGGGTGCTATAGGCAAACATTTAAATTTAATACGTTAATTGAACCGGTTAGCGGTTTGAGCGCGGCGGCGGCAAACGCCGGGCGCAAACAGTCCGATCGGGGCTTTTTCCTACACACCACCACAACCCAAAAAGGAGGGATTCACTGATGGCGTACGATGCGACCCAGATGGCCGACTGGCAGATTTCCGAAGCTGCTGAAAAAAAGATGCCGACGCCCGAGCAGTGGTGCGAAAAACTGGGGCTCAAAAAAGAAGAAATACTCCCCATGGGCCGGCTCGCAAAGATGGACTTTCTCAAAATCATCAACCGGCTGCAGGACAAGCCGGACGGGAAATACATCGAAGTGACCGCCATCACCCCGACACCCCTGGGAGAAGGCAAGAGCACGACCTCGGTCGGGCTGATGGAAGGCCTGGGCAAGCGCGGCAAGAAGGTCGGCGGCGCCTTGCGGCAACCCTCCGGCGGGCCCACGATGAACGTCAAGGGCACGGCCGCGGGCGGCGGCAACGCGCTCTTGATTCCCATGACCGAGTTCTCCCTCGGCCTGACCGGCGACATCAACGACATCATGAATGCCCACAACCTGGCCATGGTCGCCATGACCTCCCGCATGCAGCACGAGCGCAACTACAATGACGAGCAACTGTCCCGCCTGACCAAGATGCGCCGGCTCGACATCGACCCCACCCGGGTGGAGATGGGCTGGATCATGGACTTTTGCGCCCAGTCGCTGCGCAACATCATCATCGGCATCGGCGGCCGCCAGGACGGCTACATGATGCAGTCCAAGTTCGGGATCGCCGTGGGCTCCGAATGCATGGCGATCCTCTCGATCATCCGGGATCTGGCGGACCTCAAGAAACGCCTGAACGAAATCACGGTGGCCTTTGACAAGAGCGGCAAACCGGTGACCACCGGCGATCTCGAGGTCGGCAACGCCATGACCGCATTCATGCGCAACACCATCAACCCCACCCTCATGAGCACAGCCGAGTACCAGCCCTGCATGGTCCACGCCGGCCCCTTCGCCAACATCGCCGTGGGCCAGTCCTCGATCATTGCGGACCGGGTCGGGCTGAAGCTTTTCGATTACCACGTGACCGAGTCCGGCTTTGCCGCCGACATCGGCTTCGAGAAGTTCTGGAACGTCAAATGCCGCAACAGCGGTCTCAAACCCCATGTGTCGGTGCTCACTGCCACCATCCGCGCCCTTAAAATGCACGGCGGCGGGCCCAAGGTGGTCGCCGGCAAGGCCCTGCCCGAAGAGTACACCAAGGAGAACATCGCCCTGGTGGAGAAGGGCTGCGCCAACATGGCCCACTTGATCAACGTCATCCGCAAGTCCGGCATCAACCCGGTGGTCTGCATCAACCGGTTCCACACCGACACCGATGCCGAGGTCCAGGTGGTCAAGAAAGCGGCGGAGGCGGCCGGTGCCCGCTGCGCCGAGTCCCAGCACTGGTTGAAGGGCGGCGACGGGGCTCTGGAGCTGGCCGACGCGGTCATCGACGCCTGCAACGAAAAATCGGAATTCAAGTTCCTCTACCCGCTGGAGATGAAGCTGCGCGAGCGCGTGGCGTTGATCGCCAAGGAAGTCTACGGCGCCGACGGCGTGTCCTGGCTCCCCGAGGCCGAAGCCAAGGCCAAGATGCTGGAGTCCGACCCCAAATATGCGGACTATGCCACCATGATGGTCAAGACCCACCTGTCGCTCACCCACGACCCGGTGCTGAAAGGCGTGCCCAAGGGCTGGACCCTGCCCATCCGCGACGTCCTGATCTACTCCGGCGCCAAGTTCCTGTGCCCCTGCGCCGGCACCATCAGCCTGATGCCGGGCACGAGCTCCAACCCGGCCTTCCGGCGCATCGACGTGGATGTCAACACCGGCGCGGTGTCCGGGCTGTTCTAAGCACTTTTGTGTTGCCCCACCCGAATGGGGCCTGAGCTCTGCTGGTTCAGGCCCCATTCGTTTAATGGGACCTATAGGACCAATTTTTCTCCCATTAACAGTTTAAGGTTTTATGCGCGTTCTGCTGATCAACCCCTTCTACCCCATCTCCGAAACCCCCTCACCGCCTCTGGGGCTGGCCTATTTGGCCGCCGCTTTAGAGGAAGCCGGCGCGGAGGTCCGGGTCTTGGACCTGGTGGTTAATCCCTACAGCGAGACCCTGCTCGCAGACCTGCTCGAAAATTTCCGGCCTGAGATCGCCGGCATCACGGCCGTGACCATGACGGTCGACCATGCCATGGGCGTGCTGACAGACATCAAGCGGCTTGACCCGCGCATTCTGACCGTCATGGGCGGGCCCCACGTCAGCTTCAGCGCCCGGGAGACCCTGCAGGCCTGTCCCGCCCTGGACATCGCGGTGATCGGCGAGGGCGAACGCACGATCGTGGAGCTGGCGCGTGCGG
>JBGSTS010000045.1:0-1725 GCA_041736435.1 Desulfobacterales bacterium | reverse complement strand
GACCCCGGCGGCCTCCCCCATGGCGACGGCACCGACCACATCGAAGAGGGCGGGGCTGCCTTCGCTGGCACCGAAGGTCGAGGCGGCCTGCACGGCATATCCGTCCACAGTGGAACGGGCAAAGCCGGGCAGATCGGAAGCGGCGATGACGTCTCGCGCCAGGACCCGGCCTGTAGCCCCGCCTAGCGCAACGACTTCAGTGGACACCTGTGGGAACTCGGCCACCAACGCCAGCACCTGATCGATATCCATGACGGTAAAAAACTCTTTCATCCTACGCCCTCCATACCAGAAAGGTATCCGTGTTACAAAATCAATCTGCTGAGCAATCTCTGAGCTTGCAAAATCTTGAAACCAGGATATAATCTGACGTCACGCACGGGTTGGCAAGGCTCTGGCGGCCGTCATTTTCAACCGACAAAGGAAGGTCATTGATTCATATGCTGGATGATAGCGGGGCGCCCGAGGCGCCTGAAGATAGCTTTCGCGCCGACAAGCCGGATTTTCTCACCGACAAGCGGTTCGAGGATTTCGAGCCTCCAAGTGAAATATTGGCCGGGTTGAAGGATGCCGGCTTCGAGTATTGCACACCGATCCAGGCCCAGGCCCTGCCGGTGCTGCTGCAGGGCCGGGATGTGGCGGGGCAGGCCCAGACCGGGACCGGGAAGACCGCCGCTTTTCTGGTGACCGTTCTCTCGCGGCTGCTGGCGGTGCCGGAGCGCAAGACCGGCCGACCCCAAGCCCTCATCATGGCCCCCACCCGTGAATTATCGCGTCAGATCTACGAAGAGGCCCTGGTTCTGGGGCGGCACACCGACATATCGTTTCTGGAAGTGGTGGGCGGCATCGATTATCGCGAACAAGCCGAGAGCTTGTCCAAAGGGGTGGACATTGTCATCGGCACGCCGGGCCGGATCATCGACTACTTCAAGCAGGGCGTCTTCAAGACCCAGGACATCAAGTTCTTGGTGATCGACGAAGCCGACCGGCTCCTGGACCTCGGCTTTGAAAAGGACATGCGCTTCATCCTGCGCAAGCTGCCGCATTTCGAAAAGCGCCAGTCCATGCTCTTCTCGGCGACACTCTCCTACCGGGTGTTGGAGCTGACGTATGAGTTCATGAACCTGCCGGAGTTCATCGCGGTGACCCCGGAGACGGTCGCCGTCGAGGGGATCGACCAGTCGTTGTTCCACATCGAAAAAGATCGCAAGATGTCGTTGTTGCTGGGGATCCTGAAGCGTGAGGAGTGGAGCCGCATCCTTATTTTCGTCAACATGAAGATGGCCGTGGAGCGACTCACGCGCAGGCTCAAGGCCAATGGCCTGCCGGCGGAAGGCATCACCGGTGATTTGCCCCAGCGCAAGCGCTTCCAATTGATGGAACGCTTCAAAAGCGGCCAGCTAAAGATTTTGGTCGCCACCGACGTGGCCTCCCGGGGCATACATGTCGAGGATATCAGCCATGTCATCAATTACGATTTGCCCCAGGACGCCGAAAACTATGTGCACCGCATCGGCCGCACAGCGCGTGCCGGCAAGTCCGGAAAATCCATTTCCTTTGCGTGCGAAGACTACGTCTACCACCTCGAACCGCTCGAGGAGATGTTAGGCCTCAAGATCCCCGTGATTTGGCCCGAGGACGATTGGTTCGCGGAAGACCGCGCGCCGCGGGAAGTGGCGGAGCGGCGTGAGCGCCGCGGTCGCCGCGATAGGCCCGAGCGGACCG
>JBGSTS010000299.1:0-20188 GCA_041736435.1 Desulfobacterales bacterium | reverse complement strand
GGGCCCTGCTGGTCAGCGTCGCCACCGGTTCCCGGCGCCGCGCAGCAGAATCCATGGCCGAACTCAAGGAACTGGCCCGCTCCGCCGGCATCGAGGCCGTGGGGGTCGTGATCCAACACCGGGACAAAGTCGATTCACGTTTTCTGATCGGCACCGGAAAGCTGCAGGAGCTCGCCATCCAGGCCCTCCAGGAGGGGGCGAACCTGATCGTTTTCGACCAGGAGCTCAACCCTTCGCAGATTCGCTCCATCACCGACCAGGTCGACCTCAACATCATCGACCGCAGCCAGCTGATTCTGGACATCTTCGCTCAGCGGGCCCACTCCCGGGAGGGGAAGCTCCAAGTCGAACTGGCGCAACTGCGCTACATGCTGCCGCGGCTGGTCGGCCGGAACACCGCGCTCTCCCGGCTGGCCGGGGGCATCGGTGGCCGGGGCCCGGGGGAAACCAAGCTCGAAGTGGACCGGCGGCGGGTGCGCGACCGCATTGCCCGGCTGGATGATGAACTGGAGCGGGTACGGCAGCACCGCCGCCAGCGGCGTGCCTTGAGGGGCAAAAAGGAGCTGCCGGTCATCTCCATCATCGGCTACACCAATGCGGGCAAGAGCACGCTGCTCAACACCCTGACCCAAAGCCGGATGCTGGCTGAAAGCCGGATGTTCGCCACCCTGGATCCGGCCAGCCGTCGCTTGAGATTCCCCCGCGACATCGAGGTCATCATCACCGATACGGTCGGGTTCATCCGCGACCTGCCCAAGGAGCTCATGGTCGCCTTCCGCGCCACTTTAGAGGAGCTGGAAAGCGCCGACCTGCTGCTGCATGTCATCGACCTCGCCACCCCGCGGTTCGAGGAGCAGATTCGCTCCGTGGATGCCGTCATCGCAGAGCTGCACCTCGAGCACAAGACATGCCTAAAGGTGTTCAACAAGTGCGACCTTCTCGACCCCGAAACCGTCGCCAACCTCTCCCGGCTGCACGATGCCGTGCCGATTTCCGCTTTGGAAGCAGCCAGCCTGAAGCCCCTGATCGGCCGAATGCAGGCGGTCATTGCGCGGGAGTAGCCCCCCCTCCCGTGAAGCTCACGTATCCGCCGCAACCACAACCGATTGTGGTTGACTTCACTCGTCGGTGGGATATAGTTTGATTCAGCCACTGGGAATCGATATCGACAGCAACCGCGCAAGGTGCCCGATTTCACCGGGATGGATCCTGCCCGACAGGGGTTAGGGGCCGAATGGATCCGGATCAGCTGAGGCGAGTCGCCGATCGCGGCGCGGGTGTGTTGCGGCAACGATTCGGCAACCTGAACCTCGCGGAAGAAACAACGCCGTTCGGGAATGAACTTCTCGCGACCCATCGTCGCGTTCACGACGAAATGGTTGCGCTTACGGAGGCAGATCAGACTTGACCAACAAACGCAAAGCGGAACGCTTTTCGGCGCACATTCACGTGGGATGTTTCGGAAACTTTCGGATCGAGGACCGGGTGTGCCGCAACCACTGCGCGATTCGAATCCGTTGCGCCATTGAACGGGACCAAAGCACATTCCTGGAAGTGATCGAGGAGATGGAGGCCACCGGCGACGAGTATTTCATGAGACCGCAGTAACCGGCGCGGTTGCGCCACCGCCCCGGACAGGGCCGTCTCCCCTCCTCCGGCCTTAACCTGGAGAGCACTTCGAACCCGTACATTTCGCAAGCCTGAACGGCGGCCGCCGCTGATGCTGAAAATACCCCGGCACACCGAAATGATCGGACTAATCGGGAGCGGACTCCAGCTTCTGGCGGAAGAACTCCACTTGCTGCCGGATGGAGGCATCCTGCTTGATCCCGCGCTCGATGCATTGGATGGAGTACAGGGCGGTGGCGTGATACCGGTTGAAGGTCTTCCCGATGGTCTGAAGGGGTGAATCCGTGAACCGGCGCGCCAGAAAAATGGCCATCTGGCGCGGTCGCACCAGGGTCTGTTTGCGTGAGCGGGATACGAGGTCCTCGGCGCTGACGTGGTAGTGTTTACAGACGAGCTGTTTGATGAGATCGATGGTGATGTTCCGCCGCTGGCTCACGATATGCTTGACCACGCTTTCGGCCAGCATGCGGTCGATGGGAATCCCCAGCAACGAGGACTTGGCAACCACCCCGCTCAACCCGCTTTCCAGCATGCGGACATCCTGCGTAAGCTCGGAGGCCAGGTAGCCCATCACATCCTCCGGGACCGAGCAACCGAAGATTCTTGCTTTTTCCTTCAAAATGCGCACCCGGGTGCGGAAATCGGGGGGGTCGATCGCCGATATCAGGCTGCCGGCGAAACGCGAACGCAGTTTGTCGTGCAGCTTGGGAATGTCGGACGGCAGGCAGCTGCTTGAAAAAATAATGCGTTTGCCGCTCTCGCAGAGCGTGTCGAGCGTGGACGCCAGCTCGACCTGGGTGCGTTCCTTGCCGCTCAGGTAATGGACATCCTCCAGCAGCAGCACATCGCACTGCGTGCGATATTTGGTTTTGAAGGCGTCCAGGGAGTCATGGCGGAATGCTTGAACCATCTCGTGGCTGAAATCCTCGGCGCTCATGTAGTAGACCCGCTCCTGCGGATTCCGCGCGAGGATGTGATGGCCGACCGCCTGAGAAAGATGGCTTTTGCCCAATCCGGTTCCGGAAAACAGATACAGCGCCGCTTGCGCCTTGTCCGAGCGGGATGCCAGGGACAACGATGCGGAGTAGGCAAAGTCGTTATTGCCGCCCACCACAAAATGGTCGAACGTGAAATCCCGCCGCAAAAGCCGGCCGTTGTAAGGCCGGGCGCTCTCCCCGGGCAGAGCGATCTGGAGGGGCGCACCGACATCGGTTTTCCGGCCGTTGTTTCGCCCGGCGACATGATAGCCCACCCGGCACTGCGTCTCGCCGCTCAACCGCTTCAGTTCCGCCTCGATGAGCAGGCCGAAATGCTCCTGGACCCTTCGCTTGGAAAACGCATTGGGGCAGGTGATCACCCAGCCCTCGTCGCCGTTGCAGACCAACTGCAGCGGTTCGATCCACATGCGGTAGCTGTGGGCGGCAATGCGCTTCTTCAGTGCCGCCTGGGTATCTTTCCAGATAGTATCCATGGCCTGTGCGGGTCAGAAATCAGAATAACGCTTAATTGTTGCAAACCGAAAAAGCGGTTTCCAAGAACACTGCGGCTGGTCGAACTCATGTTGGGCCGAAATGGGTCTCGATCGCATGAGGGTGGCTTGTAAGCGATCCGGCGAGCGGAGTCAAACCTGAAAATTAGGGGTTTATGAGCGTATCGTTTTCAGCTGTGAACAATTTATATCTCTTTGTTATCATATGATTTAATTGGCAGCGGAAGGCATGGGGGCCGACCCTCAGCCCTTTGGTTCAATGGTGTTTTTACAAACGATTTCGGGACATCCTCGCCCGTGGGGGACGCCGCCCTGCGAGCACCATCTCCCGCAATCTACCATTTTCGCTTTTTATCTTTGATTTTTAAACAAAGACGACCCGGATGCGGCCTTGAACGACACGCCTGCCGAAAAGAGCGGCTGCAGCCAATAGGCGGCCAGCCCTGCGGCGATTTTTAGTTCCAGAATGAGCCCGCCCGAGGGTGACTGGGCGTCCACCACGAACCTGAAACCGCAAGCGCGCCATGCGGCCAACATCCAACCGGAATCACATGACCTCTGACCACATCATCATCCGGGGAGCACGCCAGCACAATCTGAAAAACATCGACGTGGACATCCCGCGCAACGCCCTGACGGTTGTCACCGGAGTATCCGGTTCGGGCAAATCCACCCTGGCCTTCGACATCCTCTATGCCGAGGGGCAGCGCCGGTATGTCGAATCCTTGTCCACCTATGCCCGACAGTTCCTCGAGCGTTTGCAAAAGCCGGAGGTGGACCTGATCGAGGGCCTCTCACCGGCCATCGCCATCGAGCAGAAAACCGGTGGGCACAACCCGCGCTCCACGGTAGGGACCGTCACCGAAATCCTCGACTACGTGAGGCTGCTCTATGCCCGCGTCGGCTCGGCCCACTGCCCCAGCTGCGGCCACCCGATTTTCGCGCGCACGATCGACGAGATGGTCGCGCAGGTCGAAGCCCTGCCGGAGGGCACCCGCATGCTGCTCCTGGCGCCGGTGGCCTCCGCTGAAACCGGTACCCATGAGAAGCTGCTGCGACGGCTGAGGCGCGATGGATTTTCCCGGCTGCGGGTGGACGGCGTCATGGCCGACATCGAGAATGCGGGCCCGCTCGACCCGAACCGCCCACATGACATCGACGTCGTGGTGGACCGCCTTATCGTTAGGCAGAACCTGCGCCAGCGGCTGACGGACTCCCTGGAGCTGGCACTCGCACTGGGCGAAGGGGTGGCGCGAATCGACGCCTCCGGGCACAAGCCCCTTGTCTTCAGTGAGCAGGCCGCCTGCGCCGCCTGCGGCGCCCGCGCGGGAGACCTCACGCCCGCCGTTTTCTCGTTCAACTCCCCGCAGGGGGCCTGCCCCGCTTGCGAGGGGATGGGGGTCACGAACGCATTCTCCCCCCGCCTGATCGTCCCCCACCCGCACCTGTGCCTGCGGGACGGGGCGGTGGCGGTATGGGCCCGGCGCAGCAGTGTGCACTTCATGGAGTTCCTGGAGGCGCTGACCGCCCACTACGGCACCAGCATCACCACCCCCTTCCAGGACCTCCCCGAGCGGTTTCAGGAGGTGCTGCTGCACGGCTCGGACAGTGAGCCGATCACCTATTACTTCGACCGCGGCACCAGCCGCATCCGCTTCCACCGGCCCTTCGAAGGCATCATCCCCAACCTGCAGCGCCGCTACCGGCAGACGGACTCGACCCAGACTCGCGAAGAAATCCGGCGTTTCATGGACGTTCAGCCCTGCCCGGCATGCGGCGGGACGCGGCTCAATGCAGTCGGCCGGGCGGTCACCATCAACGGGCTGTCCATCTCCGCGTTCTGCGCCCTGACGATCGCCGAAGCGTACCGCTTCTGCCGGGAGCTGCTATTCCAGGACGCGCGGGAGCAAATTGCCCGGGGCATCCTCAACGAAATCGAGGAGCGCCTGAGTTTTTTAGACGCCGTGGGGCTCTCCTACCTTACGCTCGACCGGTCGGCGCAGACGCTGGCCGGCGGTGAAAGCCAGCGCATTCGGCTGGCCACGCAGATCGGCTCCAAGCTGACCGGCGTTCTCTACGTGCTGGACGAGCCCAGCATCGGGCTTCACCCGCGCGACGGCGAGCGCCTGCTCCAGATGCTGCACCGGCTGCGGGATCTGGGGAACACCGTGCTGGTGGTGGAACATGACGAGACGACCATTCGGGCCGCGGACCACGTCCTGGAGTTGGGGCCGGGGGCGGGGACCCGGGGTGGACGCGTGATGTTTTCCGGCCCGCCGGCCCGGATGATCGACTCCCCCGATTCGCTCACCGGAAAATACCTCTCCGGCCGTCGGCATATCGGCGTGCCGGCCGCGCGCCGCGCGAGTTCCGGGCCGAAGCTGGTGCTGGAAGGGGCTGCGACCCACAACCTGAAAAACATCACCGTGGAATTCCCCCTGGAGCGGCTTGTCTGCGTGACCGGCGTCTCCGGCTCGGGCAAGTCCTCGCTGGTCACGGAGACCCTCTACCCGGCGTTGCTGCGAGCGCTGCACCGCTCCCCCGCAGCCGCGGGCGCCTGTCGAAACCTGCGCGGGGCCGAACACCTCGACCGGGTGCTCAACATCGACCAGTCCCCCATCGGCCAGACCCCGCGGTCCAATCCGGGCACCTACACCGGATGTTTCAGCTTTATTCGCGACCTGTTTGCCCGCACGCCGGAGGCCCGCGCACGCGGGTACAGGGCGGGCCGATTCAGCTTCAACATCAAAGGAGGGCGCTGCGAGGCCTGCCGCGGCGACGGCACCCTGCGCATTGAAATGCACTTCCTGCCCGACGTCTATGTCACCTGCGATGGTTGCCACGGACGCCGCTACAACCGCGAAACGCTCGAGGTCAAGTACCGGGGGAAAAGCATTGCGGAGGTCCTGGAGCTCACCGTCGACCAGGGCTTGGAGCTGTTCGGCCGCATCGGCCCCATCCGCGAAAAACTTCAGGCACTGGCGGATGTGGGGCTGGGCTACATTCAACTCGGCCAACCGGCGAACACCCTCTCGGGCGGCGAGGCCCAGCGCGTGAAACTTTCCCGCGAGCTTGCCAAGAAGGGCGCCGGCCGCACCCTCTTCGTGTTGGACGAACCGACGACGGGGCTGCATGCGGAGGATATCCGCCGATTGATGCAAGTGCTGAATCAACTGATCGATGCCGGCCACTCGGTGGTGTTGATCGAGCACCACCTGGACGTGATCCGCTGCGCCGACCACGTGATCGACCTCGGCCCGGAGGGGGGCCAGCAAGGGGGCAACGTTGTCGGCTGCGGCTCGCCGGAGAAGATCGCCGGGCTCCCGGGCTCCTATACCGGCCGATACCTGAAGCCCCTGCGGGCGCGCTGACAGGTGGGTCCTCTCCCGGCGACAGCGAGCGCGGCCGCCGGGTGCCGGGGCCGAATCGGCCGGGTCAGCGGGTTTCGAGGAAAAACGCGTGCGCCGCTTCGATCTCCTCGACGATGCCCGCGTACCAGTCGCCGACGTCCTGAAGGCTGTTCATCAGAAATTTGCGGGCCTCCGGGTGCAAGGCGCCAAGATCGATGACGCACTCCGGGTTCTCATCGTAGCTGTTCACGATGATGTTGGCCAGATAGATGATCAGGATAAAATCGGCGTTGGCGGACTCCGGCTGATGGTCGTGATGCCAGCGGATGGCATCGACCAACCCCTGGGGCAACTGCCACTTGGACGCCAGATGCGCCCCCAGCACCGGGTGCGGTGCCGGCAACACTTTTTGCTCCGCCGCCTGGAAGGAGCCGCCCTCGCTCTGCAGGGTCTTCCAGACCGCTGCGAAAAGATCCGGGAAATACTGGGCCAGGATGACCTTGCCCACATCGTGCAGCAAGCCTCCCACAAAGCAGTTGTCGGGGGAATTGCGGCGGGTCTTCAGAGAGATGCTCTTGCTGGTGACCGCCACGGCCAGCGAGTGCTTCCAGAAGTCGCTGATATCGAAGTTTTTCAGCCGGCCGTGGGAACCGAAGGCCTCGATGACCGACACCGAGACGATGGCGTTGCGGACGGCGTTGAAGCCGAGCATGATGACGGCGTTGCGCACATCGCTGATCTTGTGCTTGAATCCGTAAAAGGCCGAATTCACCAACTTGAGGATCTTGAGGGCCATGGCCTGGTCCTTCTCGATCGTCTGGCTGATGCGCGCAACCGATGTGTCCGGGTCCTGAAGCAGCTTGTTGAGCTCGAACACAATGGTGGGCAGGGTGGGGATTTCCCGGATTCGGTCCAACTGCTGCAGAATCTGCTTTTCGTCCATATTTTCATCCCTTTGGCCGGCCGCGCAGGCTGCACCCGCTCAGGCACCTGCCGTGCGGTGCTAGTACCGGCTGCCTCTGCTATATCGGTCCCTTTCCACTTTTCTTTAGCGCGAGCGGTTCTTTAAAATAAAGGGCCACGCGTTGATACGGATCGGTTTGGAGGTGGCATGCTGGCGGGGGGCAGCCGGACACGGAAAATCAATAGGCCTGCGACCACCTGGTCGCAGGCCCATTTGAATTCGAAAAACAACACCGCTTACTTCATGAACAGCTGGGCGATGGCCGTGGCCTGAGGATGGGCGAAGATAAGGATCAGGGACACGACCAGGGCATAAATACACAGAGACTCGATCAGGGCCAGGCCGATCAGCATGGTCACGGTGACTTTACCGGAGGATTCCGGGTTGCGGGCGATGCCTTCGACGGCAGCTCTCAGGCCGAGGCCCTGCGCGATGCCGCACCCGAAAGCGGCGATGGCGATTCCGAACCCGGCGGCGGTCACACAGGCGATGAAGAACTCCAATGCTTTGGCTTCCATACGTTTGTCTTCCTCCTTTAAGAGAGTATGATATGGGGCTTCTTCCAAGCTCCCGTTAAACGCGCATGGGTCAGGAAAACCGAATCCCCCTCCGCATCAGTGGGCGTGTTCCATGGCGCCGCTGAAATACATGATGGCCAAGAGGAAGAACACGAAGGCCTGCACAAAGGACACGAAGATGCCCATGGCCATGATGGGCAGTGGGGCGAAGAACGCGCCGGCCAGCATGAAGAGGATCATGAGGACCAGTTCATGGCCCATCATGTTCCCGAAGAGACGGAAGGACAGGGACATGATCCGCGCCAGATGGCCGATGACTTCGATCGGGAAAATGATGGGAATCATCCACCAGATCGGCCCGAGGAAGTGCTTGATGTATTTGGCCCCATGGTACATGATGCCGATGACATGGGTGAATACGACGGTCACCAGGGCGCAGGACAAGGTGGTGTTGATGCTGGCGGTCGGCGGGAAGAACCCGGGGATCAACCCGATGAGGTTGCAGGTGACGATGTAGAGAAACAAGGTGGCGATCAGGGGAAAGAAGCGTCGGCCCTCCTCGCCCGAAACTCCCACCATGAATTCCTCCATGCCGGAGATGACCACCTCGAAAAAATTCTGCCCCTTGCCCGGCACCAGGGCGATGCTGCGCGTTCCGACATAGGCCAGGGCCATCAGCACCACGAGCACAAGCCAGGAATACACCACGTGGGGGTAGGCAGCAGCGAAATGCCCGAGGCCGAACCATTCAAAGATCTTGGGCAGAAACAAAAAGGGATGGTCCATCCTTAACCCGCCTCCTTGAAAATAAGTTTTTTAAGCTCACGCACGGTCGCCAACATGATGCTCACTACCACGACCGAAAGCCCTATGACAAGCCCCACGGGACTCACCATGCGTCCCGCGATCAAGACAAAGATCACAAACCCGCTGACAGCGAAGCGCAGGTAATATTTTACCAAAACGACATGGTGCGAGGCCAGATGCGGGGGCGTCAACGCCCCCCTCAGGGTTCGCGCCAGCAGGTGAAAATTGATCGTCACGATCAGGCCGCCGCAGAAGATTCCCAACGCAAAATCGAAGGGGGCCAGCACCCCGCCCGCCGCCGTAGCCGCCGCGAAGATCACCCAATTGGCCCGGGTGACGAACGTCAGTATGCGCTGCTCGATCTGCACCATGTCGAGGCAGACCCCTCTGCCCGGGACCCGCTATAGCTTGCGGCTCTTGCGGATCGCCAGCCCGATGTTCCGGAACGCGGCGGCAATCCCCAACGCCAGGAAAATGAAGGTCCCCCACGGCGAGGTGCCGAACCGTCGGTCTAAGTATACCCCGACCCCCAAACCGATGAAAATGGACAGGGCCACGCTGAAGCCCAGGCTGCTGTAGAACGCCAGCTCCCGCCACGGCCGTCTGCTGGGTTGATTCATTTGAAATGACCGGTCCGCGCTGCGGGGCGACGCCCCATCGGGACGTTTGCACCTACCACAGGCCCCCATCCAAGTCAACGGTAAATTTCCACGCAAAACGCCCGACCACGCTCACCCGAGCTCGATGGCCTCGGCATCGAACACCGGGCCGTCGATGCAGGCATGCAGGTAGCGCGCCGGGTCCCGCCGACCCTCGACGGCACACCCCAGGCAGGCACCCATGCCGCAGGCCATCATGGCCTCAACGGACACCTGACAGGGGACCCGACGCGCTCGAACGATCCCGAGCACACACGCCAGCATGGCTTTCGGTCCGCAGGCCAGAACCAGCTCCGGAGCGCGCTGCTCCATTGCTTCCGCAAACGGGTCGGTCACCCGGCACTGGTCGCCGCAGCTGCCGTCATCGGTGGTCAAGCGGACGGGAACACCGAGACGCTCGAAATCCGCGGTGCACAGCAAATCCTCCCGCCCCCGCCCCCCCATAAACATCTGCAGCTCGACCGGTGGCGAGGGCCGCCGCTGCAGCCATTCCGCCAGAAAGACAAAGGGGGCCACCCCGAATCCGCCGGCGACACAATACAGGCGCCCGATCCCGGCCGGCACCTGGAACCCGCGCCCGAGCGGCCCGAGCAGGCTCAGCCTCCCCCCTGCCGGGACTTGGGAAAGGCGCCGGGTTGCTTTCCCCACGACCTTGTAGAGCACCTCGAGCACCGGATCACCGTTTTCGCCGGCGATGAGCCGGTGGATCGAAAACGGACGGCGCAAGAGCGGGTCGATGGCCTCGGGAAACCCGAGCATGACGAACTGCCCCGGCTGGGCCTTGGCTACGCCTACACCGCAGGACAGGGCCACACGCCCATAGGCTGGGGCGATCATCTCGTTGCCGATCACGGTGGCAAGCATCTGGATCATGCGCAGCACCCCGCGTATCTATCCAACGCCTTTAAATTTATAAGTAAATGGGACCACATCCCTATGGCAGCCTCATGGAACGCACGGTTCAAGACGCAGGCCGATGACCGCCGGAAAGCGGCCGGTTTTCGATTCCCTGCGGTATGAGAAGAACCGGTCGGTGCGGCACTTGGTGCACATCCCGCTGTTTTCGATGTGTGCGGCCGGGACACCCGCCCCGATCAGCTGATCGCGCGTGATCGCCCAGAAATCGAAATGAACCGAACCGCAGCGATAGCCCCACAGCGCCGGCGGGATCTCGCTGCGGTAATTGACGAACTCGGCGCAGCAGGGCCCGAGCGACGGGCCGACGCCGACCAGGACATCCCGGGCCGAGGACCCGAACCGGGCCCCCATGACCTGGAGCGTGCGGAGCGCCACGCCGGCCAGGCTTCCCCGCCAGCCGCAGTGGGCATTGGCCACAATGCGGCGCTGCGGGTCATAGAACAGGATCGCCTGGCAGTCGGCGACCTGGACCGCCAGCGCCTTTCCAGGAAGCCCGCTCACCAGCGCGTCGCCCACCAGCGGAGCCGGCAATCCGGCGAGATCATCGATCACGAGCACGCCGTCCCCGTGGACCTGGTGCGCGTAGATCACCTCGGCCGCCTGCAGGCAGCGGCGCACGCGGTCGCGGTTGCCGTGGACATCCGCCGGGTCGTCTCCCACCGACAGGCTGACGTTCAAGCGATGGAAGGGCGCCCGGCTGCAGCCGACCGTGCGCGGAAAGACCGCGTGGCGGATCTCCGCACAGGCGGCAAGATGCTCGAACTGGTAATACCCCAAACCGTTTTCATTGCGGAAAATCATGTCAGCGCCCCTCCGGCCCCCGGCACCGTTGCAGGATGCGCGCGATGATCCCGCTCGTGTCCACCCCTTTGCGCAGTACCCAGCCCCCATAACGGTTGACCGCATCGGCCCCGTCGCCGCCCTGGACCAGAATGTCCGGAGTCGTTGCCCACCGCCATCAAATCACCCGTGCCAGGGCCAGCACGTCCACCCGTTCCGCCCCGCTCTGCTTGAGAACCCGGGCGCACTCCCCGACGGTCGCGCCCGTGGTGATGACGTCATCCACCAGCAGCAGCCGCCGGCCGTCCACTCGCTCGGGCCGCTGCACAACGAACGCACCCGCAATATTGGACCGCCGCGCCCTGCGATCCAGGCCGGCCTGTGGTGCGGTGGCCCGGGTACGCACCAGCACACCGCCATCCACCGGCACCCGGGGCTCACCGGCGACCCTCGGCCAGCGGCAAATCAGAAGCAGCGCCTGATTGAACCCCCGCTCCCGGAGCCGTCGCCGGTGCAGAGGCACGGGCAGGATCAGATCCACGGACGGCGGCTGCCAGCAGTGGCGATACACCGCGTGCATCAGCCACCCCAGCGGCTGCGCCAACTGGGTTTTGCCGCGGTATTTCAGACAGTGCACCACCTCGCGCAGCGACCCCTGGTAGGCAAAAGCGGCGCGCGCCTGGTCAAACGCCGGTCGCTGATCCCGGCAGTGAGCACACAGCGGCTCCGGACCGTCGCCGCCGCTCACCATCGTGCCGCAGCAGGCGCACAGCGGTTGCACCAGGGGCATGAGGGCCTGAAGACACTCATCACAGAAATAGGGCCGCAGCAATGCCATGGCCTGGGGCCACAGCCCCTCGGCGGGCGGGATCCCCGCAGGATCGTTCTCCAAAAACACGCGGCAGGACAGGCAGCGGGGCGGAAACAGCGCCTGCCGGCATGTCTCCAAAAGGGTCGCCACCCAGCCGGCCGCTCGGCCGTGTTCACCTGCGCCCGTGTGCACCCGGTCTCCCCGGCGGTCGAGCGTCCGCCCGGCGCTGGCGAACGATCTCGTAGAGCGCAACGGCAGCGGCCACCGACGCGTTGAGCGAATCCAGCGGTCCGGCCTGCGGAATCGCAACCAGGATGTCGCAGGTCTTGCGCACCAGCGGCCGGATCCCCCGCCCCTCACCGCCCACCACCACCACTAAAGGGAGCGACCCGTCCATCGAAAACAAGGGTTGCCGTGCGTCCGGATCCAGCCCGGCCACCCAAAAGCCATGCTCCTTGGCGTGCTCGAGGCTCCGGACCAGGTTCGTCACCTGAACGAGTCGGGTGTGCTCGAGCGCCCCGGCCGAAATTCGGGAGACCGCCGGGGTCGGCGGCGCCGCACGGTCCCGGGGCACAAATACCGCCTGCACACCGGCGCACAGGGCCGTTCTCAGGATGGCACCCAGGTTGTGCGGGTCCTGGACCAGATCGAGCGCCAGGATCAAATCCAGGCCGACCTCGCCCCCGGGTCCGATCACGGCGGAGAGCTCCTCGCCGACGAAGGCGGAGACCCTGGCCGCGACCCCCTGGTGCGATTCCGTTCCCGCCAGGGCGGCAAGCTGACCGCCGGGCAGCTCCTTCACCGGAAGGCCGCGGGCTGCGGCGGCCTGCCGCACGGCATCGGCGCGGGGCAAATGGCTTCCCGGTGTCAACCAGATTTCGAAAATGCGTCGTCGCCCGGCCCTCAAGGCCTCTACCACCGGGTGGATGCCATATAACACCTCGGTCTTCACGCAGCCCCTCGCGCCTGCATCGATCAGGCCTGCCTCCGGTAGGAGCGCATGACCTCAATCAGCTCATGAACAGCCGCCGGCAGATCATCGTTCAGAATGACATGGCGATAGAACCCCGTTTGCGCCATTTCAACCGATGCAGTTTCCAGGCGCCGGGCGATGGATTCGGGGCGATCGGAGCCCCGGGATTCCAGCCGCCGCCGCAGCTCGTCCAGGGAGGGCGGCAGGATGAAAATCGTGACGCTTCCGGGAAAGCGCGCGCAGATCTGGCGAGCACCCTGGACATCGATCTCGAGCAGGATGTCCCGGCCGGCGGAAAGGGCCCGTTCCAGCACCTCGGCGCTGGTGCCGTAATAGTTGCCATGGACCCGCGCCCATTCCGCCCAGCGGCCCGCGCGGATCCCGGCTTCGAATTCCTCGACGGAGACAACGACATAATCGCGGCCGTCTTCCTCGCCCGCCCGCAGGGCGCGGGTGGTGAAGGAGACCGAGTAGTGGATGTCCGCAAACACGTCCAGCACGGCCTGCCGCAGGGTGGTCTTGCCGGCGCCGGAGGGGGCGGAGAGGATGAAGATCAGGCCGCGGCGGGATGGCATGCGCCTCCGGAACAACCGGCTGCCGGCTGATGACTGTCTTCCGCAACACGCCGCATCAACCCCCGCAGCGCTGGGAGTGCCCGGCGGGGGGCACGGCCGCAACGGACTGGTTCCGATTTGAACATGATTCGGTACCGGAGTGATAGGTATGCATGGCTAGTCGGCGTCATCCTTTAACTGGGAAAAGCGCTGGGAGATCGTTTCGGCCTGAATGGCGGAGAGCACGACGTGGTTGCTGTCCAGGATGATGATGGAACGGGTGCGGCGTCCGTGGGTGGCGTCGATCAAGCGGCGCTCCTCGCGCGCATCGTCCTTGAGCCGCTTCATCGGTGCGGAGTTCGGCGACACGATCGCCACGACTCGCTCGGAGACCACCGTGCTGCCGAAACCGATGTTGAGCAACGCCTGATCCATCTCTCCTCCGTCATGGGCGCCCGGAGCCTCCGCGCAGGCAAACCGCGCACCCCTCGTCCCCTCACTCGATGTTCTGAACCTGCTCGCGGATCTTCTCTATCTCGGACTTCACGTCCACCACCCGGTGGGCCGCATCGGCATCGCCGATCTTGGAGCCCATCGTGTTGAATTCCCGGTTGAGCTCCTGGAGCAAAAAATTCAATTTGCGACCGGCAGGCTCAGGCGCATCCATGGTGTCGCGGAACTGGCGCAGATGACTCTCGGCTCGCACCATCTCCTCGGAGATGTCGGCGCGGTCCGCCAGAAACGCAGCCTCCTGGGCCATCCGGGTCGGATCGATTTCCACCACTCCGCGCGTGAGCAGCGCCATGCGCTCGGTGAGGCGCTGCTGAATGAGCACCGTCAGACCCTCTGAGCGAGCTGCAATTTCCTTCAGCGCGACGGCCACCTGAGCCAGTCGCGCCTGCAGATCCCGGGCCAGGTGGTCCCCTTCGCGCCGGCGCATGGCCTCCACGTCATCCAACGCCCGCGCAAGGCCCATTTCGATGGCCGGCCAAAGGCGTTCGACGTCGGTCACCGCCTCGGCGGTGCGCAACACGCCGCCGCAGCCGACCAGAAGCTCCAGCGAGGGCTCGGCCTTGAACGCGAACTCCTCCCGCAGCCGGGTCAGCGCCGCCATGACGGCCCGCGCCCGCACCAGGTCCACATCGACCGCACCAGCCTCTCCCGGGGCGGGCCCGATCTGAAGCTTGACCTCTACTCGGCCCCGCGCCAGGCGTCCCGAGATCAGGCCCCGAACACGCTCCTCGAGGCCGGTGTCGCTTGGCGACACCCTCACGGAAAGGTCGAGGCTCCGGCTGTTGACCGTGCGGATTTCGATCGAGACCGCGGTCTCCTCGGCCGCGAGGCGAACCGCGGCAAATCCGGTCATGCTCTTAATCATGGCTCGATAATGGTCCTCTCAGGGCGTCCCCGCGAGCCGCTGCCAGGTCCGCAGCGTACTTGCGGCGGACACACTTTAAAAAGCCCGACAGCGGCGCGTCGGCATAATCCGGATAGGTCCATGGCAGCGGATGATAACCGCCGTGCCGATACACCAGCGTCAAATCGGCGTAGATGCCCTGGCCAATGTAGATGCGATGGCTGAAATTCTTTCCGGTGGCCAGGACAAACCGTTCCAGCAGCAAATAGCCGGGATCGATATTGACCCGCCGCCGGCCTCCCGTCCGATAGTCTTGCTCTATCGCATTGGTTTCCAGTTTGATCTGCGCCAAGCCATCCTGCGCGACCAAGCCGGAGAAAGCCAACACCCGACGCCAGAGCGGGGCGCCCATCTCCTGCTCGTAATAGGAGGTATACTCGAACGGGAACCAGGGGCTGACCAGATCCGGCGGGCTGAACCGGTCGGCAAACCGTGCGGCAAGCTCCGCAAACACCGCCCGCTCTTTCAACAGCATCCCGATGACCAGCTTGGCGGGGTAGGCGGGCAGGGGGCGGCTCATACCGACACGCTTCCGGCGCCGGCGTCAGGCGTCCGCCAGTGGCCGGGCCTCGTCGATCAGCATGATGGGGATGTCGTCCCGGATCTCATAGACCAGCTTGCAGCAATCGCACGTGAGGCCGTCCCCCGCTGCGTTGAGATGAATATCGCCCTTGCATTTCGGGCATGCGAGAATTTCCAGAAGCTCGGGGCTGATCGCCATAGCTCACTCCCGAAGAGGGTGGATGAATCTTGTTACCACGCCATTGTATCACTGACCGAAGACGCCGACCCGGTGAAATGGTCCCCGGCCGCCGGGTGCCTGCCGGTCGAGGCTCAGGCGCCCTCGCCGAAGGAGGCCATGAGTTCGGCTTCCGCCACCAGTTGGTCGTCAACGAGGGCCCGGCCGGCCATCTTGGCGACCCGTGAGCGCATTTTCACCACCTTGGCCTCCAACATCAACTGGTCTCCGGGAACAACCGGCTTGCGGAAGCGCACCGCGTCCATCCCCATGAAGTAGATGATCTCGCCCCGTTTTTCCGGCGTGCGGGTTTCGCTCGCCAGGATGCCTCCGGCCTGGGCCAGGGCCTCGATGATCAAAACACCCGGCATGACCGGCTTGGCCGGGAAATGCCCCTGGAAAAAGGGTTCGTTCATGGTCACGTTCTTGAGCGCAAGAATCTGCTCTCCGGGAACGAGCCGGAGCACCCGATCCACCAGCAGGAAGGGGTAGCGATGGGGCAGGCGCTGCATTATGGCCAAAATGTCCAGGACGGTGTCCATGACGTTCCTCCCCGGGGAGCTATTGAGCGGGTTTCTTGGCGGGTTTGGCGTTGAGTTCCTGGATCAAGCGTTCGGTCAAGTCGACGGCCGGCTGCGAGTAGAGCACGCCGATGTTGCTGATGATCATGGTGTATCCGTCCTTCTTGGCCATCTCACCGACCAGTCCGCTGATTTCCGCTTGAAGCTGGCCCATCAGCTTGCGCTCGACGTCCTGCAAATCGCTCTGATACTTGCGCTGCAGGGCCTGAAAATCGCTGACTTTGATCCGGTGCTCACGCTCTTTTTGCTCGCGGGCCTCCTTGCTCATGACCATGGCCTCACGCTTCATGCGGGTCTCGATCTCCTGGATCTCGGTCCCACGCTGCTTTAAATCCGTCTGCATCTTGTCGCGTTGGGCCTTAAGTTCGCTCTGCGCGGCCTTGCCGGCGTTGGACACCTCGAGGACCTTCTGCAGATCGACAACGCCGATCTTGACGGCATCGGCGCCGAACGCCGAGTTTATCGGCAGGCAGACCCCCAGCGTCAGCAAGACCGCAACCCCAAATCGGAAGATGCTCATGATGTTGGATTCCTTTCTCAGGATGAACTTTTGTTAAACCGGTAATTCCCGGCGGACACGCCCCCTTCAGAAGGCGGAGGCCATGGAGAATTCCCAGGCGCCCGCGCCCGAGTCCGTGTCGCGCGGGTTGAGAATGAACCCGTAGGCGACGCGGATCGGACCGATGGGCGAAAGCCAACGGATCTCCGGCCCGGCGCTGTAGCGCATTTCGCCGAAATCGAAGGGGTCTTCCTCCCGCCGGACCATGCCGGAGTCCAAAAACACAATCCCATAGACACCGGCCTCTTCTACCAGCGGGAATTTGAGTTCAAAATTGCTCTGCAGGAAATAATCCCCGCCGACCGGTCCGCCGCCCTGCTGAGGGGCAAGGTCGTCGCGCCGAAAGCCGCGCACGGTGTTGATCCCGCCCAGGTAGAACTTCTCGAAATCCGGCAATTCCATGCCGCTCGTGCCTTTGACATAGCCGGCCCGGCCGTGGGCCACCCCGATGAATTTCCAGAACAGGGGGAAGTACCAGCCCGTGTCGCCGACGATCTTGTTGAACCCCACGTCGCCCCCCAGCCCGGCGAACTCGTACTCGATGCTGTGCAGCGAACCCTCCTTGGCGTTGAACAGGCTGTCCCGCGAGTCGTAGCGGGGCAGCAGCGTGATGCTGCTCTTGACATAATGGCCCTCGTCCTGCTGGATCGAGGTCGATGCGTCGTCATCCACATTGCCGATACGGGCGAAATCCAAGTTGTAGATGACGTTGCCGCGGACGTATTCGTAAAGCGGATAGCCCAGTCGCAATTTCCCGCCGACGCTGTCCCGGGTGTAATCGTCAAACTCATACTCCCATTTGTAGAGTTCGGCCCCGGCCAAAAGGGGTATATCAAACAGCCATGGCTCCGTAAAGCTCAGGGTGTAGCGCTGGGTCTGGCCTCCCAACACACCCCTCAGCGCTAGCGTCTGGCCGCGTCCGAACAGGTTGCGCTCGGCAATGGATCCCGTCAGGAACGCATTTTCCACCGTCGAGTAGCCCGCCCCTATGGTAAACGCCCCCGTGCTTTTCTCGGTCACCTCCAGCGTCGCCCGCATTCTATCGTCGGCGCTGCCCTTGACGGTGTCCACCTTGACGTTTTCAAAGTAGTCCAGGCGGTTCAAGTTGCGGATGCTGCGCTTCAGCCGCTGGCCGCCGTAAAGCTCCTGCTCGTGAACCTTCAACTCGCGGCGGATCACCTTGTCGCGGGTCTTGGTGTTGCCCACGATCTGGATTTTTTCGAAATAGACCTGCTTGCCTTTATCGATGGCGAACACGATGTCGGCCACCAGGTCGTCGGCATTCTGGTTCACCCGGGTGGCGACGTCCACGTAGGCGAAGCCCTCGTCCGAATACAAATCGGTGAGGCGCATGACATCCTGGCGCAGGGTTTCGCGGTTGAAATAGGGCTCCTGCCGGATCTTGACTTTCTGCATCAGCTGATCCTTGGGCAGGATCAGATCGCCGCTGAAATCCACCTTCCCGACCTTAAAACGCGACCCCTCGTTGATCTTGAAGCTGACCAGGATGCCGTCGGATTCGAAATCGACCTGGGGCTCGCCGACACGCGCACGAATATAGCCCTGGCTCTGGTAGAAGGCGGTCAGCTTCCCGGCATCCTGGTTGAGCAGCTCGCGGTTGAGGTCGCCGGCCGAGGTGAACCAGGAGAGGATGCTCTTCTCGGAGCTGTCCATCTGCCCCTTCAACTTCCGGTCGCTGAAGGCGGTGTTGCCGGTGAAGGTGATCTTCTTGATCAGCTGCTTGTCGCCCTCCTCCACCTTGTAGTCCACATCGGCCTGGTTGTTTTTTTGAGCGGTGATCGTGTGGGTCACCTGGACGTTGTGATAATTCTTCTCCCGATACATGTCCTCGATTCGCCGCATATCGTTGCGAATGGTAAAGTCGTTGAGAACGGCACCCTTCTTCAAACTGAGACTTTTCTTGAGGTCCTCCGCGTCGATGACGATAGCCCCAGATACGTCGACGGACCGCACGGTCGGTTTTTCGGTGACCTTGAACACCAGAACCACGCCGTTCGCCCCCGGTCGGGATTCGACCTGGATGTCGTCAAAGTAGCCCATGCCGTAGATGGCCTTAAGGTCATCACCCGTGTTTTTCGGCAGGAGGGCGTCGCCGGGCTTGGTTCGGATGACGCGGCGGATCGCATCCGCCTCGATGCGCTGGCTGCCCTCGACCACCACCTCCAGGACCCTCTCCCGCTGAAACAGAATCAGGCCGATCTCCTGGGCCAGGGTCTTGACGGCGTTCGGAAGATTCTCCACCCCCTGGCCGACCGCCGAAAGGAAGCGCGGCGGACGGTCGCCGGCCGCTGCCGTCAACCGCGCATCGAGGCTGAACTCCCGCCCGATCCAGGTCAGACTGCCGGTGACGACGAAATCGGCGCCGGTCTGCGCCGCCAGGCGGGCCAGCTCGGCATCGTCGGGGGCCGCTGCCTCCCAGGCCGCTGCCGTGACGGAGTCCAGCACCTGGACATTGGCCCCCTCCTGCGTGAGCTGCTGTTGGAGCACCTGCGGAATTTCGCCTTTCAGGTAAGCGAGATCCGGCTGGGTGTAGGTTTCAAACGGCACGATGAGCACGCCGGCCGCCGGCTGCGCCGCGGCGTCGACGGCAGCAATGACCGTGCAGACCGCAAACGCCGACACAAGAAGCACCATCCAACGCAAGACGGGAGCCATGCGTGCGGTCGGGTGGATACCCTGCCGTTGAATGCGAGAGGTGCCGGTATGCATCATGAGTGGTTCCCGTCCTGTGCTTCGCGGTTCATGCCGTCTGTTCCAGTCGGCCTTCCAGAAGCGTCACCCGCCGCGACATGAGTGCAGCCAGCTCCAGGTTGTGCGTGACCACAACGAGGGCCATACCGAATTCCCGGTTGAGCTCGAGCAGGAGCTGGTGGACCTGTTCCCCGTTTTTGCGGTCCAGATTCCCAGTGGGCTCATCGGCCAACAGCAGTGGCGGCCGCAGCACCAGCGCCCGCGCCAGCGCCACGCGCTGCTGTTCCCCACCCGAAAGCTTCCCCACCCGGTAGTCCAGCCGTTCCTGCAACCCGACCCGCACCAACACCTCCCGCGCGGCCCGGGCGGACCGCTCACGGCTCCAGCCGTGAATCAGCGCCGGCATCATGGAATTTTCCAGGGTGCTGAACTCGGGCAACAGGTGGTGAAACTGAAAGACGAAGCCGATCGACCGGTTGCGGAACCGCGCGAGCTGGACATCCGGCCAGTTGAAAACGCTCTCGCCCTTGAAGTGCACTTGTCCGGCGTCCGGCCGGTCCAGCGCCCCCAGGATGTGCAGCAGGGTGGACTTGCCGATCCCGGAGGCCCCGATCACGGCGATGGTCTCTCCGGGCTGCACGTCCAGCTTCAGATCCTGCAGCACGCGGACGACCGCACCGCCGCTGCGAAACGACTTGCACAGGCCGCGCACGGCCACAAACCCCGCC
>JBGSTS010000289.1:0-3148 GCA_041736435.1 Desulfobacterales bacterium | reverse complement strand
GCGGAGGCCGCACTGCCCCGCCCCGATCTCACGTTCTTCAACGGGTACGGCGGATTCACCCCCGACGGGCGGGAATACATAACAACGACCGCCCACGGACAGGTGACCCCGGCGCCATGGGTAAATGTCCTGGCGAACCCGCATTTCGGAACGGTCGTCTCTGAAAGCGGCCATGCCTACACCTGGGCGGAAAACGCCCACGAATTCCGCCTCACGCCATGGCACAACGACCCGGTAAGCGATTCAAGCGGGGAGGCCTTTTACATCCGCGATGAAGAGCGCGGCCACTACTGGTCTCCCATGCCGCTTCCGAGCCGGGGAATGACGCCGTATGTGACCCGGCACGGATTCGGCTACAGCGTATTCGAGCATACCGAGCGCGGCATCAGGTCGGAGGCGTGGGTGTACGTGGCCCTGGACGCAAGCGTAAAGTTCACGGTTATAAAAATATCCAACATCTCCGGCCGGCCGCGCCGTCTATCGGTCACCGGATACGCCGAATGGGTGCTGGGAGACCTGCGTTCGAAATCGGCAATGCACGTGGTTACGGAGCTTGACCCGGCGAGCGGCGCCCTGTTCGCGCGGAACGGTTACAGCATGGATTTCGCGGGCCGGGTCGCCTTCTTCGACACGGATGAAATAACGCGGACCCTGAGCGGGGACCGCACCGAGTTCATCGGCCGCAACGGCTCCCTTCGCAACCCCGCCGCCATGAACAGGGTGGGGCTTTCCGGCAGGGTGGGCGCCGCGATGGATCCCTGCGCCGCGATACAGGTTCCCTTCGACCTGGCCGAGGGACAGGAGCGCGAGATCATCTTCAGACTCGGCGCCGGCCGGGACGTCAATGACGCCGCCGGCCTGGTGGGCCGGTTCCGCGGATCCTATGCAGCGAAAGGCGCCCTCGAGACGGTATGGCAATACTGGAGCCACACCCTGGGCGCGGTGCAGGTGGAAACGCCCGACCGATCGCTGAATATCATGGCCAATGGCTGGCTTCTCTACCAGACACTCGCCTGCCGCATGTGGGCCCGGAGCGGGTATTACCAGTCCGGCGGCGCCTACGGTTTCCGTGACCAGCTGCAGGACATCATGGCGCTCATTCATGCGGAGCCGCGCCTTGCCCGCGAACACCTTTTATTGTGCGCCTCCCGCCAGTTCACGGAGGGCGACGTCCAGCACTGGTGGCATCCTCCCACGGGCAGGGGCGTGCGCACGCATTGTTCCGACGACTTTCTCTGGCTGCCGCTGGCGACCACCCGGTACGTCCTATCCACCGGTGACACCGGCGTGCTGGATGAAACGGTCGCCTATCTCGAGGGTCGAGAAGTCAACGAGGATGAAGACTCCTATTACGATCTTCCGAACCGCTCGCGGCAAACGGCCGGTCTTTATGATCACTGCGTGCGGGCCATCAGGAGAGGCGAACGGTATGGCGTACATGGTCTGCCGCTCATGGGTTCGGGCGACTGGAACGATGGCATGAATACTGTCGGCGAGCTGGGGAAAGGCGAAAGCGTATGGCTGGGATTCTTTTTTTACGAGGTGCTCACCGGGTTCTCCGCAATCGCGCAGGCGAAGGACGACATGGCGTTCGCAGAACATTGCCGGGAGGAGGCAACCATGCTGAGCCGGAACATCGAGCAAAACGCCTGGGACGGCGGATGGTATAGCCGCGCCTTTTTCGACGACGGGTCACCTCTGGGCTCCGCGACCAATCCCGAATGCCAGATCGATTCGGTCGCGCAAAGCTGGGCAGTTTTATCCGGGGCCGGGGATGCCGCCCGCTCGCGCATGGCCATGGATGCCGTGTACGAACGCCTTGTCCGTAAAGAACACTCGCTGATACAGCTCCTGGACCCGCCGCTGGGCGCATCGGATTTGAACCCGGGCTACATCAAGGGGTATGTCCCCGGCGTGAGGGAGAACGGCGGACAGTACACCCATGCGGCGATATGGACGGCCATGGCCTTTGCCAGATCGGGCGACAGCCGGCGCGCCTGGGAGCTGACAACAATGATGAACCCGGTGAACCACGCCATGACACCGCAGGGGGTCGCCGTCTACAAGGTGGAGCCGTATGTGATAGCGGCCGACGTGTACGCGCTTCCCCCCCATACCGGCCGCGGCGGATGGACCTGGTACACGGGATCGGCCGGCTGGATGTACCGGCTCATCGTGGAATCACTCCTGGGGCTCGGGCTTGAAACGGACACACTGCATTTCAAACCATGCCTTCCCGATGACTGGGACAGTTTCAGGGTGCATTACCGGTACCGGGAGACGATCTACCACATCACCATACTGCGAATCCCGGCAGGCGGCGGTACGGGCATGACCCTGGATGGCGTTGAATCAAACGACACCGCCATCCGCCTTGTTGACGATCGGAGAGAACACTCGGTGGAAGTGAGGATGGAAATTGCCCTGTCGCAATAAAAATGAGCCTGGAGGAGCTTTCACTCCAGCCCGATGATCTCCTTAACGCGCCCCACCCGTCCGTCTGCCAGACGGACCTTGATCCCGCGCGGGTGCACGGCTGAACCGGTCAGCAGGTCTTTCACGGTCCCCTCGGTCAGGGCGCCGGTGCGCTGGTCCTGCTTCATGACGACCCTGACCCTCATGCCCGGCCTGATGTTGTTTCGCACGGTCCCGTCCATCTCTCACCCCTGAATGTTAGCTTCACTGCCGCTCCTGCGGGCGCGGCGTCAGGCGACCGGCTCGCCCTGGAAGAACCTGTGGAACACGGGCGGGAGCTCGCGGTAGTCCACCGACGCGGCGTCCTTCGAAAGGTCCGCCGAGTTGTATGTATGCCAGTAAAGCACCGCATCATCCGCGCAGGACGGCTCCCTGATGAAATCGAGGAGGCAGGCGCACGCCTTCGCGGTGTACGTGGGCTCGAGCTTGATCCCCTCTTTCTCCCGGAACAGCCGCATGGCATCGATCCCGGCTGCGGTGGGCAGGCCGTATTCGCCGCCGAAGTATTCGTGGATGACGCGCTGCTCGCCGATCCTGACCTCCGGAACGTCCGGGCACGCTTTTCTCAGCAGGCGCAGGGTCTCCCGCATGAGCGACCGCACGGTCTGCGCCGTTGCCAGGTGCAGGGGCCCGAGCCGGGCCTGCGTGACCCCGACGCCGATGACCAGGGCCG
>JBGSTS010000276.1:0-4731 GCA_041736435.1 Desulfobacterales bacterium | reverse complement strand
GGCAGCGGCCGCCGGCGGAGTGCTTCCGCCGGCCGGCGCCTCGGTTCTGCGGCCGGGCTCGGCGGTTGTCCCGGGCGGTCGTTCGGCTGGTGTGGCCATGTTCAGACACTGCCTCCGTCTCGGTTGTGTACTGCGGCAATTTCAATGGCCCGGCTGCCCTTGATCGCGCCGGGGTAGGCCAAAAACTTGGGTACGCGTTCGACCGCCACGACGATCTGGTCGTCGGGTCCGGTCGGCAGTGCAATCACATCGTCGACCTGCAGGTTCAAAATCTCTCCGATCGTCCGGCGGGTGCAGCCGAGCTCGGCAATAAGCGTGACCGGGGTGTCCAGCAGCAGCCGCTGCAATTGCCGGCTCCAGGTGTTTTCGATGTCCTTCTCGCGCAGGTACTTCGAGGAGAGCTTCTCCTTGATCGGCTCGAGCATTAAATTGGAGATGCAAAACTGGATGTTGCCCGAAAACTCCTTGCCTTTCACCGAGAACACGATCACCACCATCATGTCGTGGGGCGACATCAGGTGCACGTACTCCGGCTTGGTCTCCATCTTGCGGATGGCGATCTTCACAGGCTGGACAATCTGCCAGGCCTTTTGCAGCTGGGCGAGTATTTCCATGGCGAGCCGGGTGATCATGCGCTGCTCCAGCAACGTGAACTCGCGGATGCGGCTGACCGGTTTACCCCGGCCGCCGAACATGCAGTCGATGAGCGAGAACACCAGCCCCGGCTCAATCGCCAGCAGCGCCGAGCCGATCAGCGGTTCCATGGTGAAGATGACGAAGCTTGTCGGGCTGGAGTAGGCGCTGATGCACTCCTGGTACTTGACCATTTCGGTGGAGGCGAAAACCACCTCGATCGAGCGCTGCAGCATAGCGGACAGCGAGGTGTTCATGAGGGCGGCAAACTTGTCATAGACCTCCCCCAAGGCGCTGAACTGGTCCCGCAGCATGATGTTCTGCGAGGTAAGGTTGTAGGGTGCAGCCTCCGCGGCCCCTTTGTTCTGCTCGAGGTCCACGTCGCCGCGGCCCATGGCAGACAGCAGGGCATCGATTTCCTCCTGGGTCAGAATCTGGTCGGGCATGGTCGGTCTGTCACTGGATGACGAATTCTTTGAAAAAGATCCGCGAGATCGCAGGGGACCCCAACATCCCGTTCAGGGCGTTGACGATCTCCTCCCGCAGGGCGGTCTTGCCCTCCAACGTGCTGATATCGGCAAAGCGCTTGGTCGGCAGGATCATGAGCACTGCATCCCGCAGCTGGGGCACGCGCTTGCCGATCTCATCGGCCGCCGCCTTGCCCCCTGTCTCCAGGTCCATGGTCACCCTCAGATAGCGGTTCCCGCCGGGGTCGGCCAGGTTCACAATAAAGGTGTCCAGCGAGAGGACGGGTTTGACCTCTTCAGGCTTGGGCACGCCCGAGGCCGACTCACCGCCCCCGTCGCGGGCCGCGAGCGTGCTCATGGTGGAAAGCTGGCTCCAGATCATGAACAGGCCGCCCCCCATGCCGAGCATCAGCAGGAGGACCACCCCCAAGAGGATCACCGGCAGTTTAGTGGACATGGCTCGTGGCTCCCTTTGCAGTGGTCAGAGTGGGTCGCCGGGTCGAACGCCGGCAGGGGGAGAGGTCATCCGCCGCAACAGGCCGGCGCACCCGTCCCGATCCATCACACTCAAAGCAAGGAACATGCCATGGAAAAACGATCGCAAGGCCGACCCATAGGGAGACCGCCCGAAAAAAGGGCGGAAAATGGAACGGGGCGCGTGCGCCCGCTATCCGCGGCCGGGCAGGGTGCCCCGGGGAAGAGATCTGCCGGAGCCGGCTGCCGGAAGCAACCGGGGGAAAGTTGAGGTGGGACTTGACCGCATCCAGTCAAGGCCTTGACGTTCAGTGGCGGGTGTTTTGCGCGGAATCAGGCCGCCGGCAGCCATCCGCCGGCGGCGGGTCCGCCATGCTCCGGCTGGGCCATCAGGATGCGGCGGTACTGCACGATCCGCTGGGCCACCTCCTCCACCGGCTCCTTCACCAGGAGCCGGTCGCGGTTGATGAAGGTGATCACGGTGTCGGGGTTGGCCTCAACCGACTGAATGTTCTCGGCATTGATCTGCAAGACGGAATTGTTCAAACGCGTGACCTTGATCATGGCGAAGGCCCTTCACTGGCAACGTTACGCTTAGCGTTTGATGTTGATCAGCTCCTGCAGGATCTCGTCGCTGGAGGTGATCACGCGCGAGTTGGCCTGAAAGGCACGCTGGGTGGTAATCATCTTAACAAACTCCTCTGCAAGGTCCACGTTGGACATCTCGAGGCTGCTCGGGGAGATGTTGCCCAGCCGTCCGGTCCCTGCGGTGCCGGGCAGCGGCTGACCGGAGGCGAGCGACTCGGCGTAGAGGTTGCGGCCCATCTTGGTCAGCCCGTCGTAGCTGGGGAAATCCGCCAGGGCCAGCTGGAACATGGGGGTCATCTCGCCGTTGGAGTAGGTGGCGGTGACGATGCCCTCCTCGCTCACGGCGATGCTGCGCAGGGTGCCGGCCGGGTAACCGTCCTGGTACTGGAAGGTGGTGCCGGAAGCCGAGGCGAAGCCGGTAACATCACCCAGGCTGGTACCGGTGGCGTCGTCGTACATGTCCCAGGTCATCGTCAGCGGGGTGGTGGCACCATTGTCCAGGGTCAGAATGACGTCGATATCGTCTGCAGGGGCTTCCATTCTGCCATCCGCATCGAAGGTAATGTCGAAACTGTCCGTGCCGGCGGCGATGAAATTGACGGGCGAGGTTCCGCCCGTCGTCGTGGGAATTGACCCCTCCACCGACCAGGTGTCGACATCGGTCTTGGTGAAGGTGAAGGTCACGGGGATGGGGTTCCCAAGGCTGTCGTATACGGTCTGGGAGGTGGTGTAGGTCCCGGCCACTTCGGCCTGGGCGCTCAGATTGATGTCGAAATTGAACTCGGTGGTGGGCGAGGGTGCGGAAATGCGCTCGCCGGGGATGTAAATGCTCGAGATGCTGCCGATGTTCCCGCCGCTGTCGACCTGGTAGCCCTGGAGCCTCATACCGTCGGGGTTAACGAGGTAGCCGTTCTTGTCGAACTGGAAATTGCCGGCGCGAGAGTAGAAATTCGAACCGCTGCCGTCCTGGACGATGAAAAAGCCCTTCCCGTTGATCGCTAAGTCCGTGGCGCTCGATGAGTTTTCGATCGAGCCCTGGGTCCACTGGGCGTTGACCCCCCAGAATTCGACCCCCCGGCCGACGTTGCCGGTGGAGGACTGGCCCCCCAGGGAGGTGCTCAGGATGTTGGCGAAGTGGGAGCGGTTGCTCTTGAAGGCGGTCGTGTTCACGTTGGCGATGTTGTCGCCGATGACCGTCATGGCCGTGGCGTTGGCGCTGAGGCCTGAGATGCCTGCATACAGTGAAGCGATCATGTCAGAGTTCCTCCATTAATGTAGATGGGGTTGATCGTTAAGATGCAGCGGTCGGCGACGGCGCCAGGCCGACCTGGAGCACATCGCCGATCGCAAACCGGTTTTGACCAGTGATGAGATAGGTGATCCCGTCTTCGAAAACGACGCCCGTGACGACCCCCCGCGACCGGGGCGACACACTGAGCGCAATCCCATTGGCGCCCTCCGCTTGGACTTCGAAGCTATAGGCCCCGTCCGCAACCGGGGCGCCGTTGCGGTCGGTGCCGTCCCAGGCCACGGACTGGCGGCCGCTGAACTGACCGCTGAGGTCGATGTCCTTCACGAAACCGCCCGCAGCGTCGTAGATCGTTACCACCACGCGTTTGGCCTCGGCCGGAAGTTCAAACTCACAGGTGGCCGCCCGACCGGCGGTCTTTTCGATCGAATTGCCGTTGGCGAGAATCTCCTTACCGATGAAACCGACGGCCTGAGCATTGTTGATCGAGGCTTGGTAGAGCTGGAGCGCATTCAGGTTGGTGTTGATGTTGCTCAGCTGCTCCAGCGAGCTGAACTGGGCAAGCTGGGCGGTGAACTCCGTGCTGTCGGCCGGATTGAGCGGGTCCTGGTGTTGAAGCTGGGTGATCAAGAGCTTCAAAAAGGCGTCTTTGCCCATGCTCTGGGTGGCCCCGGTGGTACCGGGCACTCCGCCTGCCGCCGCCTGTGAAATCGCATCGATCGCCATAGGAGTCTCACTTTCCCGATCCGTCCGCCGCTGCCGGTCGGCAGCTGGCGACGGGTTATGCGAACATGTTGATGGTGGTCCTGTCGCCCGAACTCCAGTAAGCCGAGAGCGCTTGCGCCCGCTGCTCGACCGAGCCGACCGCCGGGGCGTCGACCTCATTCGACCCATGGCCGTTCCGGCCCCTTCCCGCCCTACCGTGCCGGCCCGCATCGCGACGGGGATCATCGGCGACCGACACTTCCACCCGCTCCACCTGCAGCCCCTGCTGCCGGAGGTCTGATTTGAGCTGGTCTAAATTCTGCTCGATCAGATCCCGCACCATCGGAAGTTCCGTCACGATGCGCACGGTCACCTGCTGGCTGTCGGTCACGATTTGCATGCGCACCTGGCCAAGGAACTCCGGCTTGAGATCGATCCGCGCCTCGCCTTGAGCTGTTTTAAGGTGCACGACCGACCGCTGCACGATCTGTTCGACCACATCGCCCTTGACGGCCGCCCCGGCGGCCTCGCGATGCTTCGCCATCGCCGTGGCCTCTGCCGGTTTGTCCGCAGCGATTTCCGGCGCCGGTGCCGTCCGCACATCGCGCAGGACCG
>JBGSTS010000153.1:0-32739 GCA_041736435.1 Desulfobacterales bacterium | reverse complement strand
TCTACTTGGCGATCCAACGGGTGGCGAAGAAATGGACGATGCCGATTCGGGATTGGAGAGCCGCCCTCAATCAGTTCGTCATCCTGTTCGGGGACAGGGTGCCGGTATGAATACCAGTTACACAGTTAACTTGACACCCCCCACTGCCCACTTGACCATGAGAACGACCATCGACCCGAATGGGATCTTGATGTCTGTCACAACGACCTTGCCGTAGTCTGTTGACATACCCCCTGCCTCCTGAACGAACTTGTTACCGGTCGACTTTCTTCCTCAGCTTCCCCGACCACTTGAACGTCACAACTTTTCTCGGTCTCAGCATCAGGTCATTCCCGTTCGCTGGATTTCTGCCCTTTCGTTCCTTTTTCTCCTTGACACAGAATTTCCCGAACCCGCTGACAAGAAGATCGTCGCCGGAACCCAGGGTCTTTTTGATGAGTTCGATCAGAGTCTCCACTATGGCGACTGACTGGCTCCTCCTGAAACCAACCTGCTCGGCAATGGCTTCGGCAATGCTCTCTTTTGTAGCTGCCATCCTATTCCTCCACGTCAGTTTTAAGAGTCCGACTGGGAACCTGACACATCCCAGATCACCCCTCTCCATCCCGTCACCACACCCTCATCCCCACATTCAGAGCATCGCCAGTGGATCTGATTGGATCCTCGGACTATGCGGGAAGAGTTGGGGGACCATATTACGGACAGAAACAATCTGTCAAGAAACTTGAGGGTTATCGGGTATCGACCGGTAGGACACGGCATTGAAACTCATACCTGCCGGTCTGGTCATCCTGCTGGACTTTTACAGCTCGATCTGTAATGGTAGCATGGTGAACCATCTGCCTCACTGACAGTTTGGTTGCCCAGAGCCTCTCCCACCCTTTGCGGACGTTGAGGCAGCGTGTCAAACCCGAGGAGAACGCCCAAAAGAAGTATTGTTTAGGATCCCGTCACCCAGCTTTCCGAGATGACGATGGCGGTCTTAACGGCACTTGCCTGCGGAGCAGCCACCAGGAGCCATGCCATGCCTTTCAACGATATCGAAAAGATGAGAATCAGGAAGATCGTAGGGGGATTCTGTGAACAACGGGTTCCTGATCACCTGAGAAGTCAGATCAAGGTCTTCCATGAGGTCCGGGGGTACGATGTGAAAATCATCGAAACCAGACCCCACTACATGAAAAGCAGTGAGTGGACAGAGACTCCCATTGCCCGACTCAACTACAATCCCGACACGGTCAAGTGGCAACTCTACTGGATGAGGGCCTCAGGCAAGTGGGAGAAATATGCCGGCATAGACCCCACCAACAATCTGCAGTCCCTGGTTGATGAGATCAAGAGCGACCCGCATGGGGCCTTCTGGGGGTGAGGCCTGCAGACAAGCCCTTGCGGGTGAATGGCTCTCTGGCTCCCCTGCATCCTGACGAAATCCCTCGAACATTCAAAACCCATTCCGATTGTGCGTCAGTGATATGTGTACGTGGTGGGATTGAGTCTTGGGGCCTAAAAAAGAAAACCTGCTGACGGATCAGCAGGTTCTGAAGTCGGTGGTGGCGATGCAGGGATTTGAACCCCGGACACTGCGGATATGAGCCGCATGCTCTGACCAACTGAGCTACATCGCCAGCATCGGTTTTTATGCTTGAACAGGGCTCAATTGTCAACAAAAAAGGCGGCGCCACCGGGCGGAGGCCCGGCGCAGCCGCCTTTGGATGATGCGCGCGGCGGTTACTTCTTCGAGTCGACCACCTCCACGCTGTATTCGTCGATGTTGCCGGGCAACTGGTCGAACACCGCCATGAACGGCAGGCTGCTGCCGGGTTTGACATTGACGTTGCTGTTGGCGGTGCCGGTGCTGATCTGCAGCCGCGCCTGAATGGCATTGGCCTCCAGCGCGGAGAGTTCATTGCCGGAGAGCACATTGCCGGCGTAGACGGTGGCGGTCCGGATCGGGGTCCCGCCCTTGGCGATCAGCGTGGTGGAAACCCGGATGGCACTGCGGGGATGATCGTAGGCGTTGCGAACCTTGCCCTTGACCACCAAGAGCCTTCCGGCAACGGGGTTTTCGACAAACTCCGCCGTCACGCTGCCTGCATCCGGCAGGAGCTTGAGACGGCCGACGGGGTCCGCGGCTTCGACCTTGAACAGTTTCCCGACATTTCCGATGAACGGCAGCTCGAGGTCGATCTCGCTCAGAACCGGAATCTCGGTGTCCGTCAAATAAGGGATATGGATGCCAAGACTGCGAGGCACCACTAATGCGACCAACGCCAGCACGAGCACCAGCACGATCCCCCCCAGCGCTTTCAGCAGCCCCCCGGAACGCCGCCCTGCCTCGATTTGGGGCTTCCTGAAAACGGCTGGGGCCGCCTCCACGGGTTCGGCCTCCATCACGTCGGTTGCCCCGGTCATCTCGGCTGCAGCCCCCTCTTCCATCGCAACTTCATCAGCGCCTGAGGTCGTCGCAGCCGCACCGACGGCCGTGGTGGCCCGGGCCGCGATTGAAGCCGCCGCGGCCTCCGCCTCCGCCGTCGGTTCGAATTCGATCTCCAAATCGGTCGAGTCCCCGGGGGACTTTTCCACCGCCTGGTCCAGGTCGTCGCCCCCGTCATCGGCCGCATTCGAATCGTCTGAATCGCCGGTCAAAAACGCCTCGATGTCCAACATCTCCTCCGGCCGACCGGCGGCCGCATCCGCGGCGGGTCTCTCTGGATCGAGAACCAGTTCCACATCCTCGATTTCCCGGACTTTCTCGTCCTGAGGGCCGTTGTGTTCCAGCAGGCTGGAGAGATCCGAAAAATCAAGCTCGTCGGTCGTCGCCAGCGCTTCCGGCGCCGGAGCGGCAGTCGGTTCAGACGCCTGGGCATCCGAGGTCGAGGGCAGCGGCTGATCCCCGGCCTCGGCCAAGAATGACAGGTCCAGCTCCTTTGACGTGTCGACGGATTCGACCCCGGCACCCTCCCCCAGGTAAAGCTCCTCGCCAGCCGAAGCATCGGCGGCCGGCGGCGACCCATCCAGCATGTTTTCGAGATCCGAGAGGTCGATCTCATCGGTTTCGGCGAGCAGGTTTTTCCTTTCGGCGTCCTTGCCAAGAGTGGTCGTCGTGGCATCCGGGACAGCGTCGAGGTCGAGATTCAATTCGTTGAGCAGCTCCAGCGCTGGGCCGCCGGAGGCAGGGCCGGGCGCCTCCACCGCGGCGGCGGCACTGCCGGGGTCCGCGTCCTCCTCCTGTTTTTCGAGCGGCGTGTCGAAGTCGAGGTCCAGCTCCAGCTCGGAGGAGGCGGCGGCAACGCCTGACGCCATTTTCGTCTCGGGCCGCGGCGTGTCTTCGCCGGATGCATCCAGATCGGCCAGGTCGAGCTCGAGCTCGCCCAATTCCGGCAGGTCGAGGGCCGTATCGGTCGGCGTTGTGGGCGGCTCGAGTTGCAGGTCGAAGCCGATCTCCTCCTCTGCCGATTTGCCGCCCGCAGGGGGCGTCGGCGCAATAAACGCATCCCCCGCCGACCCCGAAGACTCTGAATCCAAGCCCAGATCAAAATTCAGGTCGAGATCGTTTGCTTCCGGCGTCGAACCGGCCACCGGCGAGGATTCATCCAGGATCAGGTCATCGACATCGAGCATTTCGGGCTCCGCAGCCGCCGGCCCCGAGGCTGAGGCCGCCGCGGTGTCGTCGAACAGATCGTCCAGCTTCAAATCGATCGATGCCATGTCCCCCACCGCCGGAGCGTGCGCAACCGGAGGCATCTCCTCGCTCAGGATGAGAGGCTCCTCGGAGTCCTCGAACGGTGCCGGAGGGTAGGCGACGAACACATGTCGGCACTTGGAGCATCGAACCTTGGAGCCTCCGGGCCTCAGCAGGTGCTCGTTCACGTGAAACCCCGTTTCACAGCCTTCACAGGTCACAATCATGATCAAACTCCGTTAAAAAGTGGTGATGACGGCACCGGCCGCCCTCACAGGTTGAGGTCATAAATGCCGGGGAGATTTCGATACTCCTCGGCATAATCCAGACCGTATCCCACCAGAAAACCCTTGGCGACCACCCGGCCGACATAGGCCGCAGGGATTTCCCTCTCCCGGCGCTCGCGTTTGTCGATCAATGCGCACACCGCCAGGCTGCGTGGATGAAAGCTGCGAAGATAGTCAAGCAGATAGTCGATGGTGAGCCCCGTGTCGATGATGTCCTCGACCAGCAGGACGTCCTTGTTGCGGATGTCGACCCCGAGCTCTTTGGTCAGCCGGATGCGGCCGCTGGATGCGGAGCCGCTGCCGTAACTGGTCGCCTGAACGAAATCGATTTTGACCGGGATCGTAAGCTTGCGGGCCAGATCGGAAAGGAAAACGAACGCCCCTTTCAGAACGGCGACCAGCACGAGCTCCCGGCCGCGATAATCGGACGAAACTCGTTCTGCCAAATCACCGACCAGCCGACCGATCTCCTCCGCCGGCAGGACCGGTTTCAGTTCAGGCATTCTTGAGACCTTCACGGCCGCTCAGGCCGGCCGGCTAAAATTGAATTTCATATAGATAACTTTATCCCGAATCGGTGTCAAAGTCAAATTTCAAAGGGGGGTCAGAAGGAGAAAAATGCTGGAAAAATAGAAGGTTGAGGCAATACCGGGCCGGCCGGTCACAGCCCTGTTTCAGCCAGTTTTTCGACCAGGCTTTTCTGCTCGGTGTTGAGATCCCTGGGAATTTCAATGTGGATGCGCACGAACAGATCCCCTTTCTTGCCGCCCTTCATGGCCGGCAGGCCGTGCCCGGGCAGCCGCAGCCGAGTCCCGCTCTTGGTCCCAGGGGGGACTTTCATAGAGTACTGCTTGCCGTCAAGGGTCGGAACAGAAACGGTGGTTCCCAGCAGCGCCTCGCTCAGCTTGATCTCGCGATGCGTGGTGAGATCTTGCCCCTCGACGCTGAAGACCGGGTCGTCCTGCAGAACCGCCTGAATATAGAGATCACCGCGCGGCCCGCCGAAGTGCCCCGGGCTGCCCTTGCCCGCCAGCCGCAGTTTTTGCCCGCTGCCCATGCCCTTGGGTATCTTGACGGTCACTCGTTCGGGGGCCCCCTGCGATTGGATGGAGATGTCTTTTGTCGCCCCAAAGGCGGCCTCACGCAATGTGAGCGGCATCTCGTATACCAGGTCCTCGCCCCGCATCTGCTGCTGGCGGGCACGGCCGCCGAAGGGGGACCCTGTGGTGTAGGTGTACCGGGCGCCGGGCCCACCCCCTTTGCTGTAATGGTCTCCGCCGCCGAAGCCGAACTCCCGCAGGATGTCGTTGATGTTGAAGCCTCTGAAAATATCCTCCTGGCTGAAACGCTGCTGAAAGCCCTCGGAGCCGAACGTGTCGTATTCCTGGCGTTTCTGTTTGTCGCTCAGCACCGCGTAGGCTTCGCTGATTTTCTTGAACTTGTCCTCGGCCGTCTTGTCGCCTTTGGCGTGGTCGGGGTGGTATTTCATGGCCAGCTTGCGGTAGGCCTTCTTAATTTCAGCCTCGGAGGCATTGCGGGCCACACCCAGTAACTTGTAGTAATCCTCCGCCATGTGCGGACATCTCCTATTATGTAATTTTCAATTTATACAATAAGTTAATACATAGCGGCTGTCAAGCGTACCATGGCCGACCCCTGCGGTTAAAAAATTCACCTCCGATGAACCCTATCGGCTTCGGGCTTTCAACCCCACCATCAGGACCGCCAAGGCGGCGGGGGTCATGCCGTCGATGCGCGCTGCCTGGCCGAGCGAGGCGGGGCGCACGGCGGTCAGCTTCTGCCGCAATTCGTTGGACAGGCCCTGCACGCCGGCATAGTCGAAATCATCGGGCAGCCGTGTCTTCTCGAGGCGCTTGAAGCGCTCGATTTCGCGCATCTGGATCTGGATGTAACCTTCGTACTTGACCTCGATCTCCACTTGGCGGGCCACCAAAGGATCTAGCGGTCCCGGGGCTGGCGCAAGCGCTGCGACCGCAAGGTAGTCGAGTTCGGTCCGCTTGAGCAGCTGATCCAGCGGCACCCCCTGGGTGAGAAGCGCCGAACCGCGGGCGGACAGAAAGCGGTTCACCTCCGGGGTCGGGCGGACGACGGCGGCGCGGATTCGCCCGATCTCACGGTCGATCGTCTCACGGCGCGCTCGCATCTCGCGGACCGCGTCCGCACCCACCAGGCCGAGCGCGTGACCGGTCTCCATCAGGCGCAGGTCCGCGTTGTCCTCGCGCAGCATCAGCCGGTACTCGGCCCGGGAGGTGAACATGCGATAGGGTTCGCGGGTGCCGCGGGTCACCAGGTCGTCTACCATGACGGCCATGTATGCCTGCGATCGATCTAAAACGAATGCCGGCCGCCCCTGCACCCGGCAGGCCGCGTTGATGCCGGCCCATAGCCCCTGGGCCGCCGCCTCTTCGTAGCCGGAGGTCCCGTTGATCTGGCCGGCCAGAAACAGACCCTCGATCCGCTTGGTCTCGAGGGTGTTCTTGAGCTGCACCGGGTTGACATAGTCGTACTCAATGGCATAGGCCGGCCGCATGATCTCCGCGTGCTCGAGCCCGTCCACCGAGCGCACCAACTCTACCTGCACCTCCAGCGGCAGGCTGTTGCCAAGACCGCTGGCGTAGATCTCTTCGGTGTCGAGGCCCTCGGGTTCCAGGATGACCTGGTGGCGATCCTTTTCAGGGAACTTGACGATCTTGTCTTCGAAGGAGGGGCAGTAGCGGGCCGAGGTCCCCGTGATCATCCCCCCGTAGAGGGCCGAGCGGTGCAGGTGGCGGCGCAGGATTTCATGGGTGGCCGGGCCGGTATGGCCGATGAAGCTCGACTGCTGCGGAAGCCGGGGGCCGCCGGTAAATCGCGAGAAGGGGGTAGGCGACGGATCGCCTGCCTGCTTGCTGAAGCGTGAGAAATCGATGCTGGAGCGGCGCAGGCGCGGCGGAGTGCCTGTTTTCAGCCGGCCCAGCACGAACCCCAGCGCTTGCAGGTGTGCCGCCAGCCCATAGGCGGCAAACTCGCCCGCCCGGCCCGCTGGGATCGATCGGAACCCGATGTGCACCAGGCCGCTCAAAAACGTGCCTGTGGCCAGAACGACGGCCCGGGCGGCATAGCCGTAGCCGGTGTGGTCTTCGACCCCGACCACCTGCCCGCCCTCCACCACCAGCTTTTCCACCAGCGCCTGCTTGAGATCGAGCCCGGGCTGAGCCTCGACCACGGCCTTCATGGCGATGTGGTAGCGCTTCTTGTCGTTCTGGGTCCGACTGGACTGAACCGCAGGCCCTTTGCGGGTGTTCAGCGTACGATACTGGATGGCGGTGCGGTCGGTAACCTTGGCCATCTCGCCGCCCAGGGCATCGATCTCCTTGACCAGCTGCCCCTTGGCCATCCCGCCGATGGAGGGGCTGCAGGGCATAGCAGCCAGCTTGTCGAGGTCGATGGCCAAGAGCAGCACGCGGCAGCCCATGCGCGCCGCCGCCAGGGCGGCTTCGCATCCGGCGTGGCCGGCACCGACGACCAGCACGTCGTATGTCGGAGGAAAAAGGGTCATGGGATTTCAACGCCCGGTCGATTGCGCGGGATGGTCCGCCTGTGATACACGAGAGGGGCCCGCGCGAAGATCCCGGTGAACGCACGGGCGCAACGGCCGCATTATAGAGGGGCCGGGTTGACCGGTCAAGCCGCCATGCAGAAGCGCTACAACGACCTTGCCACCCACCTGCGCGCGATGTTCGGCTGCCGGGTCCAGAAGATTTCCGTCGATGCAGGGCTCAGTTGTCCCAACCGTGACGGACACCTGGCCACCGGCGGTTGCATCTACTGCAACAGCCGTGGGTCGGGCACCGGCGCCCACCGCGCCGGGCTGTCCGTCTCCGCTCAGCTGGCCGCCGGCAAACAGGCGCTTGCGCGCCGCTACGGGGCCGAAAAATTCATTGCCTACTTCCAAGCCTTCTCCAACACCTACGCCCCGGTACCTGTCCTGAAGACGTTTTACGACGAGGCCCTGGCCGTACCGGACATCGTTGGGCTTTCCATCGGCACCCGCCCGGACTGCGTGTCGGCCCCGGTGCTGGAGCTGCTCGCAGACTATGCCCGGCAGCGGCTGGTCTGGGTCGAGTACGGACTGCAGTCCGCCCGCGACGAAACCCTGGCACGCATTCACCGGGGGCACGACGCCGGGTGTTTTTTCAGGGCGGTGGAGCTCACCCGCAACCGCGGCATCCGGATCTGTGCCCACGTCATTTTAGGCCTGCCGGGGGAAACGCGCGCGGACATGCTCTATACGGCCGGCCGTTTAGCCGATGCCGGCATCGACGGGCTCAAGCTGCACGTGCTCTACGTGGTCAAGGGCACGCCCATGGAAGCGCTCTTCCATGCCGGCGACTACCGCTGCCTGGAGCAAGAGGAATACGTCGGTCTGGCGTGCGATGTCCTCGAGCGCATCCCCGCCTCCGTTGTGATCCAGCGCCTCACCGGCGACCCCCACCCGGAGGAACTGGTGGCTCCGGCATGGTGCCGTAACAAGGCCGCAACCCTGGCGATGATCGGCGCCGAAATGGAGCACCGCAACTCGCGCCAGGGAATGCGGGCAGCCCCCGCCGCGAAGAGCCGGCTTTCTTGAATTTCCCGATGCACCGGCTTATAAATGCAGCCAACGCATGAGAAAGGTTGGGAGAATCCCATGACCGCCGCCACCCCACCGAGCGCCGGCCGCGATGAGTTCGACCTCTCCTTCAAGGTCTTTCACGAACTCATGGCGCGCAAGGTGACCGACATCCTGCTGGTCAGCAGCCCCTACGAGGCCTTTATCATGGAGGAGGAGGGCCGGTTGGCCGAACGGATCATCCACGAGTACCGCGGCCTGAACCTGTCCCGGCCGCCGATGCTCACCTGGGTGTCCACCTCCGCCGATGCGCTCGACGCGCTGCGCCGCAAGAAGTTCGATCTGGTGATCACCATGCCGCTGGTGGACGATACCGATGCCGATGCGCTGGGCCGCACGATCAAGGAGAGTTTCCCGGATCTGCCGGTGTTCTTGCTGGTGCACAAGACGGGCCAGCATGTTTTTGACCACACGGCCTCCGATCGCAGCGCCATCGACCGCGTTTACGTCTGGCAGGGGAACTCCGACCTGCTCCTGGCCGTGATCAAGAACCTCGAAGACCGCCTGAACGTCGCCTTCGACACCGAGCGTGCCAAGGTGCGCGTCATCATCGTGGTCGAGGACTCCCCGGCCCACTACTCCGCACTGCTGCCCATTCTCTACAAGCAGATCGTCACCCAGACCCAGGCGGCCATGGAGGAATCCGTCAACGACGAGCATCGCATCTTCCGCATGCGGGCCCGGCCCAAAATACTGGTGGCGGAGACCTACGAGGAGGCCATAGCGCTTTACCACCGCTATCAGCCCTATCTGCTCGGGGTGATCTCGGATGTGCGCTTCCCGCGTGAGGGCACTCTGGACGAAGCCGCCGGCTTCTCGCTGCTGGAGACCATTCGTGCCGAAAACCCGGACCTGCCGCTGCTGAACCTGAGCTCCGAGGAGGCCAACCGCGGCCGGGCCCGGAGAATTCCGGCGGTGTTCATCAACAAAAATTCCCCGACCCTGAACGCCGAGGTCCACGACTTCTTCATGGCCTACCTCGGTTTCGGTGACTTCGTCTTTCGCCTGCCGGACGGCCGCGAGATCGCCCGCGCCTCAGACCTGAGGACGATGGAGAAGCTGCTGCCCGACATCCCGGAGGCCTCCGTGGAGTACCACGCGCAGCGCAACCACTTCTCCAGCTGGCTGATGGCCCGCTCGGAGGTCATGCTGGCCTCCAAGCTCAAGCCGGTCAAGGCGAGCGACTTTGCGAACACCCAGGCTTTGAAGGAGTACTTGGTACGGTGCGTTGCCGAGCGCCGCCGGGGGCGCCAGAAAGGCATCATCACCGAATGGACCGCCGAGCGCTTCGACCCGGACGCGGATTTCATTAAAATCGGCCGCGGCTCGCTCGGCGGCAAGGCCCGGGGGCTGGCGTTTATCTCCACCCTGCTGCGCCAGCAGCCGGAGCTGCAGGCCCGGCATCCGGATGTCGAGATTCGCATCCCCAAGACAGTGGCCATCTCAACGGAAGGCTTTGACGCTTTCGTCGGCGAGAACCGCCTGGGCGAATTCGCCACGCGCGAGACCGACGACCGTGAGATTGCCGCAGCGTTCATGGCCGCCCGGCTTCCGGATTGGCTCACCCGGCGCCTGGCCCTCTTGCTGGAGCACACCTCCTGCCCGCTCGCCGTTCGTTCCTCGAGCCTGCTAGAGGACGCCCAGTTTCAGCCGTTTGCCGGGATTTATCGGACTGTCATGCTCCCCAACAACCACCCCGACCCCGCGGTGCGCCTCCGGCGACTGGCCAACGCCGTAAAGCTGGTCTATGCATCCACCTATTTCGAAAGTCCGAAGGCCTTCGCCCGCAGCACCTCCCAGCGCATCGAGGAGGAAAAGATGGCGGTGGTCATCCAGCACGTGACCGGCCAGGCGTGCGGGGAGCATTTCTTCCCCACTCTCTCGGGGGTCGTCCAGTCCTACAACTTTTACCCGATCGCCCACATGAAACCGGAAGAGGGCATCGCCCACATCGCGCTCGGACTGGGCAAAACCGTGGTGGAGGGGGGGACTTCGCTGCGCTTTTCACCCAAATACCCCCAGTTCATGCCCCAGTTCTCCACGGTGGAGGACATTTTAAAAAACGCCCAGCGCACCTTCTATGCGCTGAAACTCAGAGATTTTCCGGAAGATCTGAGCATCGGCGAGGACCCGACCCTGGCGCGCCTGGCCGTGGACGATTTCCACGAGTCGGCCTGCGTGCAGGCGATGTCGAGCACCTATTTCCCGCAGGAGCATCGAATCCGCGACGGGTTCCAGAACGGCGGCGTCCCGGTGGTGACCTTCGCCGGAGTGCTCAAGCACCGCTCCTTCCCCCTGGCGGACGTCCTGGCGGACATCCTGGACACCGGCCGCAAGGGCGTCGGCTGCGCGGTGGAGATCGAATTCGCCGCGAACCCGTTTGCCGCGCCGAAGCCGATCTTCGACCTGCTGCAGATCCGACCGATGGCGGTGGCCCGCCAGAGGCGCGATGTGCAGATCACCCCCGAGGACATCGCCCGGGCGTTCTGCTACTCCACCATGGCATTGGGGAACGGAGTGGTCAACGACATCACCGATGTCATCTTTGTCGACCCGGACACCTTCGATGTGGCGTGCACGATTGAAATCGCATCTGAAGTCAGCCGCCTGAACAAGCAACTGGCTGCTCAGAATCGCGGATTCCTGCTGATCGGGCCAGGCCGCTGGGGCTCCGCCGACCGCTGGCTCGGGATTCCCGTGAAGTGGAGCGACATTTCCGGGGTGCGTGCCGTGGTTGAGACGACCGCCGAATCCCTGCGGGCCGACCCGTCCCAGGGATCGCATTTTTTTCACAACATTACGTCCCTGGATATCAGCTATCTCACGGCGTCCAACAGTGGGGAGGGATTTATCGACTGGAAATGGCTCAAGGCTCAGCCGCCGCAAACAACGACAGCCCATCTCCGGCATCTGAGGCTGGCGACGCCCCTGGCGATCAAAATCGACGGCCGGAACTCAAGCGCGGTGATCATGGCCTGAAACCGGAGGCCCCATGGCTCCGGTATTTGGCGGCCTATTGAGGATTCTTTTTCAGGTACGCCTGGGCATCCTCATCGCCGAGTTCGGCCGCCCGCTGGAAATCCTGGATGGCGGTGCTCCGGTCCCCGGCCAGCAGGTGCACCCGGCCCCGGCCGTAGTAATAGAGGCCGTTGCGCGGTTCCAGGGCGATGGCCCGTTGGATGCTCTCGAAGGCCCGGGGGTAGCTCCCCATCTGGCCGTAGGAGACCCCCTGCGAGAACCAGGCGCCGCTGTGGCCCGGATCCAGCGCAATGGCTTTGGCAAAATAGCCGACCGCCGCCTGGTTGTTGCCGTAGGTGGAAACCAGGGCCCCCTTGCGGAACCACTCCTCGGCACTGCGGGTCTGGGCCGCACCGGCGGCCGCGGATTTACCGGCGGCCGGCGCCGCCGTCGGCAGCAGCACTGTCCCCGCCAGCAGGGCAAGGCCGATCGTGAAACATCTGAAAACGAAAGCCCGTGTCGTCATGCAGGTCACCTCGAGATGATCTTTATCGTTTTGCGTATGCTCATATTTTAGTATACTATCGGCAGAAAATCAAAAAACTGAAGCGATCATCCGTTGGATCGAACCGACAGGCAACGATCCGGCGCACCTTCGCGGAGGCACCCCATGACCGAATACGCCATTCTTCCCCTGGCGGTGGGAATCAACGAAACCGACCAGGGAGTGATGACCTACCTGCGCGATTACGGCAAGCGCATTCTTCTGCCGGTCTATGCGTTCTACCTTAAAGGAGGGGATCGAAACATCCTGGTGGATACCGGCCTGGACCAGTTTGTCATCCCGCCGGGCGCAGAGCAAGCCTGCGGCTTCCCGCTGCTGGAATTCGAAGAAGCGCTGGACCGGGTGGGGCTGCGGCCGGAGGCGGTGGATCTCATTATCCACACCCATCTGCACAATGACCACTGCGAGAACGACGCCAAATGCCCGAATGCCGAAATCATCGTCCAGCGCAGGGAGGTTGAGTTCATGCGGCATCCGCACCCCGTGGATCACCGCTACTACCCCGATATCCTGGACGGTCTGAACGTCGTCCAGGTCGAGGGGGACACCGCGATCGCCGACGGCATCGATGTGATCTTTTCCCCGGGACACACGGTGGGCGGGCAGTCCGTCGCCGTGCAAACCGCCGCCGGCCGAGCGGTCATCACTGGATTCTGCTGCAACGACAAGAATTTCCCGGCCACGGGGCCGGCCGTCGCGCCCGGGGTTCACATCCATCTGGCCGACGCCTATGACTCGATTCAGAAGATCAAGGCCATCGCCGACATCCTGATCCCGCTGCACGATCTCGCGATCGGCCGGATGCGGCAGATTCCGCCGGAACCCTGAAGGAGCAAGATGGCGGCCGTAAACGACATCGTGCTGATCCACTTCGAGGACAAACCCCTCACGTTTGCGCGCATCGAGGACATCTGCCCCGACCACAAGCCCGGTTGGTACCACGTCAAGCTCCTGATGCTCCAGGTACCGCTTCAAGTCGTCACCTGGATCCTGAGGGACGCTTACATCGACGGGGGTGAGTTCACCATGAACGGGAAGCGGATGCGCCTCGCAAAAGTGCAAGCGCCCGAAGAACCTCCCGTCCCTGGGGAGCCGCCGGAGCCTCCTCTGCCGGGCCGGGACTCGACCGGGGCCAAAGTGATCTCGCTGGCCGACCTCAAAAAGAAGTAAAAACGGAAGCGGCAAGCACCGTGCACGACATCGTCCTGTCAGCCTCCAGGCGCACCGACATTCCGGCCTTCTATATGCCGTGGTTCATGGAGGGGATCGCCCGGGGGGAGTTCGAAGTGGTCCACCCGGTCACCCGGCGGTCCCGCCGGGTGCCGGCCACCTCCCCGCCGGTGCGCGTGGTGGTGTTCTGGTCGAAGAACTTCGGTCCTTTCATAGCAGGCGCCTGCGGCCGGCGCCTGGAGCAGATGGGCTACCAGCTTTTCTTCCAGTTTACGCTCAACTCCGAGAGCCGTGCGCTCGAGCCCAACGTCCCGCCGTTGGAGGATCGGCTGGGCCAGCTCCGCAGCCTGTGCGCCGCCCACGGGCCGCAGGCGGTGAACTGGCGTTTCGACCCCATCTGCCTTTTTCGGGAGGGCCGGGGCCCGGTCCGCGACAATCTGCAGGACCTGCCGCGCATCGCCGAAGCCGCCGCGGCCTGCGGCATCCGCCGCTGCACCGTGAGTTTCATGGATCTCTACGCCAAGGTGTCCCGCCGAACGGCGCGGCGGCCGGGCATAGCCTTCGTGGAGCCCACCCGCTTGCAACAGGTGCAGATCCTGCTGGGTCTCGAGGCGCTTCTCGGCGCGCGGGGCATTCGTCTGTTCACCTGCTGTGAAGAGGAGGCGATCGGGGCCCTGCCCGCTCATTCTACGATCGCGAGCGGGGCCTGCATCCCGAACGACCTCTTGATGACGCTTTACGGCGGACGCCTTTCTCTGGAACGGGACCGCGGCCAGCGCGTGCAGGCCGGCTGCCGCTGCCGCGTATCCGTGGACATCGGGTCCTACGACCTGCACCCGTGCGGCCACGGCTGTCTGTATTGCTATGCGACCCCCTGACCGCACATGAGCGCAGGGAGTGCACCGCGCCGTTTGAAGACCTGCCACCCCGACGACTGAGGCCCTATCCCCATGCAGATCGGCTCGCTCACGCTCGAAAACCCGACGATCCTCGCCCCGCTGGCAGGCATTACGAACCTTCCCTTTCGCATCCTGGCGCGAGAGGCCGGCTGCGCCCTCGTCTTTTCGGAGATGGTCAGCGCCGATGGGCTGGTGCACGGGTCGCGGAACAACTTCGAGCTGCTGCGCAGCCTACCGGCGGAGAAACCTCTCGCGGTTCAGCTTTTCGGCTCGGACCCGGCGCGGATGGCCGAGGCCGCCGCCGCGGTGGAGGCCTCGGGCGCGGACGTGCTGGACATCAACTTCGGCTGTGCCGTGAAAAAGGTGTTGAAGACCGGATCGGGGGCGGAACTGATGCGCACCCCGCAGCGGGCCGAAGCGCTGTTGACGGCCGTGCGCAAAGCGGTGCGCATCCCGCTGACGATCAAGCTTCGCAGCGGCTGGGAAAACTCGGCCGCCCAGGCCTTTGCTCTCGGCGCGATCGCCGAGGGCTGCGGGGTGGACGCCGTCACCATCCATCCGCGCACGGCCGTGCAGAAATTCAGCGGGCAGGCGGATTGGCGCGTCATTGCCGTGCTGAAAGCACGGCTGAGGATCCCGGTCATCGGCAACGGGGATGTGTTCTGCGCCGATGACGCCGCGCGCATGATGTCGGAGACCGGCTGCGATGCCGTCATGGTCGGCCGCCGTGCCATCGGGTACCCGCGCATCTTCACCGAGATCGCAAGCCGGCTGCGCAACGAGCCGGTCCCACCGGAAGCCGTCGGCGAGCGGGCGGCCGTCATGCGGCGATATCTGGAAATGTCCGTGAACAGCTTTGGGCCGCAAACCGCCTGCGCACTGATGCGGCACCGGTTGGGGTGGTTCACGAAAGGGCTCCGGGGCGGGGCGGTGCTGCGGCAGGCGGCGGCAGGAATCCAGTCGGTAGATCAGGCGGTTGCGTTGATCGAAAACGTTGATCGGGCCATTCCGGTTTAAAGCGCGCGAGCGGGTGAACGCCTACCGCACCTCCATCCGCACGCGTTACTTTTTCATCCGTACCGTCCCGCCGTCCCGCACCAGCTCCCAGCGCTCGAACACGGCTTGGGCGCTGTCCCGGGAGACGGCCGAAACGGTCGCTTCACCGAGTTTCTCGCCGATGGGGATGAAACGCTGGCCGTCTTTGCCCACTATTTCGGCACCGAAGCCGAAAACCTCGAGCACCCGGCCGGCCGCCAGGCCCGCGTCGCTTCCAGCCGACAGCTCCATGATGCCGCCTTCGGCGGCGACCACAAACGCCTGCCAAGGACGCTTGCGCAGCACCTTGCACAGCCGGCGCGCACTCTCGCGAAGCATCCGGTCCAGCGCCGGTTGAACATCAGCGATGCGGATGGACTGCGATGGCTGCAGCTGCTCGTGTTTCAGGCTGTCGATCTCCACTTCGTCCTTCCGGCTGTCGTCCAGAATCTTGGCTCCGGTGGCCGAGTCGACGACCTCCACTCGCACCACCGCCCGAATCAGGTAGCGGGTGTCTTTCCAGAGCCAGAACCCCGTGAGCTGATGCTCCAGCTTAACGTCCATCAAGGTGCCGACCAGGAAGAAATCCACTGCCTTCCGCCGGCCGAGCACCGCCAGGGCATGCCCGTCGAGCAGTCCGGAGGCGATCCGTGGCGGCGCCTTGAGGTCGGCCGCGAGCGCGGCGTCGAACCTGAGGCCGGTGCATTCTTTCTCGAGCAGGGCCTGGAAATGCTGTCCGTAGTAAGCCGCGAACCCGGGCTGAACCCCGGGCAGCCCGGCATCGACCCCGATGAGGGCCACTTTTTTCCCGGCCGTGGCACCCGTTGTCGGCGCGACCCGGTCCACCGCCGTGCGGGAGGCCTCGACCACCGTGGCGGTCGAGTTTTTCAGGGCCGTGCAGGCCGTCAGCCCCCCGGCCAAAACAAGCACCGGCAGCAGCACCGCAACCGTAATGAACCATCGAGACTTGGGTCCGAATTCAGCCAGCATAGACGTCACACCTCGATTCAGAGGATGGGAATAACGTGAGCAGGCGATGCGCCGCTGCCCCGTGCGCGCCCGCGGGTTCCCTGCAGCGTGCGACCATACCAAGAACCGATTTCGAAAGTCAAACCCGTCACCCGGCCGTCCCATCGCAGCCGCACCGCGGTTGACAGCTTATGCGCAATCTGTTAGCGCACCCCCTATCTATTGAAAAACAGGCCATATCCGGACAGGAGACATGTGGATGGGATCCATCGACGAACAGGTCCTCAAAACCGCCAAGGAGGTCGTGATCAAATTCATCGAGTGCGGCCGGCTCTCTCCCAGCGGCTTTGCCGAGACCTTCCAGAGCATTTACAAAACCGTCGACGACACGGTCAAAGCCCGTGTGACTCAGCCCGCAACGCCGCCGCAAGCAACGGCACCCGGCACCGGCCCGAAAGCGTCGAGCGGCAAGCGCTGACCTTCGCCCCACCGGTGGACCGCTCTTGCTTGCCGCTCAATGCGCCTCCGCCCAATTGAGGCCGACGGCCACATTGACCTTGAGCGGCACTTTCAGCTCCCAGACCCCCTCCATGATCCCGGTCACCAGCGTCGAGACTCGCTCCGATTCATCGGGCGGCGCTTCGAACACCAACTCATCGTGCACGGTCATCAGCATGGCGGCTTGCAGCCCCTCGCGGGTGAGGGCCTCGTCGATCCGGATCATGGCGACCTTGATCAGGTCGGCCGCCGTTCCCTGGATGGGGGTGTTGACGGCGGTGCGCTCGGCCGCCTGGCGCACTATCGCGTTGGCGCTGCCGATCTCCGGGAGCAGGCGGATCCGACCCAGCAGCGTGCTCGTCCTGCCCGTGCGCCGCGCCTCCTCGATGGTGCAATCTAAAAAGCGCTTCACACCGGGGTATCGGCCGAAGTAGTGGTCGATGTAGACCTTGGCCATCTTCTGACTGATGTCCAGCTGCCGCGCCAGGCCGAAAGGGCTCATGCCGTAAATGATGCCGAAGTTGATCGCCTTGGCCTGCCGCCGAAGCTCCGCGCTGACCTGGCCGGGCGCTATCTGGAAAACCTCGGAGGCCGTGCGGGTGTGGATGTCCTCATCGTCGCGAAAGGCCTGGATCAGAATCTCGTCGTCCGCATAATGGGCCAGGATGCGAAGTTCGACCTGCGAATAGTCCACCGACATAAGCCGCCACCCGTCGCGCGGCACAAACGTCCGGCGGATCTCCAAGCCTTCCGGTGTGCGGATGGGGATGTTCTGCAGGTTGGGCTCCGAGCTGGAGAGCCGCCCGGTGGCCGTCACCGTCTGGTGGTAGGAGGTGTGGATCCGCCCGGTCTGCGGATGGATCAGGTCGATCAGGGCGTCGGCGTAGGTGGATTTGAGCTTGGCGAGAGTGCGGTGCTTGAGCACCAGGGCCGGAAGCTCGTGCAGTTTCGCCAAGGTCATGAGCACATCCACGTCGGTGGAGTAGGCGGTTTTTTTCTTCGTCTTCTTCTGAACGGGAAGCTTCAACTTTTCGAACAAGATGGCGCCCAGCTGCTGGCTGGAATGGATGTTGAAGCGCTCGCCGGCAAGGCCGGTGATGCCCGACTCGAGGCTCTCCAGCTCCTGCTCGAAGTGCTTGGACAATCGGCGCAGCTGGTCGGTGTCCACCGCAACGCCCCGCATCTCCATGCGCTTGAGAACCGGAATGAGCGGCATTTCCACCGTGTGCATGAGCTCCGTCAAACCGAGCTCGTCCAGCCGCCGGCCGAGCACGCCGCAAGCCAGCCGGGTGATGTCGGCGTCCTCGCAGGCATACGGGACCGCCTCCTCGAGGGGGACCTGGGCAAACGTGGGGCGCTCCTTTTTACGGCCCACCACCTCCTCGAACGAAATGGTCTTGTGGTCGAGAAAATCCAGGGCGATCTGGTCCAAGTTGTGGGCGCGCTTGGACGGGTCCAGCAGATAGGACGCCACCATGGTGTCGAACACCACCCCGCCCAGCTCGACCCCGTGACGGGCCAGCACGATCCAGTCGTATTTGATGTTCTGCCCGACTTTTTTAAAGCGGGAGTCCTGCAGATAGGGCGAGAGCTGGCGCAGGACAAAATCGCGCTCGAGCTGCTGCGGGACGCCGAGATAAAAGTGGCCGCAGGGGATGTAAAAGGCCTGGTCCGGCTTCATGGCCACGGAAATACCAACCAGTTCGGCCCGCATCGGATCGGTCGAGGTCGTCTCGGTGTCGATGGCGGCCAGCTCCGCCGTGCGGAGCAGGCCGACCAGCTCGGCCAGCGCGGTCGGTTCGAGAACGGCACGATAGTCCTTGCCGCTCAGGTCCGCCGCCTGCGGCACGGAGTGCTGAAGCTGGCGGAATTCCAGCTCTCTAAAAAGCGCGGCCAGGGCCGCACGATCGGGACCGGTCAGCCTGAGCGCTTGAAGATCAACGGCCACGGGCGCCTGGGTGTCGATGGCCGCCAATCGGCGGCTCAAGAAGGCCTGGTCGCGATACGCCGCAAGTTTTTCCCGCAACTTGGGACGTGCGACGGATGCCAGGTTCGCGTAAAGGGTTTCCAGGCTGCCGTGGGATCGGATGAGATCGAGGGCCGTCTTAGGGCCGATTCCCGGCACGCCGGGGATGTTGTCGGCCGTATCCCCCGACAGGCCCATCACATCCACCATCTGCGCCGGTTCGACTCCCATCCGGGTGCGGACGGAGGCCAGGTCAGTGGACGCATCCTTCATCGGGTCCCAGATGCTCGTCTGGTCGCCGACCAGCTGGACGAAATCTTTGTCGCCGGTGACCATCACCACGGCGAACCCCTCGGCCGCCATCCGACGGGCCAAGGTCCCGATCACGTCGTCGGCCTCGTAGCCCGCCAGTTCGAGCACCGGCAGCCGGTAGGCGGCGGTGACCTCTTTGATGAACGGGATTTGAACCGCCAACTCCTCGGGCATGGGCGGGCGGGTGGCCTTGTAGTCCGTATAGATTTCGTGCCGGAACGTGGGGCCGCGGGCATCGAAGACCATGGCGGCATATTCCGGGTGCCGATCCTCCATGAGCTTGATCAGCATCCGCGTGAAGCCGAAGACCGCGTTGGTGGGCATGCCACGGGAATTGGTCAGATCTGCGATGGCATGGAAGGCCCGGTGGATGTAGGCGGATCCGTCAATCAGATAAACCGTTGGAGGTGTGCTCATGCCGTAACACCTGTTTCCCGGCGGGCAGCCGGTGGGACGTGGCGATCTAAGGTGAATTGACACCCGGTCGGGGTTGCATTACGATCCTGCAGGATCGAACACGGCTGCATGCGATTTGCCCGAGGCCGCCGGGCGCTCGGTTTGTATACCACTGAAGCGATCGCACCACAAGAAGAGGTCTGAATGCCCCAGGGTGAAATCATCACCGACGATGCCCGCATCCGGCAGTTGCTGAAGAACGCCAAAACCGTGGCCGTGCTGGGTCTCAGCCCCAAACCGGGGCGGGATTCCTACCGGGTAGCGGAGTACCTCCAGCACAAGGGGTTTCGCATTATTCCCGTGCGCCCGGCCCAGGCGGAAATCCTGGGAGAAAGGGCCTTCGCATCCCTGGACGAGGTGGCCGCTCCGGTGGACGTTGTAAATGTTTTCCGCCGCCCGGACCAGGTCCTGCCGCATGCCCGCGAGGCGATCCGTTTGAAGCCCAAGGTGTTCTGGATGCAGGAGGGCATCGCCGACCGGGAAGCCGCGGACCTGCTGACAGCGGCAGGAATCGATGTGGTCATGGACCGCTGCATCAAAAAAGACCATGAGCGACTCTTCGGTCATATCGGCCTACCGGCGTAAGCACCGCGTCGGACGCGAGCTCGTCTGCGACTGCTGCCGCAAAATTTTCCCGTTCTGCTGGCGCTGCCGCTGCGGGTTCAAGATCTGCCAAGCGTGCATGCTGGAAAACGTCTGGGGCATGTCCTGCAACGGCATCACCTGGGAGTGCCCGGACTGCGGCGGCCAAAACGGGTTCGGAAACCAATGAACATCCAACCGGTGAGTTTCGTGAGACAGTGATGCCGTAACTTTTTTGCCAGAATCGCTTTTGCCGGAGTAATGCCGCCAATGACAGCCAAGATCATTGCCATCGAGGAGACGATGGGCCCCCTGCAGGCCTCGCTGAGCAACATCATGCGCATGGTGCCCGACCGCGACCGGCACGATGTCAACCTGCAGCGGCTCCTGGCGTTTCGTCTGCGCATCGACGGCGAGGCGGCCCTGAAGGACTACCTCCTCTCCCGAATTCGGGATGCCATTCAGTGCGGGTACTCCGGCAGCCTGCATGATTTTCTAAAACGTGATCCGAAAAACGCGGAGTGCCAATCCACAGAGGAGGTCGACCCCGCCGACCCCGGCGCGGCCTGAGACGCCATGCACTACGAAGGCACCATCATCCGCCCGCCCAGTGAAGCCAACAGCATCCTGCTTCAGGTCACGGTCGGCTGCTCACGCAACAAGTGCACCTTCTGCGGCACCTACCGGGGCGAGCGCTTCCGCATCAAGCCCGACGATGTCATCATGGAGGACATCCGGTTTGCGGCGACGCACTGCCGCCGCCAGCGGAGGCTGTTCCTGTGCGACGGGGACGCGTTGATCGTCCCCCAGAAACGGCTGGTGTCGATCCTGGAGGCGATCAGGGCCGAACTGCCCTGGGTGACCCGCATCGGCGCCTACGCAAACGCGAAAAGTCTCAAACTCAAGCGCACCGAAGAGTTGAAGCTGCTGCGCGGGCTGGGGCTGGGAATCGTGTACATGGGAGTGGAGTCCGGCGACGACGAGACGCTCAAAGCGATCAACAAGGGAGCCGATGCCCGCGAGCTGATCGCGATGGGCCGCAAAGCCAAGCAGACCGGCTTCAAACTCTCGATCACGGTCATTCTGGGGATTGCCGGCCGCGAGCGCTCCGCGGTTCACGCCCGCGAGACCGGCCGCGTGCTCTCGGAGATCGACCCGGACTACGTCGGCGCCCTGAGCCTGATGCTGATCCCCGGAACCCCGCTATACGACGATTGGCAGGCAGGGCGTTTTCCGCTGCTGCAACCGCAGGAGATGCTCTCCGAGCTGCGTACCATGATTGCCGAAACCCACCTCTCGCAGGGGCTGTTCCACGCCAACCACGCCTCCAACTACCTGCCGATCCAGGCGCGAATGCCCAAAGACAAGCCTGTCGTCCTGGACCTGATCGACCGGGCGCTGGGGGGCAAGGTTTCCCTCAAACCGGAATACCTGCGAGCGCTTTAGATACGGATGAGGACTGGACCCCAACCGAAATTCGACGCTTTAGAGGAAAATGATGGATCTTAAAATGCTACTGACAACCTTTGGTCTGGTCTTCCTGGCGGAGCTGGGCGACAAGACCCAACTGGCCACGTTTTGCTTCTCCGCCGACTGTGAAGACTCTCGGCTCTCGGTTTTTTTAGGCTCGGCCGGGGCCCTGGTGCTGAGTTCACTGATCGCAGTGCTGCTGGGCGCCGGGGTCAGTCGTTTCGTTTCCCCAACGGCCATCAAGCTGGGCGCCGGGGTTTTCTTCCTGGTGGTCGGGACATGGACCATCTACAGCGCCACGCGGGCCTGACCCGGACAAGGGCAGCTTCGATGCGCCCTCTTATAAACGTCTTGGCCGCCGCCGCGTTGGCCTTCCTGGCCCCAGCGGAAACCGTTTCGGCCCAGCCGCCCTCCCCCGGGCCATCCCTGGATTTCACACCCCTGATCGAAGCCGCTCGCGTGCAGGGCCCGCTGGACTTCTGCGGCGAGCCGGTGCCCCTCGAGGACCCGGATGTACGCGAGCGCATGGAGCGGGAAATGCTGCTGGTGCTCTGGGATGCCCCCATGGTGATCCTGTGGGCCAAGCGCGCCGGCCGGTATATGGGGGCAATCGAGTCCGCCCTGCGGGCCAACAACCTTCCGCCGGACCTCAAGTATGTCCCGATCGCCGAGAGCTCCCTCCGGCCGCATGCCGGCTCGCCCAAGGGGGCCATGGGGTTCTGGCAGTTCATGGCGCCCACCGGCCGCAAATACGGGTTGAGGGTCGACTCCGAAAAGGACCAGCGCCGCAACCTGACCCACTCGACCGAGGCCGCCATCGACTACCTGAAGGAGCTCCACGGCATGTTCGGGTCGTGGACACTTGCGGCCGCTGCCTACAACATGGGGGAAAACGGCTTGGCCAACGAAATCGCCGCCCAGGAGACAGCCGATTACTACCGCCTCTATCTTTCCCTGGAGTCCCAGCGGTATGTTTTCCGGATCCTGGCTGCCAAACTGATCCTCTCCGACCCCGGCCGTTTCGGGTTTCACCTGCAACCGGAGGACCTCTACCCGCCCGAAGCGGCGGATGTCGCCACGGTGGAGCTCGATGCCGAGACTCCCGTGCTCGCTGTCGCCCGTGCGGCCGGCACCGACCTGAAAATGATCAAGGATCTCAACCCCGAAATCCGGGGCTACCGGCTGGCACCCGGCCGGCATCAGCTGCGCCTGCCTCGGAATGCCGCCCAAAACTTCCCGGAACGGTTGGCCATGCAGGTCCAGCGCATCCGGCAGAGCGAAGAGACCATCGTCTACGTCGTCAAGGAGGGGGATTCCCTGGGGGCGATCGCCGAACGCTTTAAAGTGCCGCTGTCGGAGATCAACCGGCGCAACCAGTTGGATTCGAAGAAGCCGATCCACCCGGGCCAGCGGCTTTCCATCACCTTGAAACGCGGCGCGGAGCCGCCGCCGTGATCAGCGGCCGGCTTCAGCCGTCTGGCGGCGGGAGCCGGTCCGCACGGGGCGGGAGTTTGATGTGACGTTTTTCGCGGTCGGGGTGCGGGCGGTAGAAAATGGCCACGTTTCCGATCAGGCCGGCCAGGCCGCTGTCGGTCTTCTCCGCGATGGCAGCGGCGATGGTCGATTTCTGCCGCCGCTCCTTGAAGTCGACGAACTTGATCTTGATCAGCTCATGAACGTCCAGGGCCTCGGAAACGGATGCGAGCACGGCGGCCGTGATACCCTTCTGGCCGACGAAAACCACCGGATTGAAGCCGTGGGCCAGACCGCGCAGGTATTTCGCCTGGGAACTTGTGAGCGGTTGCATCGTGACAAAACCTTCGTTATCAAGTGGATCGGAATCGGGTGAACCTGTAAACGCTGACCCAACCATCCCGCAGAGGTGTCCCATGCAGAAGCCGAACGACCCGCAGGAGGCCGTTTCGTTTCAGATTCAGGCCTATCGGCAGCCGAAAGACATCCGCACGCTGCGGGCCCGGAACGTATCATTTTCCGGCAGCCCGCGCAAACACCCCTACGATCAGGAGAAGATCATCCTGGTAGCCGACCCTTACAGCACCAACACGATTTTCTTCGAGTTCAGCAAGCAGGACATCGCCTTTGTAGAGGAGCTGCCGAGCATCGTGGACATGGACGGGAACACCGTCACCATGATGCGCCTGTGGGTCAAGAAGGGCAGCCTTGCCGTGCGCAGCACGCCCTTCATCGCCGGGGACACCCGGGCGGATTCCGACTAGACCAAAGCGTCGGCGGGGATCGTAAGCTTAAAATGGGCAGCACGTGGATCGCCTTGATGACCAGATCCACGACGTCGCTTTTCTTTCGCTTCAGCTCAGAGACCGATTCCGTGGTCAGAGGTTGACCACCTTGTCCGCCAGCTGCATCGCCGTGACGATGTCCAGCATGTTCGTCGTCTCCCCCACCTGTTTGCGCTCCAGCAGATGGAAGTGGGTCAAGCAGGTCCCGCACACGAGGATCTTTAGCCCGTCGCGCTCGTAGGCCTTGAGCTCCTCCAGCACCTCCGACCCGTCGACGGCGAGTTTGACCCCGTTGTTGACGAAGACCAAGCGCCACAGCTCCGGGCCCATCTCTTTCAGGGTGCGCAGGAAGCTGACCATCAGCTTGAGTCCGAGTTGATCGTCCCCGAATCCCATGCGGTCGGTCGCACACATCACCATGATCTTTTTCGAGTCCGCGGCGGGTCGGACCGCCGGCTGCTCGGCAGAGGCAGGAGTTGTCCCGCATTGGCCGACGACGACAAAATCCCCGGCCGAGCGCTCCAGCACGGTTGCAAAACCCTGGGACTCTAAAAAGCGTTTGACGTTTTCCTGGGAAGCCGCATTGTCCACAAGCACACGTACCCCGGAGGGCTTCTCCTGCTCCAGGGTGGCTTTGGTGTGCAGCACCGGCGCGGGGCAGGCCAGGCCGCGGGCATCGATTTCTTTCATGGCAAACCCTCGAGACGAAACGGGGATAGTGTTTGGTGTTTGGTGTTTGGTGTATAGTGTTTGGTGTTTGGCGCAGTGTGGGAGCTTCCAAGCAAGTTAAGCTTTTTCCTGTGGTAGTCCCGCCGTGGCGAGACCGCGATCGGATCGCGGCTGGAAGCCGCTCCCACAACATCTGAACTTACTCGCTGACGAAGCGCTGCCGCAAGCGGCGTGCAACGCTTAGAAGTGGTTTCATAACCCCGTCTGACGGCTGGGGGCTGCGTTGCAGGCCTCTCGAACGTGCTCACAACCTATTAAGGTTGCTGCGCTTTCGATTCGGCCTGCGCCTTGCCCGCAACCGTGATCCGAGGTTGTGAAACCACTTCTAGCACTCCACCCATATTTTTTCTTCCGGGCCGGGCAGCACGAAGCCGATCTCGGCGGATTGGGCGACCCCGGCATCGCCCAGGGCCTTCAGCAGATCGCCGGCCTGGGCGCCACTCACGCTGATCAGAAGCCCCCCCGAGGTCTGGGGATCGAAGAGCACATCCCTCAGCGGCCGATCGACGGCATCGTCAAAGGCGACCATCGCCTCGCGGAACTCCCTGTTCTTATGGGCGCCGGCCGGGATCAGCCCCATCGACGCAAATTCCAACGCTTCCTGAAATACCGGCACCTGTTTCGAAAAAACACGCACCCCGTTTCCGGATCCGCTCACCATTTCGGCCAGGTGGCCCAGCAACCCGAAGCCCGTCACATCGGTGCAGGCGTGCACCTCGAAGCGGGCCATGACCTCGCCGGCCTTGCGGTTGAGCTCGGCCATGAGGCGTGTAACTCTCTCAATGAGTTCAGCTGGTGCCATGCCCGCCTTGATGGCGGTGTTCACGATCCCGGTGCCGAGGGGCTTGGTCAGGACCAGCCGATCCCCGGGTTTGATATTTTTCTTGGTGAGAATGCGGTCGGGGTGGACGAACCCGGTGACCGAGAGGCCGTACTTCAGCTCCTTGTCCTCGATGCTGTGCCCGCCCACCAGCACCACGCCGGCTTCCGTCATCTTGTCGAGGCCGCCCTGGATGATCTGCCGCAGGATGGAGAGGTCCATCTCCTTGACGGGAAAGGCCACCAGGTTCATGGCGGTCTTGGGCACCCCGCCCATGGCGTAGACGTCGCTCAGCGCATTGGCGGCGGCAATCTGCCCGAAGCCATAGGGGTCGTCCACGACCGGGGTGAAGAAGTCCACGGTCTGAATGAGCGCCAGGGTGTCGGAGACCCGGTAGACCCCGGCATCGTCGGCCCGCTCCAGCCCCACGAGCACATTCTCGTTCGTCGGGATGTGGATCCCGCACAGCGCCCGGTCCAGGTCCCCTGGAGCCAGCTTGGAGGCTCAACCGGCGCCGGCGACCGTAGTGGTCAAGCGGATGGTTGGCTCTTTCGAAGTGGAGCCCATCGCAACGCAGCCTCCCGGATCGAATGCGCGTAGAAACACGCTCGAATGTCGTCTATGTTTCGCTTCCGCCAAAAGGACATGCAAGTTCCTGTGCGGCATAGTCATGCAGTTCCCCGCAGAAAGGGCAGGGAGAGGTCAGCGTCACCCGCGCATCCAGGTAGCGACGCCCCGCGGCATCGCATGCAACCCCGCGGTTTTCAGTGATGATAAACTCCGCGGTAGAAAACGACGATAGCCGATTCGGGCAGAAAAAGACAAACTCCATGGACAGCTCCAACGCCCCACCGCTGCTGGCCATCATACCATGCGCTCAGGCCATTTCAAGCACCTGGGCGAGGGCCCGTGGAATGCATGCGATGATATCGCTCACCTGGGTCATGGGCGTGGGGGTGGCCAGGCAACCGGCAATGCGATTGGCGCGCGCCGCTGACGTCGCCGCCCACTTCAACTCCATCCCACCGGCCGCCAGGGCAGAAACAATGCCGGTCAGCGTGTCCCCGGTGCCGCCGATCGGCTCCAACGCCTCCTCCGCCGGCTGGTCAATGGCGGCAAGAACGCCCTGAGCTCCAGCCACGTAATCCACCTTGCCTTTTACCAGGAGCAGGCGGGCAGCGTTTTTGTAGCGATAGGCGCGGGCGATCAGGTCCGGGACCTTCTGCTCTTCGTGCAGAATGAACCCCCGCGTGTAGAACGGGTGCGGTGCCTGATCATCGGCTAAAAACGCCAGCTCCCCCGCATCCGGGGTGAACAGATCGTACGCTTCGGCCATGCCGCTCATCTTGGCGGCATACATGTACCCCGCATCCGCGATCAGCAAGCACCGCCGCTGCATCTCCCCGATGGCAAGGAGCACGCGGTTATGCCAGTCCACGTCGGGCTGAAGATAGTGAAAGGTCAACACCCCCCAATCGGTTTGAGGTAGGTGCCGCACCAGATGATCGTAAAGACCGCGGCTGCCCTCGCCCAGACCGATGTCGCCTGCCAGGTAGACATACGGAGCGGGTCGGTCGATCACTTCCAGCGTCTTGACGGCGGCCGCGATCAGAGCAGGAGTCCCGCGGTTTACCGGCGCACTGTGGCCGTCGACCTGAATGACGTTCCCCCGCAGTTTGGCTTGCCCCTCGACCAGCGGAAACCGAAGGTCGGGGACGGTCCCTACGATGGCAAGCAACGGCGTCTGACCTCCTCGTAGGCAAGCTGCAGCGCATACCCGCACAAGGTGTGCCCGATCTGCCGCGGCTCCGGCGCATCGGCCAGCGGTCGGCCCACCATCTCCTGGGCAAGGTAGGGAATATCCGGGCAGCCCCCCCCGGATATGTTTACGATCCGTCCGGTCTGCCGGTCCACGGTCAGTTTCATGTTGGCGGCGCGCACCATCAGAAATCTGCCGAAATCCTTTACCTGGAAAAGATCCACCGGTTGCAACAGCGGGCCGGTAACCGGTACCGTCTGCAGCGGGTGAAGGCCGACGTTTTCCAACGCCCGCAGCACCGCCAGTTCCTCGATCAGCGGGAATTCGATCACCAGGTCGCAGCCGGTGCGGATTTCAGGCGGCGGCCCCTTGACCCGGATGCTCCACCCGGCGGCCTTGAGCGTGTTCTCGGCCCGGATCACCTCGCTGGTGTTTTCAAAGACGAGGATGCCGGTCTCCACGCCCTGCTCGGTTGCAGCGGGAACCTCGGCCTTTTTCTTGAAAAATTTCAGCACAGCCGGTGGCTCACTCCTTCTGAATGGCGATACGATAGCCTTCGCCGTCCGATTGGACCTCCTTGACGTCCCAGCCCTGGCTGGCCGCAGCCCGGCTGACATTCTCTTTGGAGGTGTCGGTATCCACCAGGATCTCAATTTTCCCCTTGCCCAGTTTCTTCATCTCCCCGAGTGAAAGCAAAACCGGCTGGGGGCACGAAAGCCCGCGCGCGTCAATGGTCGTCATCTCTTCCTCCCTGCGATCAATTCGTTTTCGGTCTCATGGTAAATCCGATGAATAGACAAACGGCAAGCCCGACCACCACCGCGGCAATCCCGTGGGGGCCGATTCCATCGGGAGAGCTGGCCATGCCGAAATTGTGTGAAATGCCGGCGCCGACGATCATACCGATGACAAATACAGCGGCATCGCCGTCGCCTTCGCCCGCCATGAACAGTTGGCGGCCGGGGCACCCGCCGGCCAACGCGAAGGCGAGGCCCGCAACCGTCATCCCCAAGAAATTCCAAAGCCCCATGGTGTGCGACACCGGCTGCTTGGCAAAGCCGGGGTTGAACTGCCCCAGCATCAGGTTCGCCACGAACGCGGCCGCCAGCAATGCCAAAAGACCTGTGAACAGATGCGCCTGCTTGAACAGAATCAAGTCACGAAAAGCACCCATGGTGCAGAAGCGGCTGCGCTGGGCGAGAAAGCCGATGGCCAACCCGATCACCAGCGAAACGATCAACGGCGCATGCATCGAACCGGGGCCTTTCACACTGTAGAAGAGCACCCCGCTTTGGGGTTTTTCGGGGACCTGGGGGAAAACCAGCATGAGGATTAGAAACCCGAGCATCATCAGGGGCATCAGCCACCCCGCGGAAGCATAGGTCGCACTCGAGCGCCCCAGGTTGTATCCCCCCTTCAGGAAAAGGGTCCCGATCCATATACCAAGGATCAGGCCGGCAGTACCGAAAATGGCGTTACCGTCCCCGCCCGCCAAGCGCAGCAGGGCGCGCCACGGGCACCCCAGGAACACCAGGGCCCCGACCATGGCGAAAACGCCCAGAATGAACCGTACAAACGGAGCCGAACCGGCCCGGGGCCGGAACTCTTTGAAAAGGTAGGCGGCGATCAAGGATCCCAAGACAAACCCGATGATCTCGGGCCGCATGTACTGCACCACGGCAGCCCGGTGCAGCCCCAGCGCGCCCGCGATGTCGCGGTCGAAGCAGGCCACACAGATGCCCATGTTCGCCGGGTTGCCCCATTTTTGCAGCAGGGCGGCAAAGATCCCGATGAATACCCCGACACCGATGATCCCCCACCGTGTTGCCAGAACGTTTTTCACCGCTGCCATAGTTTTTCCTCCTCTGTTGATCTTTTAGTGCCTGAGTTCTGCAATGGTGTTTACCGCACCGGATCCGAATGAATCAAATTCATTATTTCTATCCTGCGCGACCGATGGTGTGAAAAGAATCAATACGTTATGGTATCCGCAGTGCCCAATCGGCTTTTTAGCGCTCCACCTTCGCACCGTCTTCGACGACGAACCGGATGGCATAGGGAATTGACACCGATGTCGCCGCAGAGCCGTTCCTGGTTTTCTATCCGGCCCGAGAAAATCGGCGAACCTGGCTAATCTTCGGGCTGAGCTCCCGCTTCAAGCGGCGCTTGAGCATCAACCGATTCCAATAGGTGAAAGGCGCCTTGGCGACCTTCAGGCTGCCGTTCAGCGCCGCCTCCGGCCGATAGAGCAGGTCGGCGATGTGGACTGTCGGTGACACCCGGTTCAGAAATCCGGTGCAGCCGGCGCAATAGGCCACCATCGGGCGGCCGGAAGCCTCCCGCTGCCGGATGGCTCCCCATGCCTTGGCGAATTCGGGCTTGACGAACCCAACCATGCCGCCCTCCCCGCAGCAGACCGTGCGTCGGCCGCGGTGCTTCAATTCCGTGATCGTCAGCCCCATTTTGGTGAGCAGGTTGCGGACGGCCTTCTGCAGGTCCTGAAACATGCGGAATGTGACTTCCGGCCGGGTACCTGGAAGCGTGCAGCCCGGGAAAAAGACCGTATCGCAGCCCTGGGGCAATCCGTACCAGGAAAACAAAGGTGAAGTGCCGCGCTTCTCGTACCCCAAAATCGCCCCGTAGGCGGACTCATCGAAATGCCCCCCGTCCACATATTGGCGGCGGATTTCCAGAAACAGCCGGAAAGGGTCTTGAAAGCCGAAGCTGGGCAAGGCCGGTTTCACCAGGCATCAGCCGCTCTCCCTCCATCAGGAGGATCATGGCGTTGGTGAGACGAGGCCGACGGTTTTGAAGACCGCGGGGTGCCCAGCACCATTGCCCCCTCAGATTTGCGACCGATTCGGATTCAGGCGGGGGTATTCTATGAAGCGGTAACTAGCGGAAAGAACAGAACGGAACCCTCAGCCGGATCCTGTGCGCAATTCACCCGGATCGCGTTGGCAGCGACCGCTCAGGTGGGGGGCGTAGACGCCGGCGTCTAAGGTGTGCGAGTAACGAACGAAATGGCTTAAAACCGGATGTTCAGCTGAAATCCGACGTCCTCCAGACTCAACTTGGAACGATTGGCCTCATCGGAGAGTTTGGAATCCTGGCCATAGGCATGGGTGCTGTAAAGGGAGAAACGCAGGGCATCGGACAGCTTGTAATGAAGCCCCAAAGCCACATCCAACGACTGCCAGTCCGGAGAAATCCCAATCGGTTTGTCCAACAGGTTTTCCTGGTTGTCGACGTGGGCGGCCATGAACACGGCCATCTTCGAGGAGGGGAGTACCATCCAGGTTTCCAGGCCTATTTTCTGGTAGCCTTCGTCATCAAAACCGCTTTTTTCGTTGGCCCTTGGTCCTTCGGCCTGGGAGATCGATGGAAGGATGCCGATCCACTCCAAGGGGGAAAGCAGCGCCGCCAGCCGCAGCCCGCCCTCTGCCGGCGGGCTGGTCTGAGCCGGAACATAGTCTGCAAACAATGACCCCTCTGCCGGCGGCGGGTTTTCGGAGAGCACATTTAGAAAAAAGCCGCTCAAAATCAGCTCAAACGAATCGTCCAGCCGGATACCGGCGTCCATCGAGCTGAGCATCCCGCCGGAGTCGAGGCCGGAGAAGGCAAAGGCCGCCGAGTCTCGGGTCAACTCGGCTTCCAACCCATTGCTGCCGGTGAGCTGCTCCTCGATCTCCAGGCCGCGAACACGCTTGGAAAACATGAAGCGCGACTTCCAATGCTGATGGTCGAGCCGGGAGATGGTAACCCCCTCCGAACGGGCGGCGTGCAGAAAATATCCGCCCGAAAGGTACATGCCGACATGGTCGACCCGCTTGCGTTTTGGGCCGAAAAACAGCAGATCTCCGGTCTTCAGCTCATCCGCAGAAACGGTCTCAAGCTCGTTTGCTTGACTCTGATACCAGGAGCTGCGCGGAAGTTCGACGCCGAATGCATCGGCATACACCTTCTGAACCAGGGCGGAGCAGTCGATGCCGCCCTGGCCGCTGCCTCCGAAACGGTAGCGAAGTCCGAAAAACTTGCTGATCTCCTGCTCGAAGCTCTCGGGCAATTCCGGTGAGATTTCCTGTGTGATGGTCTCCGCCTTGGCTTTGGTCTTAGCGATGACCAACGGTGGCGCTGCGGGCTTGACCTTTTTGACTTTGGAAGCCGCGGACGGCTTTTTCTTGACGGTTTTTTTTGCTTGAGCTTTAGGCTTGGATTCGGCGGGCGCCGCATCGGCAACACCTTTTTTTATTGAAGTGGAGCCGGCCGAGGATGTCTGGGCAGCAAGGGCGTTTCCCGTCCCCAACGCAAAAAAAACAAGGCAGATCGCCATCAAAAGGCCCCTGCCGTCGAAATGCCCCTTCGTCCGGGCAAAACTATGTTTATTCGGCGATGCGTGATGCGTGTGTTGCAATGTTCTCAACCTCAGCGCGGACAACGTATCGTCCAGATTTGGCGCACTTGCTTCGCTGCGCCGCACACCCTCCGAAAAAACTCGGCGGTAATCCGCCGTCAGGTGGTTTCAGCAACCTGTTTCAGCACCCACTGTCGTTCGCAGCACTTGATTTGCCTGCTGCGTGGTGAGGGCTGCTTTTTAGCCCGACGGTCGTAATCCTGTCAACTATTTTTTATTTTTACCGCCCAGATGACAAGCAAATAAAATGCCAAAAAATGGCGGAGTTCGTAAAACCCCGAGATATCATGTTTTCAGGCTGAGCTGATGCGGCAGGAGCTTTCGGGAGGAATTACCGTAATGAATTCCGTCGAACAAATTGCGCAGTCCCTGGGGATATTTGCCACGGCCCCGACAAAGTGCCCCTGCCCTGTTCTCTCCTGCCGATTCCCGAGCTGAGATCGTGATCACCCCTTTTATTTTTCCTTGACTTGGTTTGGGAAACAAATTAGATAAATTAGTTCAAAATTATTCCCCGATAGCTCAACCCCGCCTCCGGCGGGGCAGGTCTGGCAGAGTCCCGCCAACGGCGGGATTAACCACTGAGTTGCCATCGGGGGCGACTTGATCAATAGTTTAACGCTGTGGGTTTTATTCCCCGATAGCTCAATCGGCAGAGCGGGTGGCTGTTAACCACTAGGTTGCAGGTTCAAGTCCTGCTCGGGGAGCCAATAAAATAAAGGGTTTAGAGATTTAATTCTCTAAGCCCTTTATTTATACCCAACACTATACCCAACATGCTTTATTCGGCCTGATCTCCCTTCGCCCGCCTCCATTCTCGGGGGCTCACATATTTTCCCCAAGAGACCCCATACCCTTACCTGCACTCCGTGCATTGACGGCATGGGGAAAACCGGGACCGTCGTGAGGTGTTATTTGGTGCGGCATGCATTGGCCACCGGAAAGAATTTGCTTGAAATGATCAGGGAATTGCGGAAAGATTGCGAAAACGCTGATAGGCAGTCGCCTGAGTCAGGGCAACAGCGGAAGATGGTGGCGGGTGCCGGAAGGACTTTAAATTTGGTGTGGGGCGCTAACACCGTCCCGGGTGGGTTCGATTCCCATGCACTTCCGCCATTTTTTTCTGTAATTGCAGCATCACCAGTCCCCGAATTTCTATCCTAAAACTATCCAAAAAACAAGGCTTGAAGTGGGCACCCTCGAAGCGGGGAAGCTGCCAGCACACGTAATGAATCTCT
>JBGSTS010000132.1:0-5651 GCA_041736435.1 Desulfobacterales bacterium | reverse complement strand
GCCGTTGCCGGGCTGAACCCGCACTGCGGAGAGGGGGGCTTGTTCGGCGACGAGGACGATCGGGAGATCGCCCCGGCGGTGGAGGCCGCCCGGTCCGCTGGGATGCTGGCCGAGGGGCCGCTGCCGGCCGACACGGTGTTTTCCAAGATGCGCGGGGGCATGTACGACCTGGTCGTCGTCATGTACCATGACCAGGGCCATATCCCCACCAAGCTCATGGGCTTCCAATACGACGACAAGACCGGCACCTGGGGTCAGATGGCGGGTGTGAACATCACCCTGGGGCTGCCCATCATCCGGGTTTCGGTGGACCACGGCACCGCCTTCGGCAAGGCCGGGGAGGGCCGGGCCACCCCCCAGTCGATGATCGAGGCCCTCAAGCTCGCCGCCAGGCTGGCCTCCGGTCGCAGAAAGAGCTGAAAGCCGATTATGACCCCCGACCGTCTCAAGTGGAACGAAAAGTATCGCCGGAAAGACTACCCGACCGAGCCCGCCGCCGTTGTCAAGGAGTTTTGCCGGCTCGCGCCCGGCCGGCGTGCGCTTGATATCGCAGCCGGAAACGGGCGCAACTCGCTCTACCTGGCGGGGCAGGGCTTTCGCGTCGACGCCGTGGACATCTCGGATGCGGGGCTTTCACGGTTTGCCGGTAGGCACCCCGCAATCCGCATCGTCTGCGCCGACCTGGACTTTTTCGATATCCCCACGGGCCGCTATGATCTCATCGTCGATGTGCTCTATCTCAACCGGCGCCTTTTTCCGCAGATCTGCGAGGGGCTCGCCCCAGGGGGTGTTGTGATCTTCGAGACCCTGGTGGCCGCACCGGAAGGCGCTGCGGACGAGGGCCACTGCCGGGACTATCTGCTGCGGGAAAACGAGCTGCTGCATGCGTTTTTGTCGCTCAACGTGATCTACTACCGCGAGGCCGGCGAACCGGACCGGGAGGGCGAGCGGATCATGGCGGCACTGGTCGCCAAAAAAAGGTGAGCAAAGGGGAAACGAACTGAAATCGACAGGTTCGGCGGATCTCGACCCCTCGACCCCTTGAATCCTTGCCCCTTTTTTCTCTGAGGAGGGCCCCTGAATGATCTGGCAAAGCATAATTGGAATGGCCGCCTTCACGGGCATTGCATGGCTTCTCAGCGAAGACAAGCGGCGCGTGAGCGTGAAGCTGGTCCTGGCGGGGATCGCGCTGCAGGTTGCCCTGGCCGCCGTCCTGATTCACCTGCCCCTTTCGCGGGAACTGTTCGTGCTGCTCAACCGGATGGTCCTGGCCCTCCAGGAGGCCGCGGCGGCCGGCAGCGCGTTTGTTTTCGGCTACCTGGGGGGCGATGAGCTGCCCTTCGACGAGAACCACGTGGGCAGCAGCTTCATCCTGGCGTTCCAGGCCTTGCCCCTGGTGCTGGTCGTCAGCGCCTTGTCCGCCCTGCTGTTCTACTGGAACGTCCTGCCGGTGGTGGTGCGCAGCTTCTCCTGGGGCCTGCGCAAGAGCCTGGGGGTGGGAGGGGCGGAGGGGTTGGCCAACTCCGTCAACGTGTTCGTCGGCATGGTGGAGGCGCCGCTCTTCATCCGGCCCTACCTCGCGAGCCTGACGCGCAGCGAGCTTTTTTCCGTCATGACCTGCGGCATGGCCACCGTCGCCGGCACCGTGATGGCCCTGTACGCCGCCATCCTGGGCAAGCAGGTGCCGGATGCCATGGGCCACATCCTGATCGCCTCCATCCTCAGCCTGCCGGCCGCCGTCACGATTGCCCGCATCATGATCCCCCAGACCGGGGATAAGACCGCCGGCGGGATGAGCCCGCCCGCGACGGCCGTCAGCGCCATGGACGCCCTCACGCAGGGCACGCTGCAGGGGATTCAGCTGCTTGTGAACATCATCGGGATGCTGATCGTGATGGTGGCCCTGGTCACGCTCCTGAACCTGGTCCTGGGGCTGCTGCCGGATGTTGCGGGGGAGCCCATCAGCCTGCAGCGCATCGCCGGGTTCATCATGGCGCCGGCCTGCTGGCTTATGGGGGTGCCCTGGTCCGAGTCCGCCGCGGCCGGGACGCTGATGGGGACCAAGACGATCTTGAACGAGTTGATCGCCTACATCGACATGAGCCGCCTGCCGGCCGACGCGCTCAGCCCGCGCACGCTTCTGATCATGACCTACGCCCTGTGCGGGTTCGCTAATCCCGGAAGCCTGGGGATCATGCTCGGGGGGCTTTGCACCATGGCTCCCGGCCGGCGCAACGAGATCGTTGCACTGGGGCTGCGTGCCATCGTCTCCGGCACCCTGGCCACCTGCATGACCGGGTCCGTCATCGGCATCATCAGCGGTTCTCCTTGACACTCTCGCAGGGATTTTCTATTCTGCACCCGTTTCGATCATGCCGAATGCATCCAGGAGGACTCCATGGCCGACGCGCGCAAATTCGAATGTGAGAACTGCGGCAAGACCGCTGAAATCCAGGCCCCCGCCAAGGTGCCGGAGTGCTGCGGCAAGCCCATGCGGGCGGCCGAGAAGCTGCCGGTGTGCGAAGTCAGTACCACGGCCGAACACAGCCGGTTCACCGGCGACGACGACGCCTGCGACGACGGGCGCTCGGGGGGCTGAAGCGGATCGGCACGCGGGCCGAAGGGCGCCTGGGTTTCACCGCGGGCCGTGCTTTTTCCGAGGATAGGGGCTTTGTTCGGGGGATGGTTCCGGGCAAAGCCCATTTATTTTGCGGGAGACCACCATGACCTACGAGGAAATCCTCTTCTCCGGCAAGGGCCCCATCGGCATCATTACCTTGAACAATCCGCGCAAGATCAACGCCCTGTCGCAGAAAATGATCGCGGAGATAAGCGATGCCCTGGAGCGCGCAGCCGGAGATGAGACTCTCAAGGTGCTCGTCATCCGCGCGGCGGGCGCCCATTTTTGCGCCGGCCACGACCTCACGGAGATGCTGGGGCGGGGGATGCGCGAGAACACGGAGATCTTCGACCGCTGCAGCCGCATGATGCAGCGGCTGCATGAGATCCCGCAGCCGGTGATCGCCCAGGTGCAGGGCGTTGCCACCGCCGCCGGCTGTCAGCTGGCGGCCTGGTGCGATCTGGTCGTCGCCGCGGAAGGCGCTCGGTTTGCGACGCCGGGGGTCAAGATCGGGCTTTTTTGCACGACGCCCATGACCGCCCTCACGCGCGCTATCGGTCGCAAGGCCGCTATGGAGATGCTGCTCACGGGCCGCTATTACTCCGCTGTGGAAGCCAAGGCGCTCGGCCTGGTCAACCGGGTGGTGCCGCTTGACCGATTGGAGGCCGAGACCGAAAGCATGGCGCTGCAGATCGCCGAGGCGAGCCGGCTGGTGCTCGCCATCGGCAAGCAGGGCTTTTACGCGCAGGTGGATCAGCCGGACGAGAAGGCCCTGCAGTTCGCCAAAAACACCATCTCCCTGAACCTCCAGGCCGAGGACGCGCAGACCGGAATCCGGGCGTTCATCGACAAAAAAACACCCGTCTGGAAAAACCGATAGATCAGAACGGCCAGAAGTTGTTGTCGTTCCAGATCTGTTCGGTGATCTCGCGGTCGAGTTTGGACAAGAACGCGAGGTGCTCGCCCTCCCAGTTTGCCAGCCACCCGTAAAGCGCCTTTTCGTCGGGGTCCTGCGCCTCGCCCGCGCGCCGGGTGTAGATCTCGATGGCATTCTTTTCCATCGACATGGCCGCGGCCACGGCAGCAGCCTCGAAATCGGCCGCCGAGATCTGGCGCTTGAGCTCCTCGGTCAGGATGCGCGAGGTCGTGGCGAAGGCCGGCTCGGTGTAGCGCTCCGGCTTGAATTTCTTGGTGTCCCGGTAGCTCTTGAACTGCTCGGAGAGGATCTGCACGTGCCGGGCCTCTTCGTCGGCCATCAGCGCGAAAAAGTTCTTTACGGGTTCGGATGCGGCCTGGGCGGCAACCTTGCCGTAAAAGGCCTGGCCCCGTTTTTCCAGCAGGAGTGCATTCTTCAGAATTTCAGTTGCTCGGTCTTCGCTCATTCATCCTCCATTTAGAATTGCCTCGGCGTTCTGCCGCTGTATACCCGCCGGGGACCGTCCATTGATGATAGTGAGGGGAGTCGTTTGGCCAGCCATCAAAGGCTGAACGCAAACAGCTCCCTTACTGAACATGTTTTGTATCATATTCATCGCGCCGGCCGAAGGCAATCCCCGTCAGACTGAAATCCGGTCGAAAAGGTCGGCAATATCGGCTTCATATCGGCTTTGCAGGCTCAGGCCCTTTAAAAACCCGTTGTGCCCTCCGTGGCGCTGGATCACGACTTCGGTCGCCGGCCCGAGGCGCAGGGTCCGGAAGTCGACCACCGGGATGATGGGGTCGTCTTCGGCGGTCAACAGGGTAGCCGAGGTGGTCATCGCCGCCAGGGCGCCACCGGTCAGGGTGTAGCCGGCAAAATAGGCGGCTGCCGACGAGTAGCGGCTGTAGCGCTCGATCAGGTACTCGGTGACCTCCAGCACCGTTTTCAGCCGCAGGGCGGGGCTGAAGTCGTAGCGGTCCGGGAAAAGGGATTGCTTCAGCGCGAGGGACTGGCGCCACTTTTTGAGAAAATAGCGCCGGATCACGGGGTGGCGGTCGATGCGCGTGGTGGCCTCGGCCGGGTTGAGTGCCGGGCTGATCGCGACGATGTGGCGCAGGCCGGGGATCGGCTGCATGCTGCAGCGCCGGCCGATGCGCAGGGCAAAGTTGCCGCCCAGAGAAAACCCCGCCAGAAGCACCGGCCGCCCCCCGGCCAGGGCCGCGGCTTGTGAGACCGCCTCGAACACCTCGTCCAGCAGGACCGCATAGAAAATCCCCTGGTTCAGACGGTGGCTGCGGCCGTGGTCGCGGTAGTTCAGGCGGAAGACATCGTAGCCGCGCCGGTACAGGCAGCGGCCCGTGCAGAGCATGTAGGTGGAGTCGATGCTTCCCTCCCAGCCGGGCAGCAGGATGGCAAGCCCCCGGCCCGGAGGGTCCGTCCGGGGCGAGAGGGCGCCGAGCAGGCGTACGCCGGCGGAGGTTTCCAGAATCATCTCACGCGAGGCCGAGAGCATGGGGTTCGGCCCCCTGGCGCGCACACGGGCACTGGCCAGCATGGTTTGCAACTGGCCGTTTCTCAAAAAAAACGGCGGCTGATAGGGACGCGCCAATTCAGATCTGCCGGTCGGCCTCATAGACTACAAGCTCCCACTCCAGGCTGGCGACATCGTGGCGGATGATGTAAAGCCCGCCGTCATCTCCGCGGATTTTGAAATAGCGGTGGTCGGGCGCGAGCCAGCGGTCGATCACAGCGACGGCGGCCACCGACCGGTCGCGAAAGCGGATGGACCGCGGCGTCTCCTCGCCGCGGTAGCCCGCATGGCAGTCAACTTCGATTTGCATACCCACCTGCCAGTGCTGCCGCCAGGTAGGACAAAACCGCGGCGGCGGCGATGGCGTGAAACCCGGCGCTGATCGCGAGCTGGGCGCTTCCGATGGCGGCCAGCACCGAGGCGCACCCGTTCACGGCCCAGGCATAGGTTTTGTCGGTCGGGTGCGGCGCCATGAACCGCATCCCGAGCGGAAAGAGCATCCCCATGACGAAGCCGGGGGCCGTGGCGGCGGCGAGCATCAGCGCGCAGCGCCAGGCCCAGGGCAGGGCCGGCATCTTATC
>JBGSTS010000255.1:0-5812 GCA_041736435.1 Desulfobacterales bacterium | reverse complement strand
GCGGTCCACGGCGTCCAACGGCCCGCCTTTCGCGGTTCGGCCCAAAACGACCACCTCGCGCGCCTCGGCAACGGCCGCCGCCCACACCCCCTGGTGGCTCATGTATCGCCGGTAGTCGAACCCCCCCGGGTTGTTGAAGTTCCGGATGGGCCGAATCCGGCTTTTGAAGACGATGCGATCCCCCTGTTCGAGCGCGGGAAAAGGGCCGATCAGCGTGACGCGCAGAAGACCCGTGGCGGTGTGAAATTTCCCCTCGTCGCCCAACCGCTCCACCCGCAACGCAAACCGGGTGCGGCGTTCGAACCCCAACGGCCGGCCATCGACCGTTCCGGTGATCTCCCAGGGCCCGGTGTCGATGAACCGCCCGACGTGATGATCCGGCAGACGCAGGCTGGTCCATGGCTGAATGGAAAGCACCCCCAGTGCAGCGAAAAGCAGTAGCGGAGAAAACCGTGCGGGTCGGCCCCGAAACACGCGCTGAAAGACCGCGGCCCCGGCAAAAAGGCAGACCGCCACAGCTGCCGCGGCTGGCCAGCCGCCCGCCCCTCGGGACCCCAGTGCAATCCCGGCCATGAAGGCGATCGTCAGCGGGATGACCGGACGGGCGTAGTCCGACGATGGGAAAAGCACGCGGGTCATGGGCGGATAAATAAAACCCCTTTGCGTCCTCTGCGTCTCTGCGGTGACATAAAACGCCAAGAGCGGGCTTTCAGCCTCCTCGGCCGTCTCGACGGCAGCGATCAAAGCCCAAGGTCAAGGCGCGCAAGTCCTCGCAGAGCGAGGCGTACTTTTCGTACGCCGCAGCCGGTGCGAGGGCTTGCGCAACGCAGAGATTGGGCTTTCAGCGCTGCCGTCACGGCACGCGGCGGATGGCCGCGCCCAATGCCGCAAACTTCTTCTCCAACGCCTCGTAGCCGCGGTCCAGGTGGTAGACCCGCTGGACCTCGGTGGTGTTTTCGGCCACCAGGCCGGCCAACACCAGGCAGGCGCTGGCCCGCAGGTCGGTGGCCATGACCGGGGCGCCGGAGAGACGCGGCACGCCCCGGACCGTGGCGGTGTTGCCGGAGACGCGGATGTCGGCCCCCATGCGCCGCAGTTCGCTCACGTGGATGAAACGGTTCTCGAAAATGGTTTCGGAAATGACGCTGACACCGTCGGCAACGCTCATCAGCACCATGAACTGCGCCTGCATGTCGGTCGGAAATCCCGGGTAGGGCTGGGTTTTGATGTCGACGCTACCGATCTTCTCACCGCCTGCGACGCTGAGGGTGCTGCCGGAAACCCGGATGTCGGCCCCCGCCTGGCGCAGCGTGTCGATCGTGGCCCCCACGTGGCTCGGCTCGCAATGGGTGATCGTCACCTCTCCTCCCGTCAGGGCCGCCGCGGTCATGAAGGTCCCGGTCTCGATCCGGTCGGGGATGATGGCGGCCTCCACCGAATGCAGCTCCGGCACGCCGCGGATGGCGATCTCGGGGGTGCCCGCGCCGGTGACCTCCGCCCCCATGCGGTTGAGCACATCCGCCAAGGCCGTCACCTCCGGTTCGCAGGCGGCATTGCGCAGCACGGTGGTCCCCTCGGCCAGCACGGCCGCCATCATGATGTTTTCAGTCCCGGTGACGGTGACGAGATCAAAATAGATCTCCGCGCCTTTCAGCCGGGGGGCAGCCGCCGTGACATACCCGTGGTCCAGTGCGATGTCGGCCCCGAGCGCAGCCAGCGCCTTGAGGTGCAGGTTGATGGGGCGCGCCCCGATGGCGCACCCGCCCGGCAGCGACACCCGGGCCTTTTTCAGCCGCGCCACCAGGGGACCGAGGACCAGCACGGAGGCGCGCATTTTGCGCACGAGGTCGTAGGGCGCCTCGTGGTTGTTGAGACCGCCCGCGTCGATCCGCACCGTTCCGGCACCGGCATCGACGCGCACGCCCAGTTTGGCCAGCAGCAGCAGGGTGCTGTCGATGTCGCGCAGATCCGGGACGTTGGCGAAGGTGTTGACCCCGTCTGTCAATAGCGAGGACATCAGAATCGGCAGGGCGGCGTTCTTGGACCCGCTGACGCGGACCGTGCCCGCGAGGCGGCGGCCGCCGTGAATGATGATTTTATCCATAAAGTGGTGTTTGGTTGTTGGTGTCTGGTGGTTAGTTGTTGGTGTCTGGTGGTTAGTTGTTGGTGTTTGGTGTTCAGTGTGCAGGAAACGAGGCGCTACCTAATCGACCAAACACTAGACACTAAAAACTGAACACCCACCCCCATATTCCTGCAAACAAAAAAGCGCCCCGCCGCGCTGCAGGCGCAGGTGGGGCGCTGGGCCGTTGGAGGCCAATGATCAGTGGTGGCCGTCGCCGTGCCCGCCGCCCTTGGCCGTGGCGGTGTCGTAGACCGCCTTGATGATGCAGTAGGTCATGCCCATCCCGAGGATCGAAAGCGCATACCACAGCCCCCCGTGGAAGACCATGTGGCCCATGTCCCAGACCCACTCGAAGCTGAACGGAAACATTACTGGCCCCCCTTGATCGGATTGAGTTCCGGCTCCTGCGGGAAGATCGGCAGGTAGCGGTATGACAGCGAGATCAGGATGACGCCGTAGGCGACCGGCAGGATGGTCGTGGCGATCTCCTGCCAGCTCGGAAAATAGGTGAACCACGGCTCGAAGCTCAACACCGGTGCGGCCTGCATCTGCAGCACCATCACCCAGCGGTTGAGGCAGGCGCCGATCACCGCCAGGGTCACCGCGGCAAAGAGCACGGGGGGGTTGCGGCGCAGGCCCGGCGCGAGCAGCAGGACGGCCGGCAGCACCCCGCAAACGAGGATTTCAGCGATCAGGATCCAAAGCCCGTAGGCCGAACCGGGGTTGTTGGAATAAAAATCCATCAGCGTGAAGCCCAGGGAGGGCGCCGTGACGGCCGCCCAGACCCAGGTGTCGATGATCTTGGCAACGATGTAGGTCGCGAGCATCCAGCCGGCGATCTTCGCGAGCAGGTCGATGACATTGTCCTTGACCAGCTTCTTGCCCGTGGCCATCTCGGTAATGCGCGTGATGAAGATCGTGAAGCAGGGCCCGCAGGCCGCCGCCGACCATGTGTACAGGAAAAAGGTCCAAGGCCAGACCAGCAGCCCCGTGCGAAAGCCGAAGGGCCGGCCGTAGAGCACTCCGGTCACGCCGCCCAGAGAGCCCTGGTGGAAAAAGGAGAGGAAGGCGCCCGTGGCGGCGAAGAGCGCCATGATGTGGTGCATGTTGTGGGCGAGGTGGTGGAAAAACGGCACCCGTTCGATCTGGCGGTTCTCGAAGATCAGCGGGATGTATTCGATGGTGAGCACCCCGAAGTAGCAGGTCAGGCAGAAGGCCACCTCGGTCAGCATCGAGTGGACGTTGGCGTGCCAGAAAATGAACCAGGCCCGCAGGGGCTGGCCGACGTCGATGGCGAGAATCAGCAGCGCCGAGCTGTAGCAGACAAACCCGATGAGCACGGCATAGTTGATGATGTGCTTGAGCTCGTCCTTTCCCATGATATAGCGCAGCAGGCCGGTGAAAAAAGCCCCGCCGCCCAGGGCGATCACGGCCAGGTCCGCCCAGATCCAGAGCGCAAAACCGTAGGCGTTGTTCATGTTGGTCTGGTTGAGGCCCTTGAAATAGATGAGCAGCAGCGCCAAGAGGCCCCACAACAGAACCGCGCCGTTGATGGCGATCCAAACGGCAAACTGCCCGATCGAGCAGCGCTTCACCCCGTTGGGAATCAATGCAGAATCCATGTCTCCATCCTCGTTGCCCGTTTAAGTTGCACGCGCGCCGCAAGCGACCGCATCAGGCGTTTTCGGGTTTCCGGACCATGGTGTCGCCGGCTTTGCGCACCCACTCCTTGCTGGAAAGGTAATAAACCTTGGGGTTGGTGCCCAGCCGCTCCAGGAGCCGAAACGCCTTGGGATTGCGCGATTTCCCCTCCCGGGCGGGGTCCGGCTGGGCAATCCGGTTGACCGCGTGCTTCGGGTTGTTCAAATCCCCAAAAATGATCGCTCCCGCCGGGCAGGCCTGGGTGCAGGCCGTCTGGTACTCCGCCTCCTCTATCTCGCGCCGCCCCTCCACGTAGGCCCTCTCTTTGGCCAGCTGGTAGCGGTGATAGCAGAAGCTGCACTTTTCAACGATGCCGCGCATGCGCACCGAGACGTTGGGGTTTAGCATGCGCTCCATCCCGTCCGGCCAGACCGGGTCCCACCAGTTGAATTGACGCACATGATACGGGCAGGCCGCCATGCAGTAACGGCAGCCGAAACAACGGGTCGGAATCTGGCTGACGATGCCGGTCTGCATGTCGTAGTCGGTGGCGGTGGCCGGGCACACCGAGACGCAGGGCGAGTGGCCGTGGTGGCCTTCGCAGTGCTGGCAGGGCCGCGGCAGGAAGCACTCCTCAACCTGCGGGAAGGGTTTGCCGTTGGTCAGCCGATACACCCGCATCCAGGAGAGGCTCAACATCTTGTCCGTTTCGTCTTCGCGCACGGGCACGTTGTTCTCGGCCATGCAGGCCACCATGCAGGCCCCGCAGCCGGTGCACTTGTCCAGGTCGATCACCATCCCGAATTTCTTGTTGCTGCCGTTGTGTTGATCCATTCGAACACCTTCGCGTGGCAAGTGGTTCAGATCCGTGGCCCAGGGGCCCCGACGCGGTTATGCCCTGGACAGCTGGGCCCGGACGCCCCAGCCGGCCTCGAAGCCGGATGCAGGGTCCTCGACCGGAGCGATGAGATCGTTGATGTTCACGCCTTTGCCTGCCAGGAACGGGTCGTAGGCGGTGTGCCCGAGCCCTCGCGGCATGGCGATGAGACCTGGCTTGATGCCGTCGGACAGATGCACCCGCACCCGGGCACGGCCTTGAGGGGTGCTGAGAACCGCACCCGCGCCCTCGACCAGCCCGAGCGGTCCGGCGGTGGCCGGGTTGATCTCGACCAGCAGATCGTTCTTGAGCAGTACGGTCTCCTCGAGCGCCTTGACCAGGAAGGGCGGGGAGCCGACCGCGCCGACGGAGAGCCGCAGCGTGTCGTAGGCAATCAGCACCAGCGGGAAGGAGCGCTCGTCGCCCGGGGCGGCCGTCACCGCAAACGCCGGCAGCCGGGCGATCGCTTCGTTCTGGAACTCGAATTTGGTGCTGGCCGTCTCGAACCCGGAGGGCATGAAGGCGGCATCGCTGATAAACCCCTCCTTCAGCAGCGTGCCCCAGCTGCGGCCCAGGGTCTGCTGGAGGCACTCCTCGTAAGTGGCCCAGGGGAAGGCCGCCGCCACCGGCCGGCGCATCGCCCGGGCCAACTCGATGACCACATCGCCCGCGTGCTTGGTATCGAGCAGCGGTTTGATCGCCGGCTTGCTGAGGCCGAGGATCGGCCGGGGGAAACCGGCCGCGCACGGCACATCCTCGTACCGCTCGAGACCGGTGTGGGTGGGCAGGATGTAATGCGCCATAGCGGCCGTCTCGTTCATATACGGCGAGAGGCTGACGATGAGCGGGATTTTTCGGAACGCCGCTGCAGCGGCGGCCGCCCCGGCGAGGTTGTGGGCCGGGTTGGCCCCGCTCACAAAAAGAGCCTGGATCGGCGGGGCCGATCCGGTGGAGAGTGCCGCAGGAAGCCGGTTCAGAAGGTAGCGGGCCAGCGGAAACGCGTCCAGGCCGGCGCCGTCCACCCGCGGCTGCTGCATGCCCTTGGAGGCGGTTTCGTCCATCTCCGGCTCGGGCCAGCGGATGTACTCCGGTTCCGGCACGGCAACGACCCCGCCGGGCTGGTTGATGTTGCCGACCAGGGCGTTCAGGCAGTGGACCGCCAGCACCTC
>JBGSTS010000085.1:0-3604 GCA_041736435.1 Desulfobacterales bacterium | reverse complement strand
GGAGCTTCGCCGCAGTGCACCGTGGCCAGCCGGGCGCCGAGATCCGCCACCCCGGCCATGGCCCGCGACACCGTGGCCGGAATGTCGTGCAGCTTCAGGTCCAGGAAGACCCCGGCCGACCCGCCGGAATGGATGAACCGGACGATGTCGGGGCCGCAGCGGATGAACAGTTCAAGGCCCACCTTGAACATGCCCACCGCATCGGTCAGCAGCTCCACGCAGCGCTTCGCATCGTTCTCCGATGGAACGTCCAACGGGAAGATGATGTAGTCTTTTGGGGTTCTGGCGGTGCGTCTGTCCATCGGCCCTCCGGCGGTGCCAGGTGTTGGCGAATCGAAACTGGCGGATCACCCGTGGTACCCCGGATCACGCAGCCCGCATCCGGTTTTTTTATCATACCGCAAATCGGCGCGCTCAGAAAGAATTTTAAGAGAAAACCGTTGAATCATGGGAACCGGCGTGCTATTTAATTTTATCAATGTTTACAGGATCATAATTTAACCCGAACGACCCACGAAACGTTTGGGCCGGCCGTTCCCCTACCGAATGGAACACCATCATGTCAGCGCGGGCAGTTTTTTCGTAGGCACCAGGCAGCCGCTGGTTCTAGAGGCCTATCTCGCCACGTGTGTCGGCATCGCCCTGGTGGACGAAACGCAGGGGGTCGGCGGTCTGGCCCATTTCCTGCTGCCCGAACCGGTAAGCCTCACCGGTGCCTTTCAGCCCGAAAAATACGCCTCTACCGGCCTGCCTCTTTTTTTGAAGGCCCTGGCTGAAACCGGTGCCCGGCGCGATCGTCTCAGAGCCACCATTGCCGGCGGCGCCCTGATCGGCCCCATCGGCGAGATGGACATCAGCCTCAATATCGGCGGGCGGATTGCAGAGACCGCCGAAGCCATCCTCCGCCACGAGGGCATCCCTCTCGTCAAAACCGAGACCGGCGGCGTGTTCGCGTGCTGCCTGAGCCTGGACATGCGCTCCTTGAGCTGCCGCATCGCACCCAGCGATTCGGACCGATCGGAGGGTCAGCCCACGGCCGTCCTGCCCCGGCCCGCAGACATCGACATGGGCCTGGAGCGGCTCCAGCCGATTCCCCAAGTCGCCTTGAAAATCATGCAGCTGATCGATGAGGAGCAGGAGTACGACGTTCGCGTCCTCACCGCCGAGATCCGCAAGGACCAGGTCATCAGCGCCCGGACGCTGCAGCTGGCCAATTCGGTGATGTTTGCCAGCCGAAACCGCATCGAGTCACTGGACTATGCCCTCATGTACCTGGGAGTGAACCTTCTGATGCGATATGTGATCGCGGCGGCCGTCGACGGGTTTTTCGACCGGCCGGCGGCCGGTTACTCCCTGTGCAAGGGCGGGCTCTACCACCACGCCGTGGGCACGGCCGTGGTGGCGGAAAAACTGGCCCTGCTGACCGGCCGCGCCAAACCGGCATTGGCCTACACGGCAGGCCTGCTGCACGACATCGGTAAAGTGGCGTTGGATCAGCACCTCAGCGGCGCCGCCCCGTTGTTTTACCGCCGCCTGGCCGAGGATCAAACGCTGGATTTCACTCAGGCCGAACGCGAGGTGTTCGGCGTAGACCACACCGAAATCGGCCTGCGCCTGGCCGAAAAGTGGTCGTTTCCGGCATCGCTTGCAGAGTCCATCCGCCATCATCATGTCCCGGAGCGGGCCTTGCAGCATACCGCGCTGGCCCACATCGTGTTTTTGGCGAATTTTCTCATGTCCTGCTTCCGCGCCGGGCTCCAGCTCGAAAAATTGAACACAACCCTTCTCTCACCCCGGCTGGCCGCCATCGGCCTGTCCGGCCGTCAGATGGAACAGTTGGTGGACATGATTCCGATGCAGGTGTTCGACACCGCACCCGAAAGGGCGATCCAGGCGTGAAGGCAGGCCCCGTGATCCTCAGCGACCGCCAGAAACAGCTCCTGCGCGAACTTCCGGCCGTCGATCATCTCATCGATGCCGCCAGAGCCGACCCGGCCTTCGAGCTGATCCCCCCATCGGTCCTGGTCGGGTCGATCCGCGCCGTCATCGAGGCCGAGCGCCGCCGGATCCTGGATGCGGCCGGCGGCATTCGTGAACCGGAACTCACCGAGGCGGTCATCATCGAGCGGGTCAAGCAGACCGTCCGGCGCGCGATGACGCCCAACTTGCGGCGGGTGGTGAACGCCACGGGCGTCGTCATCCATACCAACCTTGGCCGATCCCTGCTGGCCGACGAGGCGGTGGAGCGCATGCTGGCCGTGGCCGGAAGGTACTCCAACCTCGAATACGATCTGCAGGCCGGCCGGCGCGGTTCGCGCTATACGGCCGTGCGGGACCTCTTGTGCGAGATCACCGGCGCCGAGGATGCCATGGTGGTCAACAACAATGCCGGGGCGGTGCTCATCAGCCTGGAAACCATCGCCCGGGGCCGCAGCGTGGTCGTGTCGCGCGGGGACCTGGTCGAAATCGGGGGGTCGTTCCGGATTCCGGACGTGATGGCCAAGAGCGGCGCGGCCCTGAAGGAGGTCGGCACGACCAACCGCACCCACCTGCGCGACTACGAGGGCGCCATTGACGTTCAGACCGCCCTGCTTTTGAAAGTGCACTGGAGCAACTACAGCATCATCGGTTTCACGGCCCAGGTGCCTCTCGCTGAACTGGTCGCGCTGGGAGCCAAGCACGGGCTAGCGGTCATGGAGGATTTAGGCAGCGGCACCTTCGTCGATTTTTCCAAATACGGCCTGCTGAAGGAGCCGACCGTCCAGGAGTCGGTCGCCAGCGGGGCGGACGTGGTTACCTTCAGCGGGGACAAACTTCTGGGCGGCCCCCAGGCCGGGATCATCGTCGGCCGGAAGTCTATTATCGAAAGCATTCGCAAAAACCCCATCAACCGCGCTTTGCGCATCGACAAGCTCACCCTGGCGGCCCTCGAGGGCACCCTGCGACTTTACCGCGACGAGCCTCGCGCCGTAAACGCCATCCCCACGCTGCGCATGCTGAACGAGACGGAGGAGTCCCTCGCCGACCGCGCCCGGGACCTCACCCGCCGGCTGGAGGCGCTCGCCGACCCCCGACTTGCGATCGACACCGTCCGCCTCTCCTCAAAAGCCGGCGGCGGCTCGCTGCCCCTGCTCGAACTGCCGAGCCGCTGTCTGAAGCTGTGCATCGCCGGCTGGTCGGCCAATAAACTGGAGTCGAGACTGCGCGGCAACGAGCCGCCCATTATCGGCCGCATCGACGACGGGGCTTTCATCGTGGACCTGCGCACGATTCAGGATGACGAATTGCCGATCATCGTTTCGGCACTCTCCTCGGTTTTGAGCACGGCCTGAACGATGACCCTCCGCAAACGCAAAATTGCCCGCAAGGAAGGCTCGCGCGATCATTTCCTGCTCTCTCAGACCGATGCCCGGAGTTTTGACACGCGGCCGGGCATCGATCCCGAGGAGATCCGCGACCTGTTGATACCCCATTTCCCTGGCCTGCTCTGGGGCACCGGGCTGCGAGGGGCCTGCACCCGGCAGCTCAAAGCTCTCGAGCGCTTCGCCGCCATCGTCTTGCAGCCGGACGCCGGCGCCGAGCCGGACCGCGCCGGCATCGACCC
>JBGSTS010000082.1:0-7518 GCA_041736435.1 Desulfobacterales bacterium | reverse complement strand
CGCGCCTCCAAGCCGGATATCGACCAGGCCTGGGCCGCCCTCAAAACTGCCGTCACGCCCCGGATCCACACCTTCATCGCGACCTCCGACATCCACTTGCAGTACAAGCTCAAGATGAACCGCGAGGAGGTCGTGGCGGCGGCCGTGGCGGCCGTGCGCTACGCCAAGACCTTGACCCCCAACGTGGAGTTTTCGGCCGAGGACGGCTCGCGCAGCGACCGCGACTATCTGTGCCGGGTGTTCGAGGCGGCCATCGCCGCCGGCGCCACCACCGTGAACCTGCCGGACACGGTGGGCTATGCGCTACCGGAGGAGTTCGGCGAGCTGGTCGGCTACATCCGCGCGCACACCCCCAACATCCACCAGGCCGTGCTCAGCGTTCACTGCCACAATGATCTGGGACTGGCAACGGCCAACACGCTCGCGGCCCTCCACGCCGGCGCGCGCCAGGCCGAGGTCACGGTCAACGGCATCGGCGAGCGCGCCGGCAACACCTCCCTCGAGGAGGTGGTCATGGCGCTGCACACGCGCGCCAACCGGCTGCAGATCGGAACGCAGATCCGCACCGAGTTCATTTACCCGACCAGCCGCCTGGTCAGCATGATCACCGGCATAATGGTCCAGCCCAACAAAGCCATCGTCGGGGCCAACGCCTTCGCGCACGAGGCCGGAATCCATCAGGACGGGGTCCTCAAGAACCCCATGACCTACGAGATCATGAAGCCCGAGAGCATCGGCCTGAGCGCCAGTTCGCTCGTGCTGGGCAAACACTCGGGGCGCCACGCCCTGCGCACCCAGCTCAAGGAGCTGGGCTACGACCTCTCCGATGAAGAGCTCAACCTGGTGTTCGCCAAGTTCAAGCAGCTGGCCGACAAGAAGAAGAAGGTGGTGAACGAGGATCTCGAAGCCATCGTCACCGAGGGCATCCTGCGCACGGCCGACGTGTTCGAGCTGGAGTACCTGCATGCCGCCGCCGGGACCACGGTGCTGCCCATGGCCAGCGTGCGGCTGAAGATCAACGGCCGCCCCGCCCAGGATGCGGGCTACGGCAACGGCCCGATCGACGCCGCCTTCAACACCATCGCCAAGCTCACCGGCACCAACTCCGAGCTGCTGCGCTTTTCGATCAGCGCCCTGACCGGCGGCACCGACGCCATGGGCGAGGTGACGGTGCGCCTGCGGGAGAACGGGCTCGTGGCCCTGGGCAAGGGCGCCGACGCCGACATCATCACCGCCAGCGCCAAGGCGTATGTCAACGGCCTGAACCGCCTCGAGTATCTCAAGGCCCACCCGCTTCAGGAAGCGGCGATGCTGTGACGGGGTGTTGACAAAAGGCGCTTGGGCTCGACGAACGCTTTCAGTCCGTCCGCAGCGAGCCGATGAGGCTGCGGACGTCCACGATGGCGTGGCGCGCGAGGTAGGCCTCGATGCCCGCGGCAACGTCGAGGGCGGCGTGCGGATTGATGAAGTTGGCGGTGCCGACCTGGACGGCCGAGGCACCGGCGATGAGGAACTCGAGGGCGTCATCGGCGGTCAGGATACCGCCGATGCCGATCACCGGGACCCGGGCGTCCCGGGCGACTTGCCACACCATGCGCACGGCCACCGGGCGGATGGCCGGGCCGGAAAGGCCGCCGGTGATGTTGGCAAGCTTCGGCCGGCGGGTCTCGATGTCGACGGCCATGCCGGTGATCGTGTTGATGAGAGAAAGCGCATCCGCGCCGGCATCCTCCACCCGGCGTGCAATCCGGGTGATGTCGGTCACGTTCGGGGAGAGCTTGACGATCAGCGTCTTGCGGGTCGCGCGGCGCACGGCCGACACCACCGCGGCGGCTGATTCCGGGTCCACCCCGAACACTACCCCGCCCGCCTTGACGTTGGGGCAGGATATGTTCACCTCGACCCCGGCGACCCCGTCCAGCGCATCGATGCGCGCCGCCAGGTCGGCATACTCCTCGATGCGTGTGCCATAGATATTTGCAACAACCGGTGTGTCCAACCGCTTCAGAAACGGCAGTTTCTCGGTTTCGAACGCATCGATGCCGACGTTCTCCAGGCCGATGGCGTTCAGCATGCCGCAGGCGGTTTCGACGATGCGCGGCGGCCGGTTGCCCTTCACCGGGGTCATGGCCAGCCCTTTGACAACGATCGCCCCCAGCCGGTTCAGGTCGACCAGCAGCGAGAACTCGCGTGCGTACCCGAAGGTACCGGAAGCGGTCATCACCGGGTTGCGCAGCGTGAGACCGCCGATCTCCACCGCCATGTGAGGTCTTGCGTTCATGAGCGGTCTCTTTAACACATGCCCCCGTCAAGTCAAGAAACCTGCTGCAGAGACGTCTTGTGCAACGCCGCCTTTAGTAGTACCGAGGGGTTCCTGAGGCAGCTGAGCTGAGCGGCCAGAAACCGGTTTTTGAGGAAAACGGGTGCTACCTGAGTCTGGCCGTGCCCGAATACCGGCATTGGCCGAAGGGGGTGAAACGCAAGGTTGAACCGGAAACGACTGCGCGGTGAGCGTAAAAAAGCGGGGCCGAACGATGCTCAGGGTTTTTCAGGCGCCGCCGGTTTCGGCGGGTCCAGGCGTATGCCGATCCCGTCGGGCTCCGCGCGGACGATCTCTCCGGTGCGCACAATGAGCCGGCGCGTCTTGCGGATGGGGATTGCCAGCGACACCCGTTGCCCCACCGCCGGTGCGCCCTGGCAGCGGATGAACACGCCGCCCGGGCCAGCGTTCTCAATGATCCCGCGAATGGGCTGCTCCCAGCCCTGGATCAACGTGGTCACGGAGCAGGGCTTGCGCGCGTGCCGGCGCGACTCGACCGCCGGCGTGCCCGGGTTCGCCGGCGGGGGGACTCTCTCCTGGATTTGAACTCCGTAGCCGAAGTCGAAGACGGAGTCATCTATGAATTTTCGCCATTTGATCTCGGCGCGGTAGGTTTCGGGGGTATCGATCGTCCCGGTGAAGGGCGAGCTCTGAAGCCTGAGAGTGACACGCGTACCGGGCGCCAGGTAAATATCCGACTCGATACAGGCACCCTGATTGCTGAAATTCATCATCCGTGCGGTGTGCGCGCCTGCGCTCGCGCTCTTTTCAATGACGATGTCTGTCTCGTGCTGCAGACGGGCATCCGCTCGCTTTTCGGAATTCTGCTGGGTCATGCGGTGATTTCTGATGCCGGGGGCATTCCCGACGCCGTCGGGCGGGGAGTGCTCAGTTAGCGTTGGATTGGTACTTCCGCAGCAAGTCCTTGATGGCCTCCTCGAGCAGGTCGTTCTGGCGCTTCTCGAGCTGGGCGGCCAGAATCTTGATCTGACGGATCAGGTCCGCATCCAGGGTGGTGTTGTACATCTTGCGCTTGTGCATGCCGTTGACGGTTTCCAATCCCATAGTCTGTTTTATCTCCCCTGCCGGCGCCGCAATCCCAGGCGTGCCTCTCATTAATCCGGGCAGCGGTACGCCGCCGCCGCCGCCGTGAAAGGGTGTTGCCTCAGTCAGACCAGGTGGGTTGCGGCCATCGTTTCAGCCTGCCGCAGCACCCGGTTCCGGGCGTCGTCGTGATACTTGGGCCGCAGTTATCTATCTATATTGATTTTATTATAAATCGGAGGGATTGTCAAAATTCCGATTGCGGAAATAGCATATTTAATTATTGAATACAGAATGTTATCTTCAATTCCACAAAAATTTTAAAAACGCGACATCGGCCGGTGCGCAGTTCTGCGGCCGACCTGATTGAATAGAAGCGAAGGGAGGGATTGCGCAGCCTTCACAAACGGTCGAGAAAATCGCCGATCGCCCGATAGACCCGGTCACACCCCTCGCCGAGCAGGATGCCGTGGCGGTTGAAGCTGAACAGCACGTACTGTTTGTCTTTTGATCCGAGTCTTTCAAAAATCTTGCGCGAGCCGCGCGCATCCACGACCGGGTCTTCGCTGGCCTGAAGGATCAGCGCCGGGACGGCAACCTTCTCCAGCCGGGGCTCGAGGTCGTCCATCAACCGTTCGATTTCACGCACGCCGGCGACCGGGTTCCGGAAATAGTTGATGTGGGGGTTCTCCGGGCGGTTTTCCACGAACTCCATCTTGGACCCCGGCCGGCTGGTCTTGTCCATGATCCGGTTCCACAGGTCGACCGCCGCGGCGAATCGGGCCTTGAAATCGTGCAGCCGCATGGGGGCGGATACGGCAAACACTCCGGCAAGACCGTCCATCCGCGCCGCCAGGTGTAGCGCCAGCCCGGCCCCGGTGGAGAAGCCGCCCGCCACGACACGGTCACAGAGGCTGCTGATGACGGCGTACCCACGGTCGGTCGAGCGAATCCAATCCTCGTGGGTGCGGCTGGCGAGATCCTCCGGGGACGTGCCGTGGCCCCTGAGCCGCGGCACATAGACCCAGTAGCCGAGCCGGCCGAGATACTCGGCCAGCCCCTTCATCTCCACCGGTGCGGCCATGTAGCCGTGGCACAGTACAACCCCGATCTTGCGGGCCCGCCCTTTCACCAGAAACGGCATGCCCACGGCCTTGGGCTTGGATTCGCCTTCGATAAAATGGGTTTGGTACTCCTGGGTGAATTCCTTCGCCGCCTCCCGCTGCAGGAGCGCCCGCAACCTGCGCCGCACGCAGAAGCCCGGCATCCAGGCAATCCGACGCACGCAGCGCTGAAGCCCGGTCAAGGGTTCGACGGCGTTGGCCATGACGTCGATGGGGTTGTCGATCCGAACGCGGTGGAAACTGGCCGGCGTGGAGAATTTTCGGCGGTCCTTATACAGGCCGCCTTCCGTCCGTCGCAGGTTGCCCTTTTCGAGGGCTGTTTCGATGAAGTCCCGGGCAATGCCCCAGCGATCGTCCGAGAGCAGGTGGGTCTGGTCGGCCGCCAGTCCGGTGTGCAGGTACAATCCGGGCAGACCGCGAAGCTCGAAGGAGGCCAGGAACACCCGGCGGCACAGGTCGTGCACCCGGACGCGGGTCCGGGGTGCTGCGCGCAGAATCGAGGCAAACAAGTGGTCGTGGTTGACCGTGGTCATGCCGTAAATGGCGCCCATATAGCGCTGCATCAACCGCAGCGCCTCGCGGCGCATCCGGCCGCGGGACGGCAGCACATCGTCGAAACCCAACGGCTCGGGCCCGGCGATGTCCCGCGCCACGGCGGCATCGTTCAGAAACGGCAGCACCGGGATCGGCATTCCGAAGCGGATGTCGACATCGACCCCGGCCAGAAACATCGAACCTTCGGTCATGAGCTCCTCGAGGTGCCGTTCCGGAAGGTTTTCGACCAGCCGCTGCGCGATTGCGCTCAAGGCATTTTCCCGGGCCCTGACCGGGTAGTAGGTGATGTTGACCGGCACGATGAAGGTGCGTCGCTCCAAAGTCGTTTCGATGGAATCCAGCTGAAACATCTTCCGGAGGCGCTCGGCCTCCTCGGGTGCGGAGCGCACCAGCTGCCGCAGGCGCTCGCGGTAGAATTCGGTCCGCAGCGCCAGTGAGGCAGCACCGGTGTGCGGCGGCCGTTTGCCTCCGGCCCACGAGATCATGAATCGCCCCTTGTCCATGATCTTCATGTTCTTGACCATCCCGCCCTCGGGATAGATGATCCAGTTCGCCTCGCCGGTGAGCAGGGTCTTCACGATCAGCCGGTCCCGGTCCGGGCTGCGGGTCGACACGGTCCCCACCGAATCGAGGAAGCCGGCCAGGGCCCCCTGGAAAAACTCGGGGTCGGCCAGCGACCACACCGGCTGCCCGGTTGCGCGGTTGACGAGGTAGGGCATGAGGACGGTTTCGAGGCGGGTGAAGTGGTTGACCACGAAGATGACCGACCCCACAGGGATGTTGCGCTCCCCGTGCAGCCGGGTGCGGGCTCTGGACAGGCTGGAAAACGCCTTGATCGCCAGGCCGGTCATGCGATACGCGAAACGGTTCATGGTGCGGACATTCTACGAGGCCGCTTTCTCCGTCCGGGGCAAAGGGCGCTGCCGGACTCCCCTGGCCCTGGTCCGATCGGTTGTTTTAACTATAGCCGGAAACCCATAGGAACTCAACCGGGGGGCCAGGCCCACGCGGCCGCCCCCAGGGGCAACGCGGGTTGACAGGCAGATCAAATGCAGCTAATTTAAAATAAAATTTCAAAGCGTTATCAACGAGGCACAATGTGTATTCCAAAATCCTGATCCTGCGTTTTTCTCCGGATGTGGCCCAGAAACCGGTGGTATGCCGGCTGACCAGGGACTTCGACCTGGAGTTCAACATCCTGAACGCTGCCATCCTCCCGCGCAGGGAGGGCGTGATGGTGTTGGAGCTCTCGGGCAGCAAGAAGAATTTTCGCGACGGGGTCAAGTTTCTAAAAAACCACGGCATCAAGGTCCAGAACGCCTCCCAGGAAGTCAAACGCGTCCAGTCCAAGTGCACCCACTGCGGCGCCTGCACGGCCGTGTGCCCGACCGGGGCGCTCTACGTCAAGCGGCCGGAGATGGAAGTGGTGTTCGACCAAAAAAGATGCAGCGTCTGCGAGCTGTGCGTCCCGGCCTGCCCGCCCCGGGCCATGGAGGTCCGGCCGCTCCATCAACCCTTTTTTGAATGAGCCCGCGGATTGCCGTTGCCGTCAGCGGCGGCATCGATTCCATGGTCGCCGCGTATCTGCTGCAGCAGCAGGGCCATGAGGTCTTCGCCGTCCACTTCACGACGGGTTTCGAAAAAAGCGCCGGCCGCCCCGCGGCGGTCCCGGAGCCCTCACCGGATGCGCTGCACGAAATGGCATGCCGGCTGGGGGTTGCTCTGCACGTAGTCGATTTGCAGCCCGACTTCCAGCGGGAGGTGGTGGACTATGTCACCCGGACCTACCTAATCGGGCAGACGCCCAACCCGTGCATGGTCTGCAACCCCCGCATCAAGTTCGGCGCCTTGCTGACATGGGCCGGCCATGCGGGCGCCCGTTTCCTTGCCACAGGCCACTATGCCCGCATCCAGCAGGATGAAGACGGGCGCTGCCGCCTCTTCAAGGGTGCGGACCCGCACAAAGACCAGTCCTATTTCCTGGCCCGGCTCAGCCAGGATCAATTGCAGCGGGCCGTTTTCCCGCTGGGCGACTTGACCAAAGCGGACGTCCGCGCCCTGGCGGCCCGGCACCGGCTGGTTCCCGCCGCCACCGAGGAGAGCCAGGACATCTGCTTTATCCGCGGAAGCCGCTACCCGGAGTTCCTCGATCTGCACGCCTCCCCCGGGCCGATCGAGGATGTCGACGGGAACCTCATCGGCGAGCACCAGGGGCTGCACCGGTTCACGGTCGGCCAGCGCCGCGGGATCAACCGTCCGTCGGCCCAGCCCTACTATGTGGTGCGCCTCGACCAGGAGTGCAACCGCCTGGTGGTCGGCGCCAGGCAGGACCTGCTTGCACCCGCCTGCCGGGTGAACCGCATCCGCTGGATCCTCGAGCCCCCGGCAGCCGCGCGCAGGGTTGCTACGCGGGTGCGCTACCGCCACCGCGAGGTTTCCTCGACTCTGACCCCGCTGGATGCCGAAAGCGCCGTC
>JBGSTS010000032.1:0-46809 GCA_041736435.1 Desulfobacterales bacterium | reverse complement strand
CCGCAGCAGCAGGCGGCGGCGTCTCGGTTGTGCTGGCCGCTGGCGCCTCAGCAGGCGCGACGGGGGGCGCATCGGGATGGGCTTCAAGAAGTGTTTCCAACGGAACCGTCTTCTCGATCGATTGCACTTCAGCTCGTGGGTAGATCAGGACCCCGCCCTCATGTTCGCAGCGCACCTCGTCCTTCTCTTCCCAGGCCTTCCCATCGCATATGGTCCGCATTCCGTCCTTGAAATGGATGATGTCGGCGAGGGCCGGCTGAACGGCAGGAATCCAGATCGACGCGATGGCGACGCAAAGGCAGATGGTGGAGATAGGCTTTGGGGATAGGGGCATGTCGGGTTTCACGGCGCCGCGGCGAAGGCGTTATTCGCCGGCCGGTGCCGGAGCGCTGCCCTTGAGGGTGTCCTTGACGACGCGCAGCAGCTCCTGGCGGTTGATCGGTTTGGCCAGGGTGTGCACGGCGCCAAGCTTCTTCGCCCCGCGCAGGTAGCCTTCGGGGCGGTTGAGGCCGCCGCCGGACATGGCGATGATTTTGGCGTCGGGGAACTCTTTTTTCAGCTCGATCATCATGCCAATGCCGTCCTTGTTCGGCATGATGAGATCCGTGATGATCAAATCCGCCGGTTTTTGGCGAAACAGACGAATGCCCTCGACGCCGTCCGGGGCCTCTGCAACCACGTACCCTTCGCGTTCCAGAATCAGCCGAACCATCGACCGGATCTGGGTTTCGTCATCGATGATCAAAATACTTTCCATTCCGTTGACGCCTTTTAGCCCTTTAAACGAAAGGGGCCGGGGGGGTGAAATCGACTTCATTAGAAAATCGTTGTCCTATTACACCACAACTTTCGCTTCTTTTCAACCTTATCCAGCTGACCTCTTAATTTTATATGATAATTTATTGACAGAGGGCCTTTCTTATGGTCAATTGCCATGCGTTCAGAATGTGAACTATTCCTAAAATTGGTTTCACAACCCCGTCTGACGGCCGGGGTTATGAAACCAGTTCTAAGGAGGCATCCTCGTTTTTCCTGGATGTAATCCACGGGGCGGAGCTATAGTTAAGCTCCGGCCCAGAAGAATTGACCCAACGGTTCATGGCGAGATATTTAGACCCTGCAGCGAACAAGGGCGACCCCCAGCTGCGCATTGCTCTCGGTGAAATCATCCGCCGCATCAGCGCAGCTCTGCCGGAGCTCGAGGAACCGGTCAGTATGTTTTTGGCGGGGGGAATGGCCGTGAATTTATACACGGGATATCGCCCGACAGTGGATGTCGATGCATCTTTCTCGCGTCGTCTGATTCTGCCGAGGGCTGAGGATCTGGTGGTGTCCTATACAGGTTCAGATGGAAAGCAAAAACTGGTCTACTTCGACCTGAACTACAGCACCAGTTTTGCTCTCATGCACCCCGACTTCGAAAAGGACGCGTATCGCGTCGGAGGGAGCGAGTTTCAAGACCCCAAGATCCACTTGTATGTTATTGCACCGATCGACTTGGCGCTGAGCAAAATCTCCCGCCTCGAGGAAAACGACAGGGAGGATATCGCAGAGCTTGCGCGACACAACCGGATCGACCCGACTGCCTTGGTAGATCGGGCAGAGGTCGCGATGGAGTATTATATCGGCGACCCGTCGATGCTAAGGTTGAACCTTAGAGAGGCGGTAGAAATTGTTCGTGCCGCTAAAACCGAACTAAAGGGGGCGGCCGGTGGTTGAATGTGTCGGCGCCAACCCATTCGAAAAAGCGCATTTCAAGCACCATCGCGACTGGGAGGAATGTCTGGTCAACTTTTTTTACCGAGAGGCCAAACGCCCTGATGCCGGAGACTGGCTGCCGCTTGCCGCTCGAGCCGAAACACGCAAAAATGCCGCCTTTTGTGCTTTGCTGCTGTCAAATCTCATCCAAAACCGGCCGGGTTTTAGAGCCTCCTCCGAAACACTTTACAACATTTTCAGTTCTCTGAAGCTGGATGGAGGGGCAGAGGAATTCGAAGCCTGGCTGCGGAGCGGCTGGCTCAATGTTGCGCGTGTTGCAAATATGCTGGATGCCGAATTCAGACACGAACGGGTGGGCAGCCATGGAATTTCGGTTTGAACCCCAGGTCATTCCTGACGTTCTGCTGGTCACCCATGGGGTGGTCAGGGACCAGCGCGGATTTTTCCTGGAAAGCTTTCGCGAAGAGCCGTTTTTGAAGTATGGGTTGCCGCGGTTCGTCCAGGACAACCACGCCAAGTCGATCAAGGGCGTGCTTCGTGGCCTGCACTACCAGCTGCGGCCGGCGGCCATCGGCAAGCTTGTGCGCTGCCTGCGCGGTCGGATTTTCGACGTGGCGGTCGACATCCGCCGCAGCTCCGCGCAATACGGCCGTTGGGTCGGACTAGAGCTGACCGAAGGCGACTGCCGGATGCTTTACATCCCCGAAGGCTTCGCGCACGCTTACTGCGTGCTCTCCGACGAGGCCGAGGTATTTTACAAGACCACCGGCTACTACTCGCCCGCGCACGACCGCGGGTTCCGCTGGAACGACCCGGATGTCAAGATCCAGTGGCCGTTCACAGATCCCATCCTCTCCCCCAAAGATGCCAATGCCCCGCAGTTAAAGCACGCGGAAAACAATTTCGAGTGACACCCAAGATATTTTTACTCAGTCATTGAGTAAATTTGCTCATTGACTGAGAAGTGGTTTGAAAACTGAAATGGCCTTTAGGATGAACCGCATCACTTCCAGCTTGACCCGACTGCCGGAAAGCCCGCGTGCGCTGCCGATGCTCCTTGGCTTCGCCGCCTTTCTGATGGGTGCTCTTTTTATCGTTCGGCTGAACGCGGACCTCAACTACGACGGGGAAATTTATATCGCCGCCGCTATGAAATTCGCAGAGGGTATGTTCCGCGAGGGGCTGGCCATCTACCCGATGCCGGTCTACCCTCTCCTCATCGCGTTGACGCACACACTCCTTCCGGACTGGGTGCTGGCCGGACGTCTGATTTCGTTTTTATCGATGACCGTTATGGTCATTCCCGTATACCTGTTGACCCGGGACTTGTTCAGTGCGTGTGCGGCCTTTTGGAGCTGCATCGTCTTTATCCTCTTGCCGGAGACGCTGGCCCACTCGAATTCGGTCCTGCGGGACCCTTCCTTCTATGTACTTTTCATCTCTGCGGTCTACTTTGCCCAAAGAGCGATGCAGTCGGGCCAATTCAAACATCTACTACTTTGCGCCCTGTTCGGTGTTCTTTCAACCTTCTTCAGGGTGGAAGGTCTGATACTTTTCCCGGTATTTTTCTTTTTTCTCCTCGGGGCTGCTGTTTTCAACGCTAAGGAGTCGAAGCGCTACATCAGGATCGCTTTCGTCTGGGGCGGTATGGGCGCACTCTTGATTGCGGGGCTCTATGCTGCGGTTAGGAGCGCTGATGCTGAAGGGCTGAACCGTTACATTGACTGGATCATTTACTTCCGCGGTTTTAAGGATTTCAGTTTTTTAGAAAACTACCACCGCATCGCCGGCCAACTGCAGCAGATAAGCGAATCATCAGCATATAGGGTAATCGGGCAGCATGTCGCAGAAACCGCCAGAGTCTTTTTGCCGCTTCTCTATGTTCTCAGCATGCTTCATATGTTTTCGTCGATTGTTTTGGTATTCAATTTAATCCCTTTAACATGGGGCTTTCTTCAAGCCGATTACAACGTGAGGCAACTCTTCGTTCTCGCTCTAACGGCCGTGCTCCTGGCGCTCGCGTACGGGTTTTTTATTCGAATGGAGATCGTACTGAAACGCTACATTCTGATGCCAAGCATCCTGCTCTGCCCGTGGATCGGATTCGGCATCGACAAGGTACTAAACCATGTTCAACGACCCCCCTGGCGGCGGTTGGGCACCGCTTGTATCGTACTGATGGTTTTTTTGTATCCGGTGACTGGGTTCGACAAATTTTTTAAAAACAGGGATGACCTCGCCTCTCGCGCAGGATTCTGGATTGCCCAGAATCAGGAACTCAGAGATTCAAAAATCCTTTACAACGATCAAATTGTCAAGTTCCATGCCGACCTAAAAAAGAAAGACCAGGGTGGCGCAACTTCATTGCTGCATCTCGATCCAACCGATAAGGATTTTTCAAAACTGTTCCATTTCGCCAAAGCCAACAAGGCGGGTGGAGTAGTTGTTCAGGGCCGGGGGGACGGAAAGGGCTTGCCCAGAGTATTTCCAGGGTACAAAGAGATCAAAGAGTTTACTCAAAAAAAGAAATTCCTTAAAATATTTCTTTTGGAAAATAACTAACTGCCTTTTTATTTATTTCCACTGTTGAGTTTCATGAAAACTCAAGATATTAGAACCCTTGAAATTCTTGAAAAAGTCGGCGATGAGTATGGCCATAGTCAGCGGGACATGGCGCGGGACCTCAACATTTCGCTCGGCCTGGTAAATTCCTTTATCAAACAGTTGGCGCACAAGGGGTATGTCAAAGCCACGACCATCCCGCCTAAACGGATGCGCTACATCATAACTCCTAAGGGCATGGCCGAAAAGAGCCGGCTCACCTACCGCTACATCCAGTTTTCCTACCAGTACTACCGCCAGGCCCGGCAGAAGCTTAAAAAGCTCTTCGCTGTGCTCGAGAAAGCCGGGGACCGCCGGGTTGTCTTCTACGGGGCAACCGATCTTGCGGAGATTGCATTTCTCTCGCTGCAGGAAACGGCCATCGAACTCGCCGCTGTGGCGGACGAACAGCATAAAGGCAAGAAACTGCTCGGGCACTCGGTTATTAACATTTTAGGGCTTGCAGAAGTTTCATTCGATAGGATTGTCGTGACGGACGATGCCCAGCGCGAATCCATTTTGGAAAAGCTTCTGTCAGCCGAAGTTTCTCGAAGCAAGGTCGTTTTCATCGAATAGGCTTTGTTAGATTTGGATAGGTGTCGAATGTGCCAATTAAATTTACAAAATAGGGGGCGGCATGCAATTCATCGACTTGGCGTTTCAGCAGAAACGGATTCGAACGGAGCTCGAAAGAGGTATCCTGAGCGTTCTCGATCACGGCCAGTACATTATGGGGCCGGAGATCAAACAATTGGAAGCCAAGCTGGCGCAATACTGCGGTGTCAGCCATGCCATCTCATGCGCATCGGGCACCGATGCCCTGCTGCTTGCCCTGATGGCCTATGGAGTGGGGCCCGGGGATGCTGTTTTCACCTCCCCATTCACGTTTATTGCAACGGCCGAAGTCATTCAGTTGCTGGGAGCCACCCCGGTTTTCGTGGACATCGATCCTGCGACCTTCAACATTGACCCCAATCAGCTTTCAGCGGCCCTGGAAGCTGCCAAAAGGGGGCAGTCAAATAGACATCCTCTTCCCAAGGGCATCGAAGCTTCGTCGACACCCAAAGCGGTCATCGCGGTCGATCTTTTCGGCTTGCCGGCGGATTACCCCAGGATCAACCGCATCGCCGGGGACTTCGGAGCTGTCGTCATCGAAGATGCCGCCCAGTCGTTTGGCGCTGAGCTCAACAGGGGGAAATCGTGTGCCCTGGCAGCCGTGGGCTGCACCTCCTTTTTTCCTGCCAAGCCGCTGGGCTGCTACGGGGACGGTGGTATGTGCTTCACTGACGACGCTCAACTGGCAGCCGTCATGGACTCCTTGCGCGTACACGGCAAGGGCAGCGACAAATACGACAACGTTCGCATTGGCATCAACGGCCGTATGGATACTCTCCAGGCGGCTATCGTGCTTTCCAAATTTTCTATTTTCCGCGAAGAGGTCGAGTTGCGGCAGGAAGTCGCACAACGCTATAGCAGGCTTCTTTCCGAGGTTGAGGGGTTGACCACTCCTTTCGTTCCTGCGGGAAACAAGTCTGTCTGGGCGCAATACTCTGTGCTGGCAACTTCGGAAGAGCATAGGAAGCGGCTGCAGGAAGGCCTCAAGCAGGCTGGGGTTCCCACTGCGGTCTACTACCCCAAGCCCCTGCATCTGCAGACCGCCTTCGCACGCTTGGGATACCGGGAGGGCGATTTTCCTCTCAGCGAGGACGCGTCTCGCCGGATTTTCAGCATGCCGATGCACCCTTATTTAGGTGTCGAGGACCAGGAGAAAATCGCCGAAGTCTGCAAGCGTGTCCCAAAGTGAGGTGGAATTAATGGAATCGACCATGAGACGAGACAAGGATTCGGTTGCGGTGATCGGGACCGGGTATTGGGGCAAGAATCTGGTTAGAAATTTTCACCAGATCGGCGCCCTCAAGATGATATGCGACAAGAGCGAAACGGTTCTCTCTGCCCTGCAAGAGCAGTTTTCAGAGGTTGAGATGGCCTTTGCATTGACCGACGTTTTAAAGCGCGACGACATCCAAGCGGTGGTGATTGCCACTCCGGCGGAAACCCACTTTTTCCTGGCGCGCGAGGCACTCCTTGCCGGCAAGCATGTCTATGTGGAAAAGCCGCTGGTTTTAGATGAGGCGGAGGGGGCGGAGCTGATTGAAATTGCCGAAAAACGCAACAGGGTTCTTATGGTGGGCCACCTGTTGCAGTACCACCCGGCATTCATCAAGTTGAAAGAGCTTGCATCCCAAGGTGAACTGGGGCGGATCGACTATATTTATTCTCACCGCCTCAACCTGGGCAAGATCCGAAGAGAGGAAAACATCCTCTGGTCATTTGCCCCGCACGACATCTCCATGATCTTGGCCCTGGCAGGAGATGAGCCGGAGAGCATCCAGACCACCGGCGGATTCTATCTGCACCAGCGCATAGCCGATGTTACCACCACCCACATGGATTTCCCCAGCGGGCTCAAAGCACATATCTTCGTCTCCTGGCTGCACCCGTTCAAGGAGCAGAAACTGGTCGTGGTGGGCGAGCGCAAAATGGCGGTTTTCGACGACACGTTGGACTGGCCGGACAAGCTTCTGCTCTATGCCCATCGCATCGAGTGGCACAACAATCTGCCGGTGCCGGTCAAGGCCAATCCGGAACGGGTTGACTACCCCCAGGAAGAGCCGCTCAGGCGCGAATGCCTGCATTTTCTGCGCTGCATCCAGACCGGCGAGAGGCCGGCGACCGACGGCAGCGAAGGGCTGCGAGTCCTGCGGGTTTTGAATGCGAGCCAGGCGTCCATGGACCAGCAGGGGAAGCGCATCCGGCTCCATGGCCGCAGCGCGGCGGCTACGCCGAAGCCGGCGATTCACCCGCTATCGGGTCAACCCGCCCCGGCGGTCGCCCCGGGGGCCTTCGTGCACGAGACTGCCGTCATCGATCCGGGGGCGGTCGTCGGCGCTGGCACCAAGATCTGGCACTTCTCTCACGTGCTTTCGGGCTCGAAGGTGGGCGAGCGCTGCAACATCGGCCAGAACGTGGTGATCGGCCCCGACGTGACCATCGGCAGCAACTGTAAAATCCAGAACAACGTCTCGGTTTACAAGGGCGTCACCTTAGAGGACGGGGTCTTCTGCGGCCCCTCCATGGTGTTCACCAACATCTACAACCCGCGGGCGGAGATCGCCAAGATGGACCAGGTGCGCCCGACTCTCGTCAAGAAGGGCGCCACCATCGGCGCCAACGCGACCATCGTTTGCGGGACTACCTTGGGGCGCTATAGCTTCATCGGTGCCGGGGCGGTGGTCACGCGCAACGTGCCCGACCACGCCCTGGCGATAGGGAACCCTGCCAAACAGATCGGCTGGATGTGCGTTTGCGGCGAGCGCTTGAGCGATGATTTTGAATGCCAGGTCTGTGGCAATCGATACCAAAAAAGCGTTGATGGAATCGTTACACGAAAAGGATAGGTGCACAGGGCAAGCATTGCGCCATCAGTAGGAAAAAGAGAATATGACCACAAAAGTTGTCACGATTATTGGGGCGCGTCCTCAGTTTATAAAAGCGTCGGCTGTTTCACGTGCAATACGTGATGATTCCACTAATCGGATCGAGGAGGTTCTCGTTCATACGGGGCAACATTATGACGATAACATGTCAACCGTCTTCTTTGAAGAACTCAATATCCCGCAACCGAAATACAATCTTGGCATCGCCGGAGGCTATCATGGTGAGATGACAGGTCGCATGCTGGAGGCAATTGAGAGGGTGCTGCTGATTGAAAAACCCGACTGGGTGTTAGTTTACGGCGATACCAACTCGACCCTGGCCGGCGCGCTTGCCGCGGTCAAATTGCATATGCCGGTCGCACACGTTGAAGCCGGACTCCGTTCCTTCAACATGCGCATGCCGGAGGAGGTTAACCGTATCCTCGCGGATCGAATTTCAAAAATCCTTTTTTGCCCCACGGACACAGCCGTCGATAATCTAAAATGCGAAGGTGTTGTCGATGGAGTCCACAACGTGGGGGACGTGATGTTTGATGTGGCATTGTTCTATCGCGACCTTGCAAGGCAACAGAGTAATATTCTTAAGGTTGTTAATGTCGAGGCGGGAAACTTTGCTCTTGCCACCTGTCATCGGGCAGAAAACACAGTCGACTCCAATCGGCTCCGTCAAATTTGCCTTGGCCTTGCGGACATTGCCTCTATTTTACCAGTTGTTTTTCCGATACATCCTCGTACCCGAAAAATTATAGAAGAAAACGGTTTTCGAAAAATTCTAACACCAGTGATAATCATAGATCCTCTACCTTTTCTTGACATGGTGGCTTTAGAGCAATCCGCTAAGGTCATCCTAACAGACTCTGGAGGTGTTCAAAAAGAGGCTTTCTTCTACAATGTTCCGTGCGTAACAATGCGTGACGAAACCGAGTGGGTTGAAACTTTGCACCTTGGTTGGAATCATTTAACAGGTGCTTCTCGTGAAAAAATATTTCTTTACGCTGCACATGCCTCCAGAGGGTCTCTCGCCTCAACTCCCTACGGAAATGGCAAAGCCGCCTACCTTATCGTTTCCCGACTGGTCAATGCCTGATGGCAATCGATTCATTTAGAACACTTTTTAGGTACCGCAGACTTCTGTTTTCGACAGTTACGCAGGGGTTGCGCGCACGCACCAGTGGCAATGTGCTCGGAAGTCTGTGGTTAGTGATTTACCCTTTATTGTTTCTCACCATGTATTCAGCGGTTTTCGTTCATATACTCAACGTACGATTGCCAGGTATTGGAACTAATGATTATATTCTAATAATATTCAGCGGTTTAATACCATTTTTAGCTTTTTCTGAGGCGTTTGGAAGTGGAACTTTAAGCATTGTTGCCAACCGAGGCTTACTTCGAAATACACTCTTCCCGATAGAACTTGTTGTGGTCCGTGATGTTATCGTGGGTCATGCATCTATGGGAATAGGTATGGTTCTGGTTTGGATTGCTTCTGCAATATTAGGCCACCTTCATTGGACACACTTTTTTGTACCGCTCATCTATATAATCCAAATAATATTGATCATCGGATTGGTTTGGATTTCATCGACCTTGACAGTTTTCTTTCGGGATCTCCAGCAGGCGACACCAATTTTGATTCTTTTTTTAATGTTGGTGTCCCCTATCGCCTACACAGACGAAATGGTCCCGCATTCCATGAAAGGCTTGCTTTCGATAAACCCGCTTGCATACTTTATGCGTCTTTATCGTGCTTGTTTGTTAGACGGCTATGTGCCTCTATCTGACCTTTTTATTGTCACTGCAATTTCTGTCCTTTTTTTTATTATCGGATATCGCGTCATTTCAAGTTTAAAACCTCTTTTGGCTGACTATGTCTGACATAGCGATTCAATTACTATCTGTTGGAAAGTCATTCCGACGGTTTCAACATCCTGCATGGCGTGTGCTCGATGCCTTAGGTTGGCCTGTACCTCAAAAACACTACGATATTTTCACCGCCTTGCGTGATATCACCTTCGACGTTCACCGCGGGGAGCGGGTTGCACTGATTGGAAGAAACGGTGCCGGTAAAAGCACATTATTAAGAGTTATTTCAAGTCAGATGTATCCAGAAGCGGGTGAAGTTATTGTAAAGGGTACAGTGCAGGCACTCATGGAGCTTGGTACTGGATTCCATCCGGATTTCACCGGGATCGAAAATATTCGATCTGCATTGGCCTATCAAGGGGTAAGCCCCCAAAAATTATATTCTACAATCGAGGAAATCATTGAATTTGCCGAACTCGACACATTCATAAATCGGCCTGTCCGAGAATACTCATCAGGTATGTACGCTCGTCTTGCCTTCGCTGTTGCCACAACGATCTCCCCTGAAATTCTGATAATCGATGAGATTCTGGGGACCGGAGACGCATACTTCGTGGGAAAATGCATTCAACGGATGAAGGTGCTAACCTCAAATGGCTGCACGATACTTTTTGTATCTCACGATCTAAGTTCAGTGCAGTTGCTTTGTGATCGAGGTATCTGGATCGACCGAGGTCGGATTCGCGAAGACGGTGATTTGCTATCAGTAAGCAAATCTTATTTAGCGAGTGTTCGCGAAGATGAAGAGTTTCGAGTCCGGTCGCGCAGCATGCAGTTGTCGCGATCGCAAGTCGAATTTCTCAGCCTTCAGCAGGGACAGACTGTCTTGTTGCATTTGATTGGAATCTTAGGATCGCCCCCAGATCTCCCTCTTGCAATTGCTGAAATTCGTTTTGGAATAGGGGAGTTGCACTTAGGTACACTGGCTCCTAAGGGCAACGATGGGGATGGGCGCCTTATCCGTGATTCAGGGTTGATGAATTGGAGAGGGCCCGAAAACATTCATGGGCGTTCATGTTGGCTGTTTGGTAATTTTGGAGGAAGATACGGGCATGCTCCATTTCAGATCGGCCTGCATTCATCTGCGAACGACAAAGCATGGGTTGAGATTGATTATCACTGCGATTTCTCGGCACCGGTTGCCCTCGAACGGTTTGATCATAATGAAAAAACCTACATCCGCTTATGTGAATTTCTGCGAAACGGCAAAGAAGGATGGCTTTCTGTTCGTGCAGAATGGCCCATCTCCCATTTTGTTTCAGTACCCGAACCTAAACCAGAGCCAAAAGAGGATCAGCGGACGATAACCGAGGACGAGCGCTACGGTACAAATGAAGTTCGCATAACGATGTTCGCGTTTCAAGATCAGAGCTGTATGAGACGCCACACGCTCATTACAGGTGAGCCGGCGGAAGCTCTGATAAATTTTGAGGCAGAGCGGGCGGTCTGCGACCCCGTGGCTGTAATTGCTATCTACCGCACTGATGGAAGTTGCGCTATGCAATTGATATCCAAACGAAACGGCATTTCCATCGGTGAGGTTTTTGGTGCCGGCAGACTTCGTGTGAAGTTCGAACCCTTGTTGCTCGGTCCTGGAGACTACCTTGTATCAGTGGCTTTCTTCCACGAGCTCAACCTGTCATCCAGACTTGAGCCTCAAGCGTACGATCTGCATGACCGTTGTTATGCCCTCAAGGTTCTGCCACCGCCTGGTGTCGGAGTTGAAATCGGTATTGTAAACCAGCCGGTGATTTGGGAGCGTCTCCAATGAAGCAACCTCAAGGATTATATGAATCCCCAACGGTTTGGGACCGGGATTTGACTATGGGGCAGCGCAATTTGTTTTTTGCGTTACGTGACTTTTGGCCTCCAGGTGCCGGATCTGCTCTTGACGTCGGTTGCGGCGACGGTAAAATCAGCCGTGCCATTGCAGAGCATACGGGAGTTTCAGTTTTCGGCTTGGATTTCAGCCAAGTGGCGCTATCACGAACCGGGATACCCTGCGTGCAGGCAGACGCTGGCAATATGCCGTTTGTTTCAAAATCTTTCGACCTCGTTCTTGCAACGGATCTTTTGGAGCATCTGCCGAAAGCCAAAGAAATAAAAGCGTTGAACGAAATTTTCCGCGCGGCCCGGAAGTGGGTAATCCTCGCTGTACCCTATGACGAGGAGCTTCTTGATGGGACTGCCAGATGTATGAACTGCGGTTCCATTTACCACGTTAACTGGCACCAACGACGATACGTTTTGTCAACTTTCTTTGGACGCCTACCGCAACAATGGCATCTTGACGCCATCGTTTTAAGCGGCGAGCCGTGGTCATCATTTTCACCTGTTGAAATACGATTTCGTCGCGAGCTTCTCAATCAATGGTCCGGTTGGGAGGAGGCGATTTGCCCTCATTGCGGCCACCCAGGACATCAGGCCGATCCAATTAAACCCCTTCCGGAGTTGACCGCCGCCGCTCTTGCCCCTCTGGTCTACGATCACATTAAAAAAGCCCCGCGCCTCTATACTCACAGCGAGATGCTGCTTCTGATTGCCGCCGAAGGTCATGGATTTTCAATGCCGAGGCTGCTGGCCCCCGGTCCAATCATCCCCGCCGGAAAATTGAAAATTTCGGGGAATCGGCCTGAGACCGACCTGCTTCCATATCCTCAATTTAGCAGGTTTGTTACAACGGATGAAGGTGAAATAGTTGCCCAGTTTCCAACAGTTGGCTCGGACTCCACTATTTTGATGTCATGGCCTGACGGGGATGACCGCGATATCTCGATGACAATAGAGGATGGATGCGGTCTCGTTTGGTCCGGTTCATTTTCCAAACCGCCCGGGTCAGAATTTCGCTTTTCGCTTCCACGAAAAACAGTTGCTGGGTATTACGGGATTATCGTCCGTATTCGACCCGAAAGTGCTTTGCCTGAAATTCTTGATTTAGACTCTGATTGCGCGTCTTTTGAATTCCTTGAACCCACCAATTCTGAACAGCCTGAGTACCGCCGAGTGGACTCTTCAAACATACCAATCTATCTTCAGATAACAGGGCAAGTTAGATTAAATCCGCAAGTTTTCACGGAAGGTGCAAATACAACAGCTACATTAAAAACGAACGGATGGGCAAAGTTATTTGAAAAAGCTGAAAAATATCTCAATACAAGACTTTCCTTGATAGGCGCCGAGCGGGACCAGGCGGCTGCTGAGTGCGCCCGCGTCACGGCCGAGCGGGACCAGGAGGCTGCTGAGTGCAACCGTGTCACGGCCGAGCGGGACCAGATAGTTGTATACCAAAACCGGATAGAATCTCGTTTTGAGGTCCGCATAGGGGCTTTTCTGCGCAAAAGACTTGGATGGCTTTTCAAGTAAAACACCCCTTTAGAGAAAGGAAAAAACTTGAGCAGAATCCTTATGCTATGCCATGATCAACTTTTGGACAGACGGATCATTGCTCAAGCCGAAAGCCTTATTGGTATAGGGCATCGGGTTACGCTGCTTGCTCTATCGTTAAATTGTGACAGAGAAGAAGAGATTTTGAAAAGCGGCATTAAACTCGTTCGAATTGGTCTATCCAGCATCATCCCCGAAAACGAGTGCTATTGCAAATATATTACCCGGCAGGAGCAGATAAACGATTCATTGAACAGAGCCGCCTGCCGAATGCCAAAAGGATTGCCGGTATTCAACCGCGTTTTTCGTTTCAGGAGTCGTTCAAACTGGCTGTCCTATCGCCTCGGCTTGCTATTTCGATTTCGCAATTTTTCATTAGCTGACCCCTTGCCATTTAAAAATGCCTTTCTTAACGAAGGCTGGAATCATACCGCGGATTTAGTCCAGGTTCACGACCTTCCCACTTTAGAAGCCGGGAGCCAGCTTGCAACTGAATGGGATGTTCCTCTGGTGTATGACGCCCATGAGCTTTATCCTGAGCAACACAGTTTTTCGACGAGGCAGCGATTAATTTGCTCCGAGGCCGAAGCACGGCTCATTAGAAATGCCCGACTGGTATTTACGGTAAATCCATCGATTGCCGAAGAAATGGCTCGCAGATACCGTATCGCCATGCCGATTACGCTGCTGAATGCAATCGACCCCCCTCCGACCTTCGATCCGAATGCACGTTATGATTTACTGCGCGGCAAACTCAATTTATCCAACAATAGACGCATACTTCTTTTTCAGGGAGGGTTCTCGCCACATCGCAATTTAGAAAAATTAATTCAGGCCTTTACAAAGGTGCGCACTGAAAGTGTTGATCTTGTGTTGCTGGGGTTTGGAGAATTTGAAAAGAAGCTTAAAAGAATTTCTGCCGCCTTGAAACTTTTAGATCGTCGCGTTTATTTTTTACCCGCAGTCCCTCAAAGCGAATTGTTGCAGCACAGCGCCTCTGCCAACATGGGCATCATCCCTTACCCGCACAGCGACCTTAATTCCTATTACTGTACGCCGAATAAGCTGTTCGAATTCATCCAGGCAGGCCTGCCGATCCTAGCCAACGATTCTCCGGAATTGCGCCGTTTTGTCTTGGATCAAGGATTTGGACTGGTTCGGCAGATGCAATCCGTCAAGCAAATAGCTGTGGCCATTGATGATGCCTTTTCGAAAAATGATTTTGGAATGTGGAAGAAAAGCCTTGAAAAACGCCGTTGCAACTTCAGTTGGGGAGTGCAAAGCAAGACATACTTAGGTGCGATGCAGCCACTGTTAGGGCAACCGGACTATACCAAAAGACACGTGCACCTTGACAACACATGCGAGGTTTCTTCTTGATGGCCGCCCGTTTATTTAAAGGTCGATCGGCATGGTTAGCTGCTTCTGTTGCGGCCATCGTGCTGTCGGTCGCTGGTTACTTACTCTATTGGGACCGGTTGCCCTTATATGAAGTCGCGGAAACCGGCTTAGAGCAAACCGATGTTGATCGAGCGCAGCATTCTTTCGATGAACGCGGGGTGCCGATTCTTAAAATTGCCGATGTCGGCGAACAACGCCATCCGGCATGGATTGCGATTTATGCGCTTGCTTATGCGGGCGAGGAAACCTACGACGAAAAACTCAAAGGGCTTAAAAATATCGATAAGTTTAGGGCCTGCATCGACTGGTTATCAATTAACTTGAAACAGAAAAAGAATGACCTTTGGGTGTGGGAATACGGATTTGATAACACTTATAATGATATCAATATTAAAGCCCCATGGTCGAGTGCTTTTGCGCAGGCGGTCGGGATTCAGGCGATGTTGGCTTCCTTCAGGTTGGACGGAGAACCAGAGCACTTAGAATTGGCAAAAAATGCGGCTAAAAGCCTTTTCACCCCGTTGGGTCAAGGAGGTTTTTTATTCCAAAGGAATCAAGATGTTTGGTTTGAGGAAATCCCCGAGCCGCAATCCAACCCCAGCCATATCTTGAACGGCCACATGCGCGTGCTGCTGGCGCTGCGTGATCTTTTTGATGCAACCGGTGAGCGGCACTATCACGATTGGTTTCAGCGCGGCTTGCAGACACTTGAGCGTTGGCTGCCGCTGTTCGACAGCGGCTACTGGCTGCGCTATGACTTAAATCCTAAAAAGATAGAATTGCTTTTTCGGTTTGTAAATCCATATGGTTTTGTTGGTCGCCCAGTTGCTATCGATAAAATTTTTCTACGAGATCCACTAAGTAACAAAGAAAATATTCTTGATATAGGAACTCAGGAAGATGAAGCGGGATTGCAGCGTATTGCCGGCGTGGATTGGGGCATTAGAGAAACTTTAGAAGGACGAAATATACGCCGAATTATACCCTCTGAAATTGATTATGATAAGGGGACACCCCACAGCTACTTTTATCTTTCTCTTCCGGGAGAATGGACAGATAATCTTCGTAAAAATTGCTATGAATTGACTATAACATATTATGATGACACCCCGGCAAATTATGCTGTCCAAATGCGCTCGATAGCACCTGGAAGCGAATATATCGAACTAAAGGATGGCAGCCTGCACTTTAGCGGAAGCCGACAGTGGCGCAATTGGACCATTCCATTGCGGATAACAGATCTTGGATATTGGGTTGGGAAAAGCTACGCTGAAAAACACTTTGTGTATCTTAACCTTCTTGCAGAGAAAAATGTCTGGCTATTTCATTGGGCCGAAAAGGCAAAGGGCTACTTCAATTTCATCGCTATGCCTTTTCAGCGATTTCAGCTGGTTGATGTAAATTTACCTGATTTACCCACTCAAACACCCATGCGGCCAAAATTTGAGTTAAGTCCAAACGGCGTAATAAAACAGTTTATCGACGGAATAAGCAGATATCACCCATACATAATTGCTGATCAGTTACTGACTTCTGGCAAAGCTATACCACCAAATGCTGAGATTGATTTTGATCTAAAAAATATTCAAAGGGAAGCCGCTCTTAAATGGTTTCTGGATGAAAAGAATCAAAAACGAATTAAAGATAGCGTGACTTTCCAATTTGACTTTAAAAATGTTTACAATGATATCGTTACTGATCCTCCTTGGGCATCAGCTTTTAGTCAGGCGTACATTCTAAAATCGCTTGTTTACGGAATGGCGACATATAAAAATTATTTGACTGAACTCGAAATGCTTACAAGAAAAGTCATAAATTCATTCCGAGTAGAGTTTTCAGAAGGCGGAGTTACATCATTCAGTCGAGAAGGGTTGCCTTTCTTTGAGGAAGTCCCAAATGAAACACATGTCCTCAATGCACATCTGGTAACTATTAATGAACTAAAAAATGCAGGAAAATATTTTAAAGACTCAACGATTCAATCATTATCCGAACAAGGTACTGAAAACCTTAAGAATCAATTGAATAGCTTTGACACTGGCTATTGGCTGCGCTACGATCAAAATCCAAAAAAAGAAATCCTCTTTCAGATAGATTGGATAAATGCGGAGCAATCCCCGTTAATCGAAAGCATCCATCTGGTAAACCCAGTGAACGAAACCTCCACTAGCGTTTCTATCGTATCTGATTCGAGTCAGGGCAGGCCAATTGAAATTTCAGGAATTGACTGGCATCAAGAGCAATTATCGGACGAACGCTTAGTAAGAGCTTTCCAAAATGGCTATGCGTTACGAAATGAAGCTATTGAGGGTAGTGCGCAACACAATGTTTTTTTTCGAATCAAAATACCGAATCAAAAAATTAGAGATTTTTTTAACATATCTCCGCATAGACTTATAATACGATATAAGGATGTGGCACCTGGAATCTTTGCCATAAAAGTTCAATCAATTTGGGATGGAAATTCTCTAAGTTTTATTCCGTTGCGCGGTCATCTGTGGAAAACCAATGGCGACAATAATTGGAAAGAAATATATTTTACTGTAAGATCTCAAGACATGGGGTGGTACAAGGGGGCGGACTACCAAAAATATGAAGTGGAACAACTTGAAAAAATAAGCGATACCACAAAAGATTGGTTTTTTGATCAGTATGCTGAGCGGCATCGATATTTTCTCGACTTAAAATTGTCTGGAAAACCATTTGTATATGAAAGCCGACCAAATTTAATATCTCATCACATTCCTGCACCCAAAATTATCGGTTCATCACCGACTTATCCAGATTATGGATTTGAAAATGCACTAGATGATAACGCGATCAATGACTATGTTGCTGGAATAGAAAATCAAAATGAGTTTTATGTTCTACTCGATTTTGGTCAAATGGTTGAAATCAGAAAAATCCAATTAGAGTGGGAAAATAAAAATAATTATGCAAATAAAATTGAGATTATATCAATCGATGAAGACGGCACCCCGTTAAGTGAAATTTCGAAAATATCAGTGAAAGCTAAAGACGGTCAAACTATATTTGAACTTCCTAAAGATAAAATTTCACGATTTATCAAAATAATATTTTCAGAATTTGAAGGGCAACCACGATTGCTTTTACGTCTTATAAAATTTTCTGGTAAACACGAAAGATGATAAAATATTTTTTTATATGTTTTCAAATACACATAAATTATTACTGATATTAAGGCATAAATCAAAGACAAACTATGCATAGAATAATCAATATAATTTGGTTCAGCGGTTTAAGCTTTATCTATTCCTGCGGTGGCGGCGGGGGGGCGAATGAAAATGAACAATTTTTTGATAAAATTGTTCCAAGGCTTTCTATCATCACTTATTCGTCTATTTCTGAAGGATCGAGAATTGATACTATCGTTGATGGTAAAATAGATGATGGATACGTAGAAGCTGAACTTCCATTTAAATGCATTGTTAGTATTGGGCGTAAAGTGCGCATCCGTGAAATTATAATTACGTGGGGAAGTGAGCTTGATTATGGGACAACTTATACGATTGAAGACGTTGGATATTCCAGGTCAGTAGATGAAGTGAGGCTTTACTCAGAGATAATTTCCGTGAAGGATGCAGTTGGGCAAATACAGCATATATCATTTGAAAACAACTTGATATCAGCTACATTCTTAAGGCTGCGAGTGTCTGGTGTTGTAGGAAATCCAAATGCCATGATCAGGCAAATTATGTTGGTTGTTGATCCGCCGGATGATGTACAGAAAATCATCCTCGAAAATCGCAACAAAATTCTCATGACTGAAACACACCCAGAAAACCCGCTCAGGCATTTCAAACTGCCAATCACTCTGGCAATGAAAAAGCTAGGTGATTATATCATTGAACCTCATGGGGCACTTACCGATCACCAAAAAATTGTGCGCTTCATGACATTTCTAAATGGCGCGAGGGTAGGGTTTAGCAGTTTAGCTGACCCAGAGGTGACAATCCTTGAAGATTTTGGAGCATGTGGGTCATGGACTGTAGTGCTTGCTGCTCTTGCAACTGCCCAAGACATTCCATGTAGGATTTTAGCTCTTTATAATTATCCAACAGAAAATGGGCATAATGTTGCCGAGGCACTTATAAACGGAAAGTGGCAGGTATACGACCCTACGTACGCAGCATACTATACACCTGATCCCGATAATGAAATTAGCCCGGTAGTATTAAATTTTGATGAATTAAAAAGAGGTTTGGGTGAAGCACCGGGTACCTTTAGAGTTGTTAAGAACCCAGAAAGATTGAGCGCCGGAGGCGCAACAGCTCTCGCATTTGTCGGACCCGAAATATACTCAGAAGCCAACCCGAAAGGAGTGATTGGCCCGGACCGACCGATGGTTTTTCCTTTGTGGCTAGACTCAAAGATAAAACCTTCAATCAGTCAAGAAGATTTTGGTCCCAAAAATCAAGGGGCGTGGATAATTGGAAGCGCATTCGTTAATGTTTCCCAGGAGTTCACGCTGACAGGCCTTACTCCCGGTCAGCAATACGATTTGATTGCTCACTACACCGAGTGGGGTGGGGATGTAGTCGACCCTGAGGAATTCTTGGCAAACAGCCAAATTGCTGTCGGAGGATCAATAGAAAGCGGAAATCTTTATCGATTTCAAATCGGGCTAATAAACGATCCCTGGATTATCCGGTTTACAGCAGGAAACGATGTGACCTACTTGCTTTTAACTCATGCTTACCTGGAGCCTTTCTATCTTTTAGCTGGAAGCTATACCCTCGTTCCTTCTAACGAGAGCAGTTTCGAAAGCGCTAAGGCTGAAAAGCAGATCAGTGGAGAAGTTTTAGGTGCGCAGCCAAGACATTTTCCAAAATTTCCATTTTTCACGCCGCCTCCGTAAATTCAATTAATTTGAAAACAGACATTTGATATCGGACAGTCCATACCAAAATGAAAGAGTAGGGAATTGTATGTGTGGTTTATCAGGGATTATCGGCGGAAAATTCGAAGCAGGATATCGCAGAGCAGGGATCACCCGCATGATGGAAATCATGTGTCACCGTGGACCCGATGATTTCGGTGAATATTTCGACGAAGAGAACGCAGTTTCACTATGCCATCGACGGCTTTCAATTATTGATCCAGAGCGCGGCAAGCAACCGATGTTAACAGAGTGCGGGCAGCTTGTTGTGGTCTTCAATGGCGCCATCTACAATTACCTGGAACTCAGAAGAGATCTAATATCAAAGGGGCATCCGATCCGATCCTATTCCGATACAGAGGTTTTGCTTTACGCCTATCGTGAATGGGGGCCTGAATGCGTGCAACGGTTTGTCGGCATGTTCGCTTTTGCCATATGGGACAAGAAAAAATCCCTGCTATTCTGCGCCCGTGATCGGATCGGCATCAAACCTTTTTATTACGCGTTTGACGGAAAGACGATAGTGTTTGCCTCTGAGATCAAGGCAATATTAGCGGCAGGTGCTACAGCAGCGGAAGTTGATCCATGCGGCCTCAGGGATTATTTGGCATTTCAATTTTGCCTGGGACCTAAAACTCTTTTCAAAGGCATCCGCAAACTTGAACCCGGGCATTCACTAACCGCTCGGTTTGAGGGGCAAAACCTTTCTCTTGAAACACGTCAATATTGGGATGTTTGCTACAACATCGATGAAGAACACGATGAACCTTGGTTTGTTGATCATCTTGCCCGGCTGATTGAGGATTCAACCCGAATCCACCTGCGCTCAGATGTTCCTTTAGGAGCCCACCTGTCCGGGGGACTGGACTCAAGCACGGTCGCTTGCTTGGCAGCCCATATGCTTAAAGGTGAGCGGTTGCGGACATTCACCGGGGCATTCTCAGAGGGACCTCAGTTCGACGAATCAGGCTATGCCAAAATTGTAGCCCAAGCTGTAGGGGCGGATTACCACGAAATATTCATCCCCGAAAGCGAATTTTATGAGGTTCTTCCGCGACTGATCTATTTTATGGACGAGCCTGCAGCGGGGCCCGGTCTGATACCTCAGTATTATGTCTCCAAATTGGCCGCAAGACATGTGAAAGTCGTTTTGGGAGGTCAGGGCGGGGATGAGCTGTTCATAGGATATGCACGTTATTTGGTCGCTTACTTGGAGCGATGCCTGTTTGGGGCAATCTATGAGACAGCTAATAGAAGTCGTTACGCTGTGTCCTTAGAATCAATTGTTCCCAACCTGCCGATCTTAAAAACCTATTTGCCTATGCTTCAGGGGCTCTGGCACGATGGGCTTTTTGATACGCCAGATCGCAGGTACTTTAAGTTGGTTGACCGCAGCGAAGGAATGACCGGTTTGTTTTCAAAGGATGTGACGAGCAGTGAATACTCGCCGTATGAGACCTTTCAAACTATATTCAATCGGGAAGGTTTGCACTCCCTTATCAACCGTATTACTTATTTCGACCTCAAGGGACAGCTGCCGGCATTATTGCACGTCGAAGACCGAACGAGCATGGCGGCGTCGATAGAGTCGAGAGTACCGCTTCTTGATCACAGAATCGTTGAATTCATGGCGAGCATTCCGCCTAACATAAAGTTCGCCGGCGGGCGCATGAAGCACCTTTTCAAAAGTGCTGTCAAGAATATCGTACCCACGCAGATTTTCGATCGTAAAGACAAAATGGGATTCCCGGTTCCGTTGAATAAATGGATCAACGGTTCGGCAAACGAATTTGTGCGCGAAACTCTAATGTCCAATCGTGCTCGAAAGCGCGGGATTTATAACGTGAAGGCTCTTGAAAATGTCATCAAAGGCGAGCGAGAGTTTGGCCGTGTCGTTTGGGGGCTTTTGTGTCTTGAATTATGGTACCGGATTTTCATCGATGGCGATCTCAAACCGAACGGATAACAGTCGCCGAGAAAATGAGGTGGTCATGGTATCCACCGATCGCAACATCGATCGGCGGATTTTCCTTGAAGCGGACAGCCTTGAAGCGGCCGGATGGCGCGTGACCATCGTCGGGATGGCTATCGATTCCGAAGCCTCCGACGTAGATCATCGAATCGTGCGCGTGGGGAGCCGCCATACTACTAACTCAAGCACGCGAGGTGTTTTGAAGGCTTATCGCTGGATGATACGATGGCTGCCGATGAATGGGTGTTTAATGGCGGCCATGAAGTCTTTTGCTTGGCGATTTCTGGTCGATCAGGAAGCATTTTTCATGAAACTATACTCCGATGTCGTCTGTACCTTTTCACCGCAAGTTTTCGTTGCCCATGACCTCCCGATGCTGCCCGTCGCAAATCACGCCAGCCGGTGCTTTGGGTCCCGTTTAGTCTATGACAGCCATGAGCTGTATTGCGAACAGGAATTTTCTAATCGACTCAGAGCGCGTTGGAAAAAAATCGAAGCGAACCACATCCGGTCGTGCGATGCCGTTCTGACCGTCAATCCTTCGATCGCTTTCGAGCTTGAGCAGCGTTATTCCCTCGAGGGTGTCCATGTCATCTACAATGCCGAACGGTCCGTGCGCAGGTACCAGCGTACCCCCTTTTTCCAAAAAGCGTTTCACCTCGAAGCCGACCAAAAGATTCTTTTATTCCAGGGAGGGCTCTCGGCCGACAGAAATCTGGAAACCTTGATTGAGGCGATGGCTTACGTTAGGCTCCCTTTTGTTCATCTGGTCATTATGGGGGATGGAAGCCTCAAGACTTCGCTATCGAGAAAAATCAGGCGCTTTGGAGTCACAGACCGTGTCCATCTGCATCCCGCCGTACCTCAAAAAGACCTTCTTCCCGCTACGGCCGCTGCGGACGCGGGCGTGATTCCCTACCAGGCGACCTGCCTCAACAACTACTATTGCACACCGAACAAGCTGTTCGAATTCATCGCAGCCGGCATCCCCATCCTGGCCAGCGATCTTCCGGAAATTCGGCGCATCATCGAAACTCACAATCTCGGCCTGCTGGCGGATCTGAGCACTGCGAAGAAAACGGCTCAGAGCATCGAGCATTTTTTTGGCGATGCGCGAAGATTCAAAACCTGGCAAGAGCAGGTCGAGAAGGCTCGTACGGTGATCTGCTGGGAACGCGAGGCGGAGAAACTGGTCGAGATATTCGAAGCCTTGCGATGAAGATTGCGGTTATTTATCAGTATTTCCAAGGGCCTGGCGAGCCAGGGCATTCAGTCCTCTACGAGTTGGCTCACGCTCTCAGCCGACGGGGCCACGAGGTTCACGTTGTCGCCGGCATGACGGGCTACATGAAGCGAACGGCAAGATCTCGCCTGCCTTTGCGCAGCAGACTGTTTCGCAAAGAATGCGATGGCGGGGTCTCGGTCTTGAGGACATACACCTATCCCGAGCTGCATCGCAGTTATTTTTCAAGGCTTCTCAGCTTTGCCTCGTTTTCTATTTCCAGCGCAGTGGCCCTTTTATTCATGAACCGGGTCGACGTGCTTCTGGCGTCTTCGCCGCCCATCTTTCCAATGTTTGCAGCCGGCTGGGTGTGCAAACTCCGAAAATTACCTTTTGTCCTGGAGGTGAGAGATTTATGGCCTTCCTCTGCAGTTCAGCTGGAGATTCTTGGCAGCCGCTGGCAGATCGAAATCATGTCGAAAATGGAAAAGTGGCTCTACGATCATTCGCGGCGAATCGCTGCGCTCACCCAGGGTATCAAAACAGATATCTGCCGTCGTGGTTGGCAGAGGGATAAAGTTGTTTTTATTCCCTGTGGAATTGATTCTCAGCAGATGTATCCTGACCCTGCGAGCGGCGATAACATCAAACGCCGGTTCGGATGGCAGGATAAGAGAGTTGTTCTCTATTTCGGAGCGTTGGGAGAAGCAAACAACCTCTCCGTTATCCTGAGGGCGGCAAAGCGGCTGCGGTATCGGCAGGAAATCCTCTTTGTGATAGTCGGTGATGGAATGAAACGCCGCTCGCTGGAAAACCGAAGGCAAACAGAGTCACTTGAAAACGTTCTGATCTTGCCCCCGGTGGCCAAGCAGGAAGCCCGCCGTTTTATCAATGCGGCCGATTTGTGTCTGGTCACCTTGCGGGACATCCCATTGTTCGATGGCGCAATTCCCACCAAACTTTTGGAGTATTTGGCCTGCGGCAAACCAGTAATATGCGGTATTCGGGGAGAGGCAGAGCGAATCGTTCGCTCATCAAAAGCCGGGGTCGCTTTCGAGCCGAACGATGATCACCGGTTGGCCGAGCTGATAGGCGCGCTGCTTGCAGACGACGCACGGAGGCTTGAGATGGCGGCCCAGGGACCCGCTTTTATCGAAAAGCACTTCGCTGCGGGCGACATGCGCTTGCGCATGGAGCAGGTTCTGCAAAATGCAGCCGGCTTGAAGGGGAACGCGGGCGGATTAAAACCCAGTTGAAAATGACCGGTCAGAATATATCCAGCGTTGCCATCGTCGGCGCTGCAAGCCCTATCGGGCGTTTCTTGATTTCCAGACTGAATAGGAGCGGCAGGAGGTTTTTTGCCATCGGCCGTCGGCATCGCGACGTCGACGGGTTTGCTATCCATCGATTCGACGATGTCGCCAGGCGTTTCGAGCCGCCTATTCACGAAGCCGATGCGATCATCAATTGCGCGCCGCTGCCGACTATTGGTACCGCATTGGACATGGCAGCCTGCATCGGCGCCCGGAGAATCATCGCCTTCGGCTCGACCGGCCGCTTTTCAAAGTTAAACTCATCATCGCCCGTCGAACGGGATTTTGTGAACCAGCAAGTTGAGGCCGAGGAGCATTTTAAACACAGCTGCAGGCAGCAGGGAATTGCCTGGACGCTTTTCAGACCGACCATGATCTATGGCGCAGGAAGCGACCTGAACGTTGCTTTTATTGGAAAATTTATTCTTCGGTTCAGGTTTTTTCCCGTACCAAATGGTGCCAACGGGCTTCGTCAACCCGTGCATGCGGACGATTTGGCTGCCGCCTGCATCACCGCATTGGCCTGCGAACGCACATTCGGACGCTCCTACAATTTAGGAGGGGGTGAACGGCTGCTGTACGCCGAGCTAGTGGGCAGGATCTTCACTGCTCTCAACCAGCGGCCATTTATTTTGCCAATTCCGTTATCCGCCTGCAGGCGACTGGCCCGGATCGTGCGCAAAATTCCGAACTACCGCTTCATCAATCCGGACATGGTCGATCGGACGCTTGTTGACCTGGTGGCCGATCATTCCGAGGCTCAGTCTGATTTCGGCTATTCGCCTCGCAAGTTTTTCCCGACCGTCAATGACATTTTTTCGCCGCTGGCGGCTTAATTCGGTTTTGAAGCCATCCTGGCTCAGTTGCGAAAGAAAACGCATTTTCGACCTTCTCGCGGCTCTTTGGATAGCTTTTGCTCTTGGCCCCTTGATGCTGATTATCGCGACCCTGATACGGAACACTTCGCAAGGCGATGCCATTTACTGGTCGCTGCGCATCGGCCGAAACAACCGCATTTTTAAGATGCCCAAGTTCAGAACCATGCGGCAGGGAGCACCGGCCGTAGCTACTCATCTGCTCTCTGAACCTGAACGCTGGGTGACCCCGATCGGCAGACTCCTGCGCAAGCTGAGCCTGGACGAGCTGCCTCAACTGTGCAGCGTTTTCAAGGGCGACATGAGTTTCGTGGGGCCCAGACCGGCCTTGTTCAACCAGGACGATCTGGTTGCGCTCAGGACCCAAAAAGGCATTCATCGGTTGGTGCCGGGCATCACCGGGTGGGCCCAGGTCAACGGCCGTGATGAGCTGCCCATCCCGGTCAAGGTGGCCTACGACGAAGAGTATCTGCAGCGTCGCAGCTTTCGGTTCGATCTGCGGATCCTTGCCCTGACCGCTGTGCGTGCCGTGACAGGTAAGGGGGTATCGCATTGATGTTTGTGTTGAAAAAAGTCATCACGCTGGCGCTGATGCCGCTGAGCATCGGGCTGGCGGCGGTGTGGGTTGGGGTCATCTGCTGGTGGCTGAACCAGAAGCCGAAGGCCGCCAAGCTGCTCGTATCGGGCGGGGTTCTGCTGCTGACGCTGTTGAGCTTCTCCGGAATTGCGAACCGGTTTATCAATCCTCTGGAAATGTGCTATCCTCCACTGGTTGACACGACCCGCCACGGACAGGTCAAGTGGGTCGTCGTTCTGGCCGGTGGCCAGACTCCCGAGGAGGGGATCCCGGCCAATCTGCAATTGGGAGGGTCCACGCTGGCGCGGCTGGTCGAAGGCATCCGCATTCAGCGTGCACTGAGCGAAACCAAGCTGCTTCTTTCCGGCGGCGCTGTGTTCGACGCTGTCCCGGTGGCAGAGACCATGGCGGCTGCGGCATTAATGCTCGGCGTCCAGCCGGATCGAATCGAGCTGGAAACCCTGTCCCGGGACACGGCCGAACAGGCCGGCCGCATCCGTTCGATTGTTAGGGAAGAGGGGGTTGTTCTGGTCACATCGGCAATCCACATGCCCCGTTCCATGCAGCTGTTCGAGCAGCACGGCATGCGACCGGTTCCGGCTCCGGCCGACTTTTCAGGCCGGGAAATTCCTGGTTCCAGCCCGTTCCGGTTTTTCCCCCGGGCATCAGAGCTTGGGAAAGTGGAGTCAGCCCTGCACGAGTATCTGGGGCTGGCATGGTCGGCGGTCAAAGGAGCGATGTGATGCCCTCGAAAGAGTCGATGTGGCAACTCCAACGGGCCCTCTTCAACCGCAATTTTTTCATCGTTCTCGCGATCGATGGGTGCTTGCTGATCTTTTCATGGCTGGCGGCCTACGCCCTGCGTTTCGAGTTCGACATCCCTCCGGCCTTTTTTGCTGAGATGCTCGCCCTCCTGCCGGTAGTCGTTGTAATCAAAATTGCCTGCCTTTACCTATTTGACGTCTACCGCGGGATGTGGCGCTTTACCAGCGTCAGCGAGCTGCTCAACATCCTTAAGGCCGCCTTCCTGAGCTCGCTTTTGATTGTATGCTGGATCGCATTGGCGTATCGCTTTGAGAAGGTCCCCCGTTCGGTGGTATTCATCGACGGGTGCCTTACCATCCTGTTCATTTCTGGTGCCCGTCTTGCGATCCGACTTTTCTTCCAGAAATGGGTTCCATCCAATCCCATTCAGTCCCTCATGCCGCTCAACGGGACTTCGATGTCGGTGTCGAAATCCGTACCGCCCAAACGGCTGTTGATTCTTGGCGCCGGGAACTGCGGCGAGAAAATCCTGCGCGAAATCAACGACAACAGCCAACTGCGCTACTCTGTGGTCGGGTTTCTGGACGACGACCCCGGAAAAATCGGCCGGAAGATCCATGGGGTCTCGGTCAGAGGGATCATCGGCGATTTGCGTTTCATTGCCAAGAAATTTCAAGCCGACGAGGTACTGATCGCGATTCCCTCTGCCTCAGCGGCCGAGATGCGGAGAATTGTAGCACTTTGCAAACAGAGCGGCCTGCGCTTCAGAACCTTACCGGGATACGGCGAGCTGATCGGTGGCCGTGTCAGCATGAAGGTTGTTCGTGAAGTGGCCTACCGCGACCTGATCGGCCGCGAGACAGTCAAGCTGGACGAGCACACAATCAAAGGGTGCTTAAATAGTCAGACGGTGGTCGTTACAGGTGCCGGCGGCTCAATCGGCTCCGAACTCTGCCGCCAGATCTGTCGTTTCGAACCCCAAAAGCTTATCCTGTTCGAGCGCGCCGAAAGTCCGTTGTATGAGATAGAGTTGGACCTGCGTAGGAACGACCAACATATTGAGATCGTTTCGGTTTTGGGCGATATTCAGGACGAGGCCCTTCTCCGAACCACGTTTGAACGCCACCAACCGAAGATAGTTTTCCATGCCGCCGCCTACAAGCACGTGCCCATGCTGGAGCTTCAGCCATGGAAAGCCCTGGAAAACAATATAATTGGCACCTCGAAGATGACGGAAGTTGCCGAGCGATCCGGGGTTGAGCGCTTCGTGCTGGTCTCGACCGACAAGGCGGTCAAATCAGCCAACGTCATGGGAGCCTCCAAGCGGGTGGCGGAGATGGTGGTGCTCAACCGCAACAGCTGCAAGCTCTCCAGCACTCGGTATATGGCAGTCCGCTTCGGCAATGTCATCGGCAGTGTCGGCAGCGTGGGGCCTCTTTTCAAGAAGCAGATAGAGGGTGGCGGCCCCGTTACGGTGACCCACCCTGAAGCGAGTCGCTATTTCATGACGATCCGCGAAGCCTCACAGTTGATCCTGCAGGCCGGGGCCATGGGGCAGGGGGGGGAGATCTTCATCCTGGACATGGGCACGCCGGTCAAGATCGTGGACATGGCGCGCGACCTGATCCGGCTCTCCGGGTTCGAGCCGGATGTGGACATCAAGATCGAGTTCATAGGTTTGCGGCCCGGCGAGAAGCTCTACGAGGAGCTGATCACGGCCGACGAAAATGCCCAGCCGACCCCGCACCCCAAGATTCTCGTCCTTCGCGGAAGCTCCTGCGATCTCGATCTTCTGAACGGCAATATCCACGAGCTGGACACGCTCGCCGCCGGCCAGGACGCCGCCCGAATCCGCACCAAGCTGCAAGAGATCGTCCCCGACTACGCCCCCAGTGAACCATCCGCGAACCAGACCCGGGCGGCGTAGCAGGGTGTTGAAAAACGACCCCTCAGACCAAGCCCCGTTCTTCCTGCCTAAAACACCACTAAAGTAAACATTTTTTGAACGAATTGTTTATTTTAGTGGTCTTATTTACTATAATCCCTTTCCATGAATTCGACTATCTTGAAAAACATCATCGCCGAGTGGCTGGAGGAATTCGTCCTCCCCGCTCTTATTCCAAGGGATTCAGCCCCCACACTTACAGATTTGCGCAATCTGTCGGAGATCCTGGCCATCGTCGGACCCCGGCGGGCTGGTAAAACCTTTGTAATGTATCAGATGATTGCCGGCTTGATCGAGGCGGGGCTCGCCGCGAGGGACCAAATCCTACTTTTATCGCGATATCGTTGAGCGGAACAATATCCGTGCCAAGTCCCTGATGGAGGCGCTGATGACCTGCTGCCTGCATCAATACTCGGCCCTGTTTTCGCTGTCGGCATTTGAAAAAAGCCTGAAGAGCCAGCGCCGGCCGGGCAGCAAACGCACGTTGGCCAATTATCTCGCCTATCTCCAGGAAGCCTTTTTCATCCTCAGTGCCGACAAGTTCTCCTATTCCACCCGTCAGCGCGTTATGAACCCCAAAAAAATATTTCTTGTCGACCCGGGGTTTGTCTCTTTGGCTGAGGATTTCTCGGAAAACAGGGGACGGATACTGGAAAACGTCGTCGCGTTAGAATTATACCGGCGGCGGCACAAGCTTCACTATTACAAGAACCGCCACGAGTGCGACTTTATCGTTCGGGATACGGAGACTCAGGACTTGCTGGCCATCCAGGTTTGCTGGACGCTGACGACCGGCAACAGGGAGCGCGAGATGCGAGGCTTGCTGGCAGCTATGGAGAAGCTCTCCATCCCTCAGGGACTGATTCTGACCTATGATGAAGAAGAGAGTCTTCAGATCCGGCCGGACCGGCGGGTCGTCATAATGCCGGTCTGGCAGTGGCTGCTGGTGGAAAAATGGTCACAGAGAGCGAACCATCCGCGAACCAGACCCGAGCAGCGTAAACTTGACAATGGCCATAAAAATAGCTATAAATAGAATTATATGGGTATGCTGAAAAAGGCGGGGATTATGGAAAAGCAATATGCCATCGTCGATGCGAAGAACAAACTTCCCTCGCTCATACATTCCGTCGAAGCCGGGCAGGCGATCAAGCTGACCCGGCACGGCAAGACCGTGGCCGTCCTGTTGTCGATCAAAGAATATGATAGACTGAACCAAAAACGGAGAGGCTACTGGCGTGCGTTGAGTGCTTTTCGAGGCCGAATGGAGCGAGAGCGTGTTTTCAGTGAAAATGAGGATTTTGAAACCCTGAGGGATTCTTCTTCGGGCCGTGAAGTTGCGTTTGATCGATGAAATACCTGCTCGATACGAACGTGCTATCCGAGCCGCTTAAACCGGAGCCGAACCGAAATGTAATGGCCAAATTAGAGAAGCACCAAGGCGAAATTGCAACAGCCGCCCCGATCTGGCATGAGCTGGTTTTTGGATGCCAGCGTCTTCCCCCATCCCGTAAGCGTGAAATAATCGCCGCCTACCTGCGCGATGTCGTAGCGCGGAACATGGATATTCTCCCCTATGATGAAATGGCGGCGGAGTGGCATGCGGAACAGCGCGCAAAACTGGGTATGCATGGCAGGGCCCCGTCATTCGCGGACGGACAGATCGCTGCCATCGCACGAATCAACGGCCTGATTCTTGTCACGCGCAACACCGTTGATTTCGAGCATTTTGATGACATCACCATCCTGAATTGGCATACGTCTGCTTAATTGGTGCTGCCGCCAATGCGAAAAACTTGGCAGGATTATTTCGATCGCGGGCGGCGATTCAGCAGACCCGATCCTACCGCTACGTCAATTTCGATGATGAACGGCTGGTCGGTATTGGTGACTACGATGAAATCATAACCGCTTTAAATGCCGTCTATGGCAATCCTCAATATCTGCTGGAGGAGGTCGCCGGTCGAATTACGGCGTTTTTCTGGAGGGGATCGCAGGGTGAAGAAGTGGATCTTATCGTCAAAGAAGGATTAAGAATCTCGCAGTTGATCCAGGTCTGCGCGGACATATCAAACCAAAAGATCATGAAGAGAGAACTGCGAGCCCTGACCAGGGCCTCTCTGGAGTTGAATTGCACCGATATGCTGCTTCTCAACGACCGTATCGACGGGTCGGAGACCCTTAACTGGCAGGGTGCCGAACATAAAATACGCATTATGCCGGTTTGGAAATGGCTGGAGAACAGAATTTAAGAGGTTCAAGTCTTTATCCTTGCATAATTTGCATTAACACTGCATATTATCTGCATGTGGATTAAAAGGAGTTCGGAAAATCTACTCCGGCGCATGGTGGACCAGTTTCCAGCCGTGCTTGTTACCGGTGCCAGACAGGCCGGGAAAACGTCGATCCTGCGCCATTTGTATCCTCACGCATCCTACCTGAGCCTGGATCTTCCGACCAACGCAGAAGCGGCAAATACCGCGCCGGAACAATTGCTCAGCCAGCATCCGGAACCGGTGATCATCGACGAAATTCAATATGCCCCTTCGCTGCTGCGACACCTTAAACACCGAATAGACCAAAATCGAACTCCCGGCCGCTTTCTTTTGACCGGGTCGCAGGTTTTTCCCCTAATGCAAGGCGTTTCGGAGAGCCTGGCCGGAAGGTGCTCCGTGTTGAATCTGCATACCCTGTCCAGATCGGAATTGGTGGATGCCGGGCACCCAGCGGGTGAGATTTCCCATATTTTCCTGGGCGGGTATCCGGAACTGCATGTCCGGGCTGAGGCGGATTTGTGGTTTCCCGCCTATGTCGCAACGTATCTGGAGCGGGATGTTCGCAACATTCTGCGGGTGGTAGATCTTCAGGATTTCAACCGATTCATCCGGGCCTGCGCCCTCAGGACATCTCAGGTCATCAACTACTCCGACTTGGCCAGGGATACGGGAATAGCACCCAACACGGCTCGCAAATGGATGGGACTTCTTCAAACCTCGGCCATTATTTCTCTTGTGGAGCCTTATTTCGGGAATAGAACCAAGCGCTTGATCAAGTCGCCCAAGCTGTTCTTTCTGGATACAGGCCTGGCGGCCTTTTTGTGTGGTTTCCGTTCCGAGGAGGATTTATTCGCCTCATCTATGGCAGGCGCCTTTTGGGAGACCCACGTCTTCGGACAGATAACCAAACACGCGGCCTCCCGGGGTGGTTCTTCAGTTCTGTACTTCTGGAGAACAGCCAACGGCCCGGAAGTGGACCTGGTGATGGAACAGGCCGCCGGAAAAGCCATAGCCATCGAGTGCAAGTTCAACGAGCACCCCGGAAAATCAGATGCTGCGGGCCTTCGTGCTATCGCCGAATCGGAAGAGGGGGGTATAATAAAAAAAATCATCGTGTGCCGCACGGAAGCCACATATAAACTTCCAGATGATATATTGGTAGTAAATAGTTCGGAATTGCTGAAAATAATTTTTGGTTCTTATCCATAAACGGCGTTTTTCGGCTCAGGCCGGCGTTCTCGCTCTGGTTGAACTTTGATGGAAATAATCGATAGTCTGATGCGCAAAGGAGTGAAGATCCCCAACCCGGCCGGGGTTGAAATCGGCCCCGAGGTGGACATAGAGCGAATCTCGGGTAATGGGGTGGTAATCCACAACGGCTGCCGGGTCCAAGGGGAGCACACCCTGATTTTGGACGGGGCGCGTCTGGGAGCCGAGGGCCCGGCGACGGTTGAAAACTGTCTGGTTGGGCCGGGAGTCGAGCTGAAGGGAGGGTATTTCAGCAGGGCGGTCTTTCTTGAAAACGCCTGCTGCGGATCAGGTTCCCACGTGCGCGAGGGCACGATCCTGGAAGAGGGGGCGAGCATCGCCCACACCGTCGGGCTCAAGCAGACAATTCTTTTCCCCTTTGTTACGCTCGGCAGCCTGATCAACTTCTGCGACTGCCTCATGGCCGGAGGCACGGGACCCAAGAACCACAGCGAGGTGGGCAGCGCCTACATCCACTTCAATTTCACCCCCAACCAGGACAAAGCAACCGCCTCTTTGATCGGGGAAGTCCCTCGCGGGGTAATGCTGAATCAAAAGCCGATTTTCCTGGGAGGGCAGGGGGGCATGGTCGGGCCGGTGCGGCTCGATTATGGGATTACCGTGGCGGCCGGCACCATCGTGCGCAAGGACGAGCCGCGGCCGGACCGGTTGATCTACGGCGGGGCCTCCAAGGCGGGCAACATCGAGTTTCGGCCCGGCCTGTTTGCGGGCACCGGCCGGATTATCCGCAACAACCTCGTCTACATCGGAAACCTCCTCGCCTTGCGCCAGTGGTATCTCGGGGCGAGGTCTTTTTTCGTGGGCGACCGCTTCCCGGAGGCGCTGATAGACGGGCTTGTCGACACCGTCGAGTTCGGCATCGCCGAACGCATCAAACGGTTGCAAGAGCTTGGGGATAAAATGGCCCAGGCCGGGGACGATTCGCTTTCCGGCCGCTGGACCGCTGTGGAAGCCGTGCTGCAAGACCGTTTCGAAAGCCAGGGCGATCCCCGGCTACGGGAGGCATTTCTCGAAAAACTGTTGCAGAGGATCGCGGGTTTGGGAAAGAAGTACATTGCTGTGGTCCAGGGGTTCGACCCGGAGGGTTCCAGCTTGGGCACGGCCTGGCTGCAGGGGATTGTGGAGGAAGCATCCGAGGCGGCAGCCGCTGCACTGAAATGATCGCCGTCAAGAATTAATTTCCATGCATTGGCCACTTGAAATTTTCTCACTATGAAAAAGCTATTTGGAACAGATGGAATAAGAGGTATTGCAAATAGATACCCGATGACAGCTGAAGTAGCGCTGCAGGTTGGCCGGGCGGTTGCCAAAAGTTTGGAACCTGACGATCGGCAGGCCCGCTTTGTGGTCGGGCAGGACACGCGGATCTCGGGGGATATGCTTGCGCACGCGGTGGTCTCCGGGATATCTTCGACCGGCGCCCGGGCCGAGCTTTTGGGCGTTCTCCCCACGCCGGGCATCGCCTACCTGACCCGCTCCTCGGGCGCGCAGGGCGGGATCGTCATCTCCGCCTCGCACAACCCCTACGAGGACAACGGCATCAAGGTCTTCAGCGCAGAGGGCACTAAGCTGGCCGACGATATGGAGGAGCAGATCGAACGGCAGGTACTTGCCGGGTTGGCGCAGCCGGCGGTGGCCTGGAGCTCCGGAGAACCGGGCCGCATCTGGCGGATCGAGGACGCGGGCGAGCGCTATGCGGAGTTTCTCAGCTCATGCGTGGGCGGGAACGGTGAACCGTTCGCCGGCATACGGGTCATGCTGGACTGTGCCCATGGCGCCACCTGCGAGGTCGCCCCGCGGGTGTTCGCCGGGCTCGGGGCCGCGGTCGAAGCAATCCACGTGGCGCCGGACGGGAGGAACATTAACGCCGAGTGCGGCTCGCAGCACCCCGAGCGCCTGGCGCAGCGGGTGGTGGCCGTGAAGGCCCGCCTGGGGCTGGCTTTCGACGGCGATGGCGACCGGCTGATTGCAGTCGATGAGACCGGGGAGGTGCTCAGCGGGGACCGAATCCTGGCTGTGTGCGCCGCCCATCTCAAGAGCAAGGGGCTTCTGGCCAACAACGCCGTTGTGAGCACCGTGATGAGCAACAACGGGCTGGGCGCGGCAATGAAGCAGCTCGGCGTGCGCCACGTGATGGCGGCAGTGGGCGACCGCTACGTTATGGAAGCCATGCGGGCCCATGGGGCCGTGCTGGGCGGCGAGGACTCGGGGCACATGATCTTTGCCGGCCACCATTCAACGGGCGACGGGATTCTCTCGGGTTTGAAGCTTCTCGAGGCCCTCGTCGAACAGGGCAAGCCGCTGTCCGAACTCAAGCGCATCATGGCGGTCTTCCCGCAGGAGCTGATCAACGTGGCGGTGCGCTCCAAGCCGCCCGTGGAGTCCGTGCCCGAGATCAGCGCGGTTATCGATGCGGTCGAAAGGCAGTTGGGAGACCAGGGCAGGGTGCTCGTGCGCTACTCCGGCACCCAGCAGATCTGCCGTGTAATGGTGGAAGGCCCCAGCGAAGAGAAGACCCGCGCGTGCTGCCGAAGGATTGCGGCCGTCGTGGAGAAGGCGTTGGGTTAACACGAAAACCGTGCCTCCCGCCAAGTTGGGACTCCTACCCAGCAAATGTGTTATCAGCAACAAAAAAGCCCCGCAAGCAGCGGGGCTTTTTTGTTGTGCGGAACGAAGTCGTGCGTGTTAGTTGCGGCTGGTCCCGAAGATGCGCAGCAGCATCAGGAAAAGGTTGATGAAGTCCAGGTAGAGCTTGAGCGCCCCCAGAATGGCACCCTTGCGCACCGCTCCGGCATCGATGTCGGCCGGCTGGGACAGGGCCATGTTTTTGATATGCTGGGTGTCGTAGGCCGTAAGCCCGACAAAGACCAGGACGCCGACATAGCTCACGATGGTCGTGACCGCGTTGCTCTGGATGAACATGTTGACCACCGAGGCGATGATGATCCCGATCAGCCCCATCATCATGAACCCGCCCATGGAGGTCAGGTCCCGGCGCGTCGTCCATCCGAAGACGCTGCACGCGGTGAAGGTCGCAGCGCAGATGAAGAAGGTCGATGTGATCGAGGACTGGGCATAGACCAGGAAGATCCCGGAGAGCGTGACCCCGTTCAGCGCCGAGTAGAGCACGAAGAGCAGGGTCGCGGTGGAGGCCTGCATGCGGTTGATCCGTGAGCTGATGATGAAGACCATCGCCAGCTGGGCGATGATGAGGCCGAAGAAGACCACGGACGAGCCGAACACGAGGCCTCTTATTTCGGGGCTGTTGGCCACCGCATAGGCCAGCACGCCCGTCAGCCCGAGACCTAACGCCATCCAGTTGTAGACGCTGCGGACGAACGAATTTACCCGAACCTGTACCTGAGCTTCTCTGATGGTGATCGAATTCATTGCTTCCTCCGTATCGAAATTACACGTTCAAGTTTGATGGAAAAATATATCACAGCCAAAACCAAAATCAAGCCCAATCGAAAATTCTTCTCCCTCCGCAGTTTGCAGGGGGTTTAGAATTCTTGATTAAGAACGGCTAAAGCGATATAAGAAATCCATGAAGCCCGACGAGCTGTTCACCGAACTCAAGAACGTCTCCGAAAAGCTCGGCGTCCGCGTCGAGGAGCACAATTTCCGCGAAGCGGGCGTACGGGTGACCAGCGGTTTCTGCACGGTGCGCGGCCAAAAAATGTTCATCCTGGACAAACACAAATCCCTGCCCAAGAAGATCGAGATCCTCTCGACGTTTCTGGCGGAGATGGCGCTCGACGACATCTACATCGTGCCGGCCGTGCGCGAGTGCATTGTCAAAAATACCGGGAAAGAGGGCGACTGATCGCGAATATCCTCACGTAAATGCTCCCTGTACTGCTCACTTCATAATTTCGTGTTAACAACCTGATATAGATTTATTTTTATAATTATACCGTTTTTTATTGGCAGTCTATAGTTGGGGATATTACCCCAAATAGAGCATACAGCGTGTATTTCCGAAAATATATCCTTGACATATCCAAAATATATTTATAAACCGATCTCGGATATTTTTAAAGGACAGCAATGTCGCTCAAACCAAACGGCAGGCAGAGGCTGGGAGACAAGGCCTACGATCTGATTAGGGAGAGGATCGTTACGCTTCAACTTTTGCCTGGAGAGCAGATCGATGAATCATTGCTTGAAAAGGGGCTTTCCATTGGCCGAACCCCGATCCGGGAGGCGCTGCAGCGGCTGACCGCCGAAAGGCTGCTCGACTCCGTTCCCGGTCGAGGATTCTACGTTCGGGCCGTCAGCATCGACGATGTTAAAAGTTTGTTCGAGGCGCTGACGACCCTGGAGCGCTTTGCTGTGCACTTGGCCGCTCAGCGTATCCAAAAAGAGCAAATAAAGAAGCTTTCCGACGTCAGCGACCGCCATAAGGCGGCCATGGCCAAGCAGGATTTTCTCAAGGTCACGGTACTCAACAGCGAATTTCACCACACCATCCATGAAGCCGCCCACAACACCTTTCTGCAGAACGCACTCAAGAGCTTTCATCACCAAGCCGAACGGCTTGCCTACCTGACCTACACGAAAGAGGCCCATCCCAAAGGGATGGAGGTTTTCAACCAAAAGGCAATCCAGGACCACGAAGCCCTGATTCAGAGTTTCGTGTCCGGCGACGGTGAAAAAGCGGTTGAAGTCATGACAGCGCATTTTCTCAGGTTTTTTTTGCGGATCTGCCATTACATGGAACCCCGAGTGTACAAACTGGAATCGTTTCTCGACCGGGACTTGTTCATGAAATCGGTTTGAACGGGCAGCGCTCGTTCCATCTGGTGATTTAAAATTTGCAGCACGCCGCCAAAGGCTGCGTTCGATCGATCCTCCAAGCCTAAAACAAGGACTGCTTATGAAAACCACTGTTCTATCCAATCTTTCCCTGATCGACGGAACCGGTGCGGATCCTTTAGAAAACGCTGGTGTTGTCATCGAGGGAGATCGGATCAAGGAAATACTACATGGGAGCCCGCAGGGGCTGTCACCCGCAGCCACGGTCATCGACTGCCGCGGGCAGTATCTGCTGCCGGGGCTGATTGACGGCCACGTGCACTTAGGCTCTGTCGAGTCAAGCATCGTCGAGCAGCACCGCCGCTATTTCCCGTCTTTATCCCTGATCAAAAGCCTGAAAATCATCAAAGAGACCCTGGATCAGGGGTTCACCACGGTGCGTGACTGCGGCGGCGCCGACGCGGGGCTGCGTCAGGCGCTGGTCGAAAGGCTTATTCCGGGCCCGCGCGTTTTCGTCTGCGGCCGCATTCTGTCCCAAACCGGAGGGCACGGCGATTTTAGAATGCCTGCCGAAATTTACACTCCTGTCGAGGCAACCGGCGGTGTGGCCACCGGAATTTACGACGGGGTCGACAGCGTGCGCCGCGGTGCTCGCGAGCAGCTGCGCCAGGGGGTCGATTTCATTAAAGTCATGGCGGGTGGCGGCGTTGCCTCGCCGGCTGATGAGATCACCAACTCGCAATATTCCCCCGATGAGCTGCGAGCCGCGGTGTTCGAAGCCGAGTCCGCCGGAAAATATGTGGCGGCGCACTGCTACGCCGACCGCAGCATCATCTTGTGCGCAGAATCCGGTGTGCGCACCATCGAGCACGGGAATTTGATGACCGAACCCGGGGCCGAGGCCATGAAACGTGCTGGTTCATTCCTGGTGCCCACCATGGTGACCTACGAAGTGATGGCCCGCGATGGTAAGAAACTCGGGCTTCCTGAATTTTCTGTGCGTAAAAATGTACTTGCCTTGGAAAGAGCCGAGCACGCTCTATTTGTTGCAAAACGCACCGGGATTAAAATCGGCTCTGGCAGCGATCTGTTGGGGCCGATGCAGGTCCACAAGGGAGAGGAGCTGGCCTTGCAGGCGCGCGTGTTGGGCCCCATGGGGGCCATTGTGGCCACGACAAAGACCAACGCTGAAATTATCGGCCGGCAAGACGATTTGGGTACCGTGGAGACCGGGAAGCTGGCTGATCTCGTGCTGGTCAATGCCGACCCGTTGAAAAACATGGATGTGTTCAAAAACTACCACGAAAACATCACTCTAATTGTTCAAGGCGGTCGTATTTACAAAAATATCCTCTGACGCCATCGAGCCTCTTTTGACTCGCCGACGCCCTCTTCTTTCTACGGGAGATGAGCATTTGCCTGAAAGCAGGGACAACCAGAAACAACACCACAAAGGAGGTTGCAAATGAGGAAGGCCAATCTGGTTTTTATCATGGTGCTGGCGACGGCGTTCGGCGTCGTTGCCATGGGAGCCGCCCAGGCGCAGACAAAAGAATTTGTCGCCAACATTTTCTTCCCCGACAAACACCCGATTGCTCAGTACAGCTACGTCGAGTGGGCCAAGGACCTGGAGAAAGCTTCCGGCGGGAAGCTGAAGGCCAAGGTGTTCTACGGCTCCGTGCTACTCGAACCGCGGTCCGGTCTGTCCGGAGTCAGGGACGGGATTGCCCAGATCGGGCACCATGCCGCGCTCTACACGCCTTCGGAATTGCCCGAATCCAATGTGATCAATGAGCTGAGCTTCGCCATTACCGACCCGCTGACCGCAGTGGCTGCTGTTACCGAGTTTGAAATGACCGACGCTCAGATGTTGGCGCAGACCAAAAAAACAGGAGTGATCTATACCGGCGGCTACTGCACCCCGCAGTATGTCATGATGTGTTCCAAACCGGTGCGAACTCTCGAGGAGTTGAAGGGCAAGCGGCTGCGGACCACTGGGGCGTCGGTGTCGCGTTGGGCTCAGACGGTGGGGGCCGTTGCTGTGAACGTGCCGTCGTCCGAAATGTACACCGGGTTGGAAAAGGGGAGCCTGGACTGCGCCACCAACGTGGTCAGCGACTTGAAGTCCCGCAGCCTCTGGGACGTCGCCAAGCATACCACCATGGCGCCTCTCGGCATGTACTACGCCGGCCCGAACTGGGCGGTCAACCCGAAATTTTGGAGCGAGCTGAGCAACGAGGAGCGCCGCATTCTCTTCAACGTGAACGCCCAGGCGATGGCCAACCTCTATGTCGGCTACCAGGCTGCGATTGCTGAGGCGCTGGCCGAGGCGAAGCAGCACGGCGTGACGTTTTATCAACCGGGTCCGGACATCAAATCGTCCATCGACGGTTTCGTGAAAACCACTTTTGAAGAAACCTACAAGATTGCCAACGAAAAATACAAGGTCGCTGACCCGGAGGCGTTGGTCGGCCGGTTCATGAAAGTGGTGTCAAAGTGGGAGAACCTTTTTGCCCAGGTTGACCGGAAGGACGCCAAGGCTATCGGAAAAATCATTCAGCAGAACCTCTACGACAAGATCGATGTCGCGACCTACGGCAAGTAGCCGCCCCGCCCGGCAGGGTGTCGGGTGCAATCGACACCCTGCCGGATTGCTGCGCAGCGAACCATGGGGCCAGAGGTTCCTTGCAGGAGCGTGCCAGCCATGAGCGCAAAACTCATTACTTTCACAAGTCGACTGTTCATGTTCATTTCAAGCATTTTCTTAGTGCTGATGATGGTCCATGTGACGGCTGATGTCCTCATGAAGTATTTTTTCAACTCTCCGATCGAGGGCACCTTCGAGACCGTTACCTACTACTACATGATCAGTATCGTGTTCCTGCCATTGGCCGTTGTCGAACTGCGCAACGAGCATATCTATGTCGATCTTTTCGTCAGGCGCTTTTCGAGTAGAATCCAGCAGTTGATTTACATCTTTGCCTGCTTCACCGGCATCGTCTACTTCAGTATAATGAGCTACCAGACCTTTCTTGATGCGCTCAAAGCAACCGCCGAGCGCGAAACGGTCATGTCCAACTACCTGTTTTATGTCTGGCCCAGCCGTTGGGCGCTGCCCATCGGCATGGGCTGCATGGTGCTGGCCTTGGCCCTGAACATCGGCCGCGCCTTTCAAACAGGAAAAGCATTGGAACCACAGAAAGATGAGGAGCAGGCCCAATGACGCCCACACTGATCGGCGCGATCGGCATGGCTCTGGCGTTGGTGTTGATTGCCCTGCGCGTTCCCATCGCCGTGTCCATGGGGCTGGTCTCCTTCTTTGGCTTCATCATTCTGACGAGCACGCGTGCGGCCTGGGGCATGATCACGGCGATTCCGTTCGACTTCATCGGGAACTGGGCTTTTACGGCGGTGCCCATGTTCTTAATGATGGGGTATGTATGCACAACCACCGGTATGACCCGCACGCTTTTCCGCTGCATGCGAATCCTGCTCTCGCGTTTGCCGGGAGGGTTGGCGGTGACCAGTGTCGGCGCCTGCGCCCTGTTCGCCGCGGCATCCGGCTCCAGCGTGGCCACCGCTTCCGCCATGGCGCGGATCGCGGTGCCGGAGATGCTGCGCCACCGGTATCACCCTGGTCTTGCCAGCGGCGTCATTGCCGCTTCGGGCACGCTGGGGTCGCTGATCCCCCCCAGCGTGCTGATGATCCTATACGGCGTATATGCCGAGGTGTCGGTCGGCAAACAGTTCATGGCCGGATTCATCCCCGGCATCATTTCGGCCCTTATTTACATGGCCATGATCGTCGTGCGGGTAAAGCTGAACCCCTCATTGGCGCCGCCGGTCGAGGAAAAATTCACCTGGACCGACATTTGGTCATCCATTCGCGAGGTCTGGCCGCTGCCGACGCTGATCGCCCTGGTTCTCGGCGGGATCTTCACGGGAGCATTTTCGCCCACCGAGGCCGGTGCGATCGGCGCCTCGTTGGCGACGGTGATCGCTTTGCTTCGGCGATCCCTGACCCGAGTGGCATTTACCAAAGCCCTGGTGCATACGGCCAGCAGCACCACCAGCATTTTCATCATCCTGGTGGGCACGATGTTCATCACCAAGTTTCTGGCGCTGTCGGGCCTTCCGACTATGCTCTCCGAGTTGATGCTGGGGGTCAGCACTTCGCCGATCTGGATTCTGTTTGCCGTCAGCGTGCTATATGTGGTGCTGGGGATGTTCGTCGAAACGATCGGACTCATGCTGCTCACCTTGCCCCTGATTCTCCCGGTGGTAAACGGGGCGGAAATGAATCTGATCTGGTTTGGGATTGTGCTGATCAAGCTTCTGGAAATCAGCCTGATTACCCCCCCCGTGGGGTTGAATGTCTATGTGATCAAAGGTGCAGTGGGAAGTCTGGTTTCCCTGGATGCGGTCTTCCGTGGTGTTTTGTGGTTTTTGGTGATGGACATACTGACACTGGTCATCATTATAGCCTTTCCCATTCTGTCTCTCTATCTACCAAGTCTCATGTGAAACGGGAGGACTACCATGAAAGATGTCTATCGCGAAATGGGCTACGATGCCCAGAAGATCGGGTTCGGCGAACGGCCCGGTATCATTGTCGTGGATTTTCAGACTGCATTCACAGACCCCCAGTACCCGATAGGGGGAAGGCCGCTGGTCATGCGCGCCCTCGAGAACACGGCAGAACTGCTGAAGGCAGCACGACCCAAAAATATCCCGGTGGCCAGCTGCTATACGGCCTACATGGATGAGCGGGACATGCCGTACTGGAAGATATCGACGGTGGCCGAACAGTTCCGCTATGGGCACCCTTGCACCCAGCTTGACCCGCGCATCCACGACCCCGCCTACGACTTCGTCGTATGCAAGACAGGGCCCTCGATCTTTTTCAACACTCCCGTTGTGTCCTACTTTATCAAGCAGCGCGTGGACACGGTCATTGTCACAGGCTGCAACACAAGCGGATGCATCCGTGGCTCCACAATCGACAGCTTCACCTACGGGTTCCGCACGATCGTGCCCGAGGATTGCGTGGGCGACCTCGATGAACAACCTCATAAAGACAACCTGCGCGACGTCAGTCGGCGCTATGCCGACATTTCGTCGCTGTCTGAAGTGCTCGCCTACCTGAAGGCCATTCGCTGATATCCGTATTCGAACCTGACCTTGACAGGCTTCGGAATTAGTCTATACTGGTCTATATCAGTTAGGAAGAGGTGATCACTATTATGGAATCTACTGCAAAGCTTTTTAAAAACGGGCGTTCGCAGGCTGTCAGGCTCCCCAAAGAATTTCGCCTTAAAGGGGTTGAGGTCAAAATCCGTAAAGAGGGTGAAAAAGTCATTCTTGAGCCCATCGAAAAAATTAACTGGCCCGACGGGTTTTGGGACATTTTCGGGCCGGATTTGGAATTTGAAGTCCCCAATTCAATGCCGCCGAAATATTTTGCCCTGGAATAGCCGGGAATTCATGTATCTGCTCGATACCAACATTGTCAGCTACTGGATACGCGGTCATGAACCAGTGTTGGAGAGAATCAGAACCCACAGCCCCAAGGATCTTTCTCTATCTTCAATCACACTGGCCGAGATTCATTACGGCATCGAAAAATCTCCGGTAAAAAAAAAGGAACGCCGCGAGAAAATAGAAGCGATATGCTCGATTCTGGAAATTTATCCGTTCGATGAATCGGCAGCGCTCAACTATAGAGTTATCCGTACGCAGCTTGAAAAAAAAGGATCGGTGATCAGCGAGAGGGATCTTTTAGTGGCATCGATAGCCGCTGCAAACGGGCTGTGTGTCATCACGCACAACATCAAAGAATTCAGCCGGGTGGAAAAGCTTAGGGTCGAAGACTGGGCTGAGACTTAAAGTTTACATAATATACATTATCAGACGTTAATATTATAACCTAAGCCAATCTGACAAAAGCACTCTGAATGCCGGACCCTTTCGATGACACCGGCGGCCTGTTCACACCGGGCACCGCCGAACCCGACACCACCCGCCGGATTTTAACCGTCTCCGAGCTCACGGCCCGCATCAAGTCCCTGCTGGAGAAAAGCTTCCCGTTCATCTGGGTGTGCGGAGAAATTTCAAACGTGCGCATCCCCGGTTCCGGACACCTTTATTTCACGCTCAAGGATGAAACCTCCCAAATCGCCGCGGTCATGTTCCGCAATCAGAACCGCCAGCTCAAATTCCCACCCGCCGACGGAATGAGCGTCATCGGCCTGGGACGCATCAGCCTCTACGAGCCGCGCGGCGCCTACCAGATCATCCTGGAGTATTTGGAGCCGGCCGGCATCGGCGCGCTGCAGATCGCCTTCGAAAAGCTGAAGAAACGCCTGGCAGACTCAGGCTATTTCGACGAGTGCCACAAAAAGCCGCTTCCGTTTCTGCCCCGCACGATCGGTATTGTCACCTCGGCCTCGGGCGCGGTCGTGCACGACATCATCACGGTGACCGGCCGGCGGTTTCCGGGGATCCGGTTGGAAATCGTCCCGGTGAAGGTCCAGGGGTCCGGCGCCGAGGAGGATCTCTGCGCCGCCATCGAACTGCTCAATCAGCGCGCCGATGCCGATCTTATCATCGTGGCGCGCGGCGGCGGTTCGCTCGAAGACCTTCAGGCCTTCAACTCCGAGGCCGTGGCCATGGCCATATTCAACTCGCGCGTACCGGTGGTCTCCGCGGTGGGCCACGAGACCGATTTCACGATTGCCGATTTCATTGCCGACGTGCGCGCGCCGACCCCTTCGGCGGCGGCGGAAATCGCCGTTCCTGACCGGGGTGAACTTCTGCGCAGAGTCGAAGGAGTAAATCTAAAACTTTATAAATTGATACATAAATTATTGATATATAATAAAAATACAATTATTGATTTATCAGGCCGCATGAAAGACCCACGCCGCAGGATACAAGAGTTATGGCTCCGGATAGATGACCTCCAGGGGCGGCTCGGGAGGCTCTCAGTGCTCTACCTGCAGCGCAAAAAGCAAAACCTGGACGGGATGAAGCGACGGATCCAGTCCGCGTCTCCCGCCGCCCGCATCGCAAAACTCAAACTGGAGATCGGCGGCAGTCGCCAAAAAATGATGCACTCGATCGAAAAACGATTCAACCACGGTCGATCCAACCTGCGTGAAACCGCCGGCAAACTCGAATCGCTCAACCCCCTGGCCATCCTGCGCCGGGGTTATAGCGTCACCCGCAGACTGCCGGATCGAAGGGTCGTAACGGACCCGAATCAGGTGCACATGGAACAACCCCTCGAGGTGCTGCTGTCCAAAGGAACCATCTTCTGCAACGTCAAAGGAACTGAGCGACATGGCAAAGAAGAGCTTTGAGCAGGCCCTGAAGCTGTTGGAACAGATCGTGGTCGAACTCGAGTCCGGCGACCTGCCCCTCGAGCAGTCGATTCGCAAATTCGAGGAGGGCATGGAGCTGTCCCGTTTTTGCGCCCAGAAGCTCGAGGAGACCGAGCGCAAGATCACCCAGCTGATTCGGGATAGCTCGGGCGCGATCGTTGAGAAACCCTTCGAGACCGATTCCGGGCAGTGACCATGTTCGACCTGGACCGCTACCTGGCCTGCAACAACGCCGCGGTGGAGAGCGCGCTGGCCGCGTTTCTCGAGCCGCTCGGCCGTGAGCCCCGGCTCGCCGAGGCCATGCGCTATTCGCTCATGGGCGGGGGAAAGCGCATCCGGCCCAACCTGTGCATCGCCGCGGCGGAGGCGGTCGGCGGCGAGGCGGACCATGCCCTGGCAACCGCTTGCGCCCTTGAAATGATTCACACCTATTCCCTCATCCACGACGACCTGCCTGCGATGGACGACGACGACCTGCGGCGCGGCCGGCCGACCTGCCACAAGGCCTTTGACGAGGCCACTGCCGTTTTGGCGGGCGATGCCCTGCTGACCCTTGCCTTCGAAGTCCTGGCCGGAATGGAAGCGATCTCGCCGCAGGTGCGGCTCGAGGTGATCCGTCGGGTTGCCGCCGCAGCAGGGTTCCGAGGCATGGTTTTAGGTCAAATGCTGGACATCGGCTCCGAGGGGCGGCGTCTGGGGGTGGAAGAGGTGGAATTTCTGCACGGCCGCAAGACCGGCGACGTGATCCGGGCGGCGCTGGTTTCGGGTGCGCTCATCGCCGGCGGCTCGGCGGAGCAGGTGCGCCGGATAGAAGCCTATGGCCGCGCCGTGGGGCTTGCGTTTCAGGTGATCGACGATATCTTGAATGTCGAGGGCGACCCGGCCGTGATGGGAAAGGCTGCCGGCACCGACAAGCTGAGGCGCAAAAATTCCTATCCTGAGCTTTTAGGGCTTGCAAAATCCAAGGAATTCGCTCAGAATTTAAAGGTGGAGGCGGTTGCGGCCCTGGCCGAGTTCGGCACTAGAGCAAATCCCCTGCGGGCGATCGCCGCTTACATCGTCGAACGCAAAAAGTGATGAGCCTGCTTGAATCCATCAACTCGCCGGCGGATCTGAAGAGACTGCCGCGCGCAAAGCTCCCCGAGCTGGCCGCCGAAATCCGGCGCCTGATTGTGGAGGTCGTCTCGCAGACCGGCGGACACCTCGCGCCCAGTCTGGGCGCGGTCGACCTGGCCATCGCCATTCACTATGTCTTCGACGTGCCGCGCGACCGGCTGATCTGGGACGTCGGCCACCAGGCTTACGCCCACAAAATCCTCACCGGCCGCCGCGAGTCCTTCAGGACCCTGCGGCGGCACGGGGGCCTCTCCGGCTTCACCCGCCGCAGCGAAAGCCCGTTTGACGCCTTCACCACCGGCCACAGCAGCACCTCCATCTCCGCTGCCTACGGGATGGCCTGCGCGAATTTTCTCAAGCAGGAAGATGCCAGAGTGATCGCCGTGATCGGCGACGGCTCCATGACGGCCGGGATGGCCTACGAAGGGCTGAACCAGGCCGGCGGCACCCCCAAGCGCGACCTCATCGTCATCCTGAACGACAACGAGATGTCGATCTCGCGCAACGTGGGCGCCCTCTCCTCTTTCCTGAGCCGGACCTTTTCGGCCAAGAAACTGCAGGAGCTGCGCAAGGAGCTCGGTTTTTTCTTTAGAAAGCTGCCGCGCATCGGCGAGGACGTCTACCAGCTGGCCAAGCGCACGGAAGAGTCCTTCAAGGCCTTCGTCACCCCCGGCATGCTCTTCGAAGCGTTCAACTTCGAATACTTCGGGCCGATCAACGGCCACAAAATCGATCATCTCATCGACATCTTAAACAACGTGAAGTACATCAAGGAGCCCGTGCTCCTGCACGTGACCACCCGCAAGGGCAAGGGGTATCCCCCCGCCGAAAAAAACCCGGTGCACTTTCACGGCTGCGGCTGCTTCGAGGTGGAGACCGGAGAGTGTGCGGTGTGCGCACCTTCCGCGCCGACCTACACGGAGGTCTTCGGGCAGACCCTGGTGGAACTGGCGGCCGACGACCCGCGGGTGGTGGCCGTCACGGCGGCCATGCCGGAAGGAACCGGCCTGTCCAATTTCGCCCTTCGGTTCCCGGAGCGGTTTTTCGACGTGGGCATCGCCGAGCAGCATGCCGTCACCTTCGCCGCCGGACTGGCCGTGGAGGGGTTTCGCCCGGTGGTGGCCGTTTATTCCACCTTCCTGCAGCGCGCCTACGACCAGCTTCTGCACGATGTCTGCATGGAGCGGCTGCCTGTGGTCTTCGCCCTGGACCGCGGCGGCATCGTCGGCGAGGACGGCGCAACGCACCAGGGGCTTTTCGACTACTCGTTTCTGCGCAGCATGCCGAACATGGTCGTCATGGCGCCGAAAGACGAAAACGAGCTGCGCCGGATGCTCGCGGCCGCCCTCGCCCATGACGGCCCGATCGCGGTTCGCTATCCCCGGGGTGCCGGGGAGGGCGTCGAGCTTCAAAGGGAGTCCGCCGCACTTCCGATCGGAAAAGCGGAGCTGCTCAAAGACGGCGGCGACGTGGCCATCCTGGCGATCGGCCGCGGCGTGCCCGAGGCCCTCAACGCCTATCAACGGCTCTCAGAGCACGGGATCCGGGCGGCCGTCGTCAACTGCCGCTTCGTCAAACCGCTCGACGCAGATCTCATCACCGAGATCGCCCGCAGAGTGCCGCGCCTCATCACGGTGGAGGAAAACGTGCTCCAGGGCGGCTTTGGCAGCGCCGTGCTCGAACTGCTGAGCGACGAGGGGCTTACCCAGACCGCCGTCGAGCGGATCGGGGTGCCCGATTGTTTCGTGGAGCACGGCCCGCCTCAGGTCCTGCGCAGCAAGTACGGGCTGGACGCCGCCGCCATTGTCAAGGCCGTCGATCGGCTGCTGCGGCGAAACGGCCAGACGGTGCCGCCGGTCGTCGTGCGCTCCGCCTGACCGCCCTTGTCCACCCACCGCAAACGACTCGACGTTCTCATGGCCGAACGCGGGCTCGCGCCGACGCGCCGGCGGGCGCAGGCCCTGATCATGGCCG